>JAJPHB010000077.1 GCA_021325525.1 Alphaproteobacteria bacterium
AAAACCCTCTCCCCTCCGGGGAGAGGGGAATGTTCTTTGAGGGACGCTCACATCCGCTCGAAGATCGCGGCGATGCCTTGGCCGACGCCGATGCACATGCTGACGAGGGCGTAGCGGCCGCGGCTGCGCTGGAGCTGGCGGATAGCGGTGAGGGCGAGGCGGGCGCCCGAGGCGCCGAGCGGGTGGCCGATGGCGATGGCGCCGCCATTGGGGTTGACGCGGCTGTCGGCGAAATCGAGGCCGAGCTGCTTCAGGCAGCCGAGGACCTGCGTCGCGAAGGCCTCGTTGATCTCGATCACATCCATGTCGGAAAGGCCGAGCCTGGCGCGCGCCAGTGCCTTGCGCGACGCCGGTACGGGGCCGAGCCCCATGACCCTGGGCTCGACGCCGGCGATGGCGGCGGCGACGAGGCGCGCCAGCGGCTTGGCGCCCGCCGCCTCGCCAGCCCGGGCGGTGCCGATGATGAGCGCGGCGGCGCCGTCATTGATGCCCGAGGCGTTGCCGGCGGTGACGACGCCCTCGGAGAAGAGCGGCTTCAGCGCGGCGAGGCGTTCGAGGGTGGTGTCGGGGCGCGGGTGCTCGTCGGCAGCGACCACCGTCTCGGCGCCCTTGCGGCCGGCGATCGCGACCGGCGTCAGCTCGCCGTCGTAAAAGCCCTCGGCCTTGGCCTTCGCATAGTTCCGCTGCGAGGCGAGGGCGAAGCGGTCGCTCTCGGCCCGGCCGATGCCGAGGTCGCGGCCGACATTGTCGGCGGTCTGCGGCATCGTGTCCTCGCCGAAGGCCTTGGCGATGCGCGGATTGGGGAAGCGGGCGCCGATGGTCGAATCGAAGATGCGCGCCTCGCGGCCATAGGCGCTCTCGCTTTTGGCCATGACGAAAGGAGCCCGGCTCATGCTCTCGACGCCGCCGGCGATGAAGAGCTCGCCCTCGCCGCAGCGCGCGGCGCGTCCGGCGTCGATGATTGCGGCGAGGCCGCTGCCGCAGAGGCGGTTGACGGTGATGCCGCCGATCGCGGTCGGCAGGCCCGCGAGGAGCGCCGCATGGCGCGCGACATTGCGCGCGTCCTCGCCGGCCTGGTTGGTGCAGCCGACGACCGCGTCCTCGAAAGCCTCGGGCTTGAAGGGCGAGCGGGCGACGAGCGCCTTCACCACGCCGGCGAGGAGGTCGTCGGGGCGCACCGGCGCCAGGGCTCCGGCATGGCGGCCGAAGGGCGTGCGCAGCCCAGCGTAAATATACACATCCTGCATGGCCGCTATCCTTTTCCGGAAGGGGTGCATTCGCGCTCGGCTCGGCGGCGAAGCTCCGAATCAAAATCGCGTCATTATTGTCTTCCATCAAGTTGACCCGCAAGGCGAGCCGATGCGAGAGTGCGCGGCCAGCGGTCAGTCCAGCGGAAATCCGGGAGATTCCTCTCCGGGCGCGGCGCTGCAGAGAGGAGTTTCGATGCGCGATTTCTTCGTTCCCGGGCACTCGCCGGCGGTCGCCGAGCATGGCATGGCGGCGACCTCGCTGCCGCTCGCCAGCCTGACCGCCATCGACGTGCTGCGCGCCGGCGGCAATGCCGTCGATGCGGCGATCGCCGCGGCGGCGCTGCTCTGCGTCGCCGAGCCGGCGATGACCGGGATCGGCGGCGATTGCTTCGTCCTCTACTCGCCGAAAGGCGGGCGTCCGCTCGCCCTCAACGGCTCCGGCCGGGCGCCGGCGAAGGCGACGGCGGAGTGGTATCAGGAGCGCGGAATGACGGCGATTCCGCCGACCTCGCCGCATGCGGTCACCGTGCCCGGCGCGATCGATGCCTGGTTCCGCCTCCACGAGGCGCATGGCAGCAAGGAGATGGCGGAGCTGCTGCGGCCGGCGATCAAGGCGGCGGAAGAGGGATTCCGCGTGACGCCGCGCGTCGCCTATGACTGGGCGGATCAGCGCGAGCGCCTCGGCCATGATCCCGATGCGGCGGCGCAATACTGGCCGGGAGGGGCGGCGCCGGCCGCCGGCGACCTCTTCCGCCAGCCGGCTCTCGGCGCCACCCTGCGCCGCATCGCCCGCAAGGGGCCCACAGCCTTCTACGAGGGCGAGATCGCCGCCGAGATCGTCGCCCATCTCAACGCGCGCGGCGGCCTCCATACGATCGAGGATTTCGCGGCGCAGCGCAGCGAATGGGTCGAGCCGATCTCCGCCGCGTATCGCGGCCACGAGATCGTCGAATGCCCGCCCAACGGCCAGGGCCTCGCCGCGCTCATCATGCTCCGCATCTTGGCCGGCTACGATCTCGCCGGCGCGCAGTGGAGCGAGGCCGACCGCATCCACCTTCTCGCCGAGGCGACAAAGGCCGCCTACCGGCTGCGCGACGATTATATCGGCGATCCTGCGCACCACCCCGTCGATGTCGCGGGGCTCCTCTCCGAGGCCCGCGCCGAGGCGATCCGCGGCGCCATCCGTCTCGACCGCGCGCTTCCCGATTCGCATTGGTCCGCGGCCGAGCACAAGGACACGACTTATCTCTGCGTCGTCGATCGCGACCGCAACGCCGTCTCCTTCATCAACTCGCTCTTCAACGCCTTCGGCAGCGGCCTCTATGCGGCGAAATCCGGCGTCCTGCTGCACAATCGCGGCATGTGCTTCCGCACGATTTCAGGTCATCCCAATGCGATCGCGCCCGGCAAGCGGCCGATGCACACCATCATCCCGGGCATGGTGATGAAGGACGGCCGCGCGGCGATGGCTTTCGGCGTCATGGGCGGCCACTACCAGGCGGTCGGGCACGCGCAGATCGTCTCCGAGATGCTGGACCGCGGCCGCGATCCGCAGGCGGCGGCGAACGCGCCGCGCAGCCACGCGACCGAAGGCGTGCTGCGCCTTGAACGCACGATCCCGGACTCGGTCGCCGCCGATCTCGCGCGCCGCGGCCACAAGATCGAATGGGCGCCGAAGCCTCTCGGCGGCGGCCAGGTCATCGCCATCGACTGGGAACGCGGCGTCCTCATCGGCGGCACCGAGCCGCGCAAGGACGGAATCGCGCTCGGCTATTGAGGGGCGAGGCGGCGATTCGGCCGGAGAGAGGGGGCACCATGATCACCGCGGATCTAACCGGCAAGGCCGCGCTCGTCACCGGCGGCGCCTCGGGCATCGGGCTCGCGATCGTCGAGCTCTTCGCGCGCTGCGGCGCCGCCGTGGCGCTCAATCATCTCGCCGACGACCCGCGAGGGCCGGCCGAGGTGGCGCGCCTCGTCGCGGCGGGGCATCGCGTCATCGCCGCGCCGGGCGATGTCTCGAAAGCGGGCGAGGCCGAGGCGATGGTCGAGCGTGCGGTCGCGGCGCTGGGCCGGCTCGACATCCTCGTCAACAATGCCGGGACGCCGGCGACGAGCGCGCCCATCGACTTCAAGGACCTCGCGCAGATGACCGAGGCGTTCTGGTCGGCGATCATCGAGACCAACCTTCTCGGCCCCTTCCGCTGCGCCCATGCCGCGGCGCCCGCGCTCAAGGCGGCGAAAGGCGCCATCGTCTCGACGGCGTCCGTCGCCGGTCTCGGCGCCGTCGGCAGCTCGATCGCCTATGGCGCCAGCAAGGCGGCGCTCATCAACATGACGCGAAACCTCGCGCGGGCGCTGGCGCCCGAGGTGCGCGTCAACGCCGTGGCGCCGGGCCTCGTCGATTCGCCGTGGACGAAGGCTTGGCCCGAGGAGAAGAAGCGCGGCATCGTCGAGAAGACACTGATGGCGCGCATGTGCACGCCCGCTGACATCGCCGAGGCGATGCTATTTCTCGCCACCGCCGCGATGGTGACAGGCCAGACGCTCGCGGTCGATGGCGGGATGAGCTGGTAGCGGCGGCTCAGAGCCGCTCCAGCGGAAAATCCAGGACCGCGCCGCCGCCGAACACGGCGGGAAGAAGCCCGGCCGTGCGCGGCAGGATGTGCTCGGCGTAAAAGCGCGCGGTGGCGATCTTGGCGCGGTTGAAATCGGGATCGCCCTTCCGCTGCCGCAGGCGCGCGGCCGCGGCGAGCGCTGCCTTCGCCATGAGCCAGCCACCCGCCGCGGTGCCGAAGAGTTCGAGATAAGGAACAGCGCCGGCGATGGTCAGCGCCGGATCGGCGGGCCAGCGCGCGACGATCCACGCCGTGGCTTCAGAGAGCGCATCGAGAGCAGCGCCGAGGCGCGCGCGCATCGCCGGGAAGGCGTCCAGCGCCTCGGCGGCGAGCGCGCCATCGAGGGCGCGCATCGTCTCGATGAAGCGCCGCGCCGTCTCGCCGCCGTCGCGCATCACCTTGCGGCCGAGAAGGTCGTTCGCCTGGATGCCGTTCGTCCCTTCATAGATGGGCGTGATGCGAGCGTCGCGCAGGTGCTGCGCCGCGCCCGTCTCCTCGATGAAGCCCATGCCGCCATGGATTTGGATGCCGATCGAGGCGGTCTCGACGCCGCGATCGGTCGACCAGGCCTTGACGATCGGAATGAGGAGATCGACGAGGCGCTGCTGCTCCTCGCGGGTGGCGGCATCGGGGTGGTGGCGCGCGCGGTCGATGGCGCCGGCGGCGAAATAGGCCAAAGCGCGCGTCGCCTCGGTCAGCGCCTTCATCATCAGCAGCATGCGGCGGATGTCGGGATGATGGAGGATCGGCAGCGCCGCCGTTCCGGCGGCGCCGATCGGCCGGCCCTGAACGCGCTGGCGGGCGAAGCTCGATGCCTGCTGATAGGCGCGCTCGGCGATGGCGACGCCCTGCAGCCCGACATTGAGGCGCGCGTTGTTCATCATCGTGAACATGTATTCGATGCCGCGATTCTCCTCGCCGACGAGATCGCCGATCGCGCCGCCATTGTCGCCATAGGCCATGACGCAGGTCGGGCTCGCATGGATGCCGAGCTTGTGCTCGAGGCTGACGGGCCGAAGATCGTTGCGCTCGCCGGGGCCGCCATCCTCGCGCGGCAGGAATTTTGGCACGATGAAGAGCGAGATGCCCTTGGTTCCGGGCGGCGCCTCGGGCGTGCGCGCCAGCACCATGTGCACGATGTTCTCGGCGAGATCGTGGTCGCCATAGGTGATGAAGATCTTCTGCCCGGTGATGCGGTAGTGGTCGCCCTCGCGCACCGCCCGCGTCGTGAGCGCGCCCAGATCCGAGCCCGCCTGCGGCTCCGTCAGGTTCATCGTCCCGGTCCACTCGCCGGAGACGAGCTTTTCGAGATAGAGCCGCTGCTGCCGGGGCGAGCCATGCGCGGCCAGCAGCTCGACGGCGCCGACGGTCAGGATGGGGCAGAGCGCGAAGGAGAGATTGGCCGCGTTCCACATTTCGAGCACGGCGGTCGAGAGGGCGATCGGCAATCCCTGGCCGCCATGCTCGGGCGCAAAGGGAAGCGCGTTCCACCCGCCCTCGACATAGCGCCGATAGGCTTCGCGAAAGCCGGTCGGCGTGCGGACGACCCCGTTCTCGAGGCGCGACCGCTCGCGGTCGCCGCTCGCATTCAAGGGCGCCAGCACGTCCCGGGCGAGCTTGCCGGCTTCCTCCAGCACGGCGCCGACGAGGTCGGGTGTCGCCTGCTCGCCGCCGGGCAGCCGCGCGATCTCTGGGAGCATGGTGACTTCGTCGAGGACGAAGCGCATCTCGTCGATGGGGGCGTCGTAACCTGTCACAGCGGCTCCTCCCCTCGCTCCCTCGTCTCAGCGCGGCTCCGGGATCACCTTGCCGGGATTCATGATCCCGTCGGGATCGAGAGCGCGCTTCATCTTCCGCATGAGATCGAGCTCGAGCGGCGATTTGTACCGCGCGATCTCGTCGCGCTTCAGGCGGCCGAGCCCGTGCTCGGCGCTGATCGAGCCGCCGAGAGCGGCGGCGATGCCGTGGACGATCTCGTTGAATTCGTGCCAGCGGGCGAGGAAGGCCGCGCGGTCGGCGCCGGGCGGCTGGCTCAGATTGAAATGGATGTTGCCGTCGCCGACATGGCCGAAGGCGACGGGACGGATGCCGGGCAGCCGCGCTTCCGATGCGGCCGTCGCGCGCCGCACGAATTCGGCGACGCGGCTCACCGGCACCGAGACGTCGTGCTTGATGCTGCCGCCTTCCGGGATCTGGCCTTCGACGACGCCTTCGCGGATGCGCCAGAGGTCTTTCGCCTGGCCGGCGCTTGCGGCGACGACGCCGTCCTGGACGAGGCCCGCCTCCATCGCCGCGGCGAGGAACTCTTCGAGAGCGGCGCGCAACCCCGAACCGGGCTGGCTCGATGAGACTTCGAGGAGGGCGTAGAAGGGGTAGGGGCGAGCGATCGGATCGAGGATGCCGGGAACGTGGCGGATGCCGAATTCGAGGCCGATGCGCGGGATGAGCTCGAAGGCGGTGAGCTGATCGCCGCTGGCGGCGCGCGCCCGCGAGAAGACCTCCATCACATCGTCGATGCGCTCGAGCGCGATGAAGGCCGTCTCGATCTCGCGCGGCCGCGGGAACAGCTTCAGGCAGGCCGCCGTGATGATGCCGAGCGTCCCCTCGCCGCCGATGAAGAGCTGCTTCAGATCGTAGCCGGTATTGTCCTTGCGCAGGCCCCGGAGGCCATCCCAGACCTGCCCGTCGGCGAGGACGACTTCGAGGCCGAGGGCAAGATCGCGGGCATTGCCATAGCGCAGCACGCCGACGCCGCCGGCATTCGTCGAAAGGTTGCCGCCGATCCGGCAGGAGCCTTCGGCGCCGAGGCTCAAGGGAAAGAGCCGCCCCGCCTCTTCGGCCGCCTTCTGCAGATCGGCGAGGACGACGCCGGCCTCGGCGGTGACGGTGTAGTTGAGCGGGTCGATGGCGCGGATGCGGTTCATGCGCTGCAGGGCGAGGACGATGTTGTCGCCGTCTTCGGGCGGGACGCCGCCGCCGACGAGCCCGGTGTTGCCGCCCTGCGGCACGATCGGCAGCTTCGCCGCGGCGCAGATCCTGACCACGGCGGCGACCTCCTCGGTCGCGGCGGGCCGCACGACCATGCGCGTCGCGCCGCGATAGAGCCCGCGCTGCTCGACAAGATAGGGCTCGACCTCGTGGGGATCGGTCGTCCAGCCCTTGGGCCCGACCACCTCCTTGATGCGCGCCAGGACCGCGTCGCGTGCCAATGTCGTCATTCCATCCCAGCCGGTGCTGCGTCCTCGGCGCTAATTAACCACCAACGACGCCAAGAACACCAAAGGAATTGAACCCTGGTGTTCTTGGCGTCCTTGGCGGTCAAAGTCTTAAGGGCGCGGCGCGGCGGCGCGGCGCAGGCGGTCGTTGATGGCGCGGCCGAGCCCGCGCTCGGGAATGGGCATCACCGCGATGCCGGAGAAGTCCGGCCGGTCGAGCGCCCGCAGCGCGGCGAAGAGATTGGCGGCCGCCTCGGCGAGGTCGCCCGAGCGGCTGAGCCAGCGGATCTCCGCGAATCCGGGGGGCGGATCGCCGCCGAAAGCGAGCACCGCTTCGCCGGGTAGCGCCTCGCCGATTTCGAGCCGGAGCGGCAAATTCGGCGCGTAATGGCTCGCCAGCATTCCCGGCGCGCGCGGCGCAACGCCGGCTTCCGAACGCGGCTCGTCGATCGGCCCCAACGACGCCGTCAGCGCTTCGACCGTGACGCCGCCCGGACGCAGCAGCAAGGGCCGCTCGCCGCTCAGATCGAGAACCGTCGATTCGACGCCGATCGCCGCGGCGCCGCCATCGACAATGGCGGCGATGCGGTCGCCGAGCTCGGAGGCGACGTGCTCCGCCGCGGTCGGGCTGATCCGGCCGGAGCGGTTGGCGCTCGGCGCCGCGATCGGCCGGTCGGCGGCGGCGAGGAGCGCCTGCGCCACCGGATGCGCCGGCACGCGCAGCGCCACCGTGTCGAGGCCGGCGCTGGCAAGGAGCGAGATCGGGCAATCGGCGCGGCGCCTCAGGACGAGCGTCAGCGGACCCGGCCAGAAGCGCCGGGCAACGCCGCGGCTGCGCTCGTCGAGCAGGGCGAGATCGGCTGCCGCCTCCGGCGCGGCGAGATGGCTGATGAGGGGGTTGAAGCGCGGCCGGCCCTTTGCCGCGAAGATCGCGGCGACGGCCCGGTCGTTTGTGGCGTCGCCGCCGAGGCCGTAAACGGTCTCGGTCGGAAAGGCGATGACCTCGCCGCGGCGCAACAGCCGCGCCGCTTCGGCGATATCGGCGGAGCTAGAGGAGAGGGCGCGGGCGGGCACTCGTCGGGTTCCGGGAAAGCGTCGCCACGACTATATCACTGCGCTGCGGCACCGTCGCCGCTTGCGGGTTGCAAGCGTGTCCGGCACACTCTTGTGCAGCGCAATATCGCGCAGGGGGGCCGCGAGCATGGCCGGACGCGTCATCACCATCGCGCAACAGAAGGGCGGTGCGGGCAAGACGACGCTGGCGGCGCATCTCGCCGTCGCCTGGGCGGGGGACGGCAAGCGCGTCGCCCTCGTCGACATCGACCCGCAGGCGAGCCTTGCCGCCTGGCATGCGCTGCGCGAAGCCCGCTTCGGGCGGAACGGCACCGGGCTCGACTTCGCCGCCGTCTCGGGCTGGCGCGTCGGGACGGAGATCGCGCGCCGCGCCCGCGACCACGACATCGTTCTTGTCGACAGCCCGCCTCATGCCGAGACCGAGGCCCGCCTCGTCGTGCGCGCGGCCAACCTCCTCCTCGTTCCGGTGCAGCCCTCGCCCATGGATTTGTGGGCGACGCGGCCCACCCTCGATTTGGCGCGGCAGGAGAAGACGCGGGCGCTCCTCGTCCTCAATCGCGTGCCCTCGCGCGCCAATCTCGCCGAGGCGATGGCGGCGAAGCTGGACGAGTTCGGCGCCGCGGTCGCCGCGTCGCGAATCGGCAACCGCGTCGCCCTCGCGAGCGCCATGGCCGATGGCCGCGGCATCACCGAGGCGGCGCCGGGCGGGAGAGCGGCCGAGGAGGTGCGCGCCGTCGCGGCCGAGATTCTAGCGCAGCTCCGGTGACCCCGGCCGGCGCGGCGGCAATCCGCGCGCAATGAAGCCGGGATTGCGGAACCCCGGCTTGCCGTAGCGCAGCGCCGCGCCGTCCTCGGTCGTCACCGTGCCGCCCGCCGCGGCGAGGATGGCGTGGCCGGCGGCCGTGTCCCATTCCATCGTCGGGCCGAAGCGCGGATAGAGGTCGGCCTCCCCGGCGGCGACCAGGCAGAATTTGACCGAGCTGCCGCAGACGCGCATCTCGGCGACGGGATGGTCGCGGGTGAAGGCGGCGAGCGCGTCGTTGCGCTCGTGCGAGCGGCTGTGGACGAGAACGGCGCCGGCGTCCGGCTGGGGTCGCGCCGCGATCGGCTCCGCGGGTCCGAGGGCGCGGCGGCGCGTGGCGGTGCCGGAGCCGCGCGCGGCGTAGAGGACATCCTGCACCGGGACCTGGACGACGCCGAGGATCGGCGCGCCGTTCTCGATGAGGGCGATGTTGACCGTGAACTCGCCGTTGCGGCCGACGAATTCCTTGGTGCCGTCGAGCGGATCGACGAGCCAGAAGCGCGGCGGCGCCGTGGCGGGCAAGCCATGCGTCGCCGCCTCCTCCTCGGCGATAATGGGAATGTCCGGGGCGTGGCGGCGCAGCGCCGCGAGGATCAGCGCCTCGGAGCGCTGGTCCGCCAGCGTCACCGGCGAGGCGTCGTCCTTGCGGCGGATGGCGAAATCCGACGCGTAGATCTCCATGATCGCCACGGCGGCCCGCCGCGCCGCATCGGAGGCGATCGCGAGGAGCCTCTCCAGCTCGCCTGCCACGCCGGCCGCTATTCCGCCGCCGCCGCCGGCCGCGCGCGCTGGATGGCGCTCCACACGCGCTCGGGGGTGGCCGGCATCTCGATATGCTCGATGCCGTATTCGGCGAGCGCGTCGACGATGGCGTTGATGACGGCGGGCGGCGCGCCGATCGCCCCCGCTTCGCCCGCCCCCTTGACGCCGAGCGGGTTCGTCGTGCACGGGACGACATTGTAGGAGAATTCGATGGGCGGAAGATTGTCGGCGCGCGGCATGCAGTAATCCATAAGCGAGCCGGTGACGAGCTGGCCGGAATCGGGATCGTAGACGCAGCCTTCGAGCAGTGCCTGCCCGACGCCCTGGCCGATGCCGCCATGGATCTGGCCCGCGAGCAGCAGCGGGTTGACGACCGTGCCGAAATCGTCGACGACGACGAAGCGCAGGATGCGCACGATCCCGGTCTCGGGATCGACCTCGACCTCGCAGGCATGGCAGCCATTGGGGAAGGTCGCCGCCTTGTGCATGTAGCGTGCCGTCGCATCGAGGCCGGTTTCCATCCCGGGCGGGAGGTTGCCGGGCTCGAAGGACTCCTTGACGATGGTCGTGAAGGCGACGCTGCGGTCGGTGCCGGCGATGCGGAACCTCCCATCGACGAATTCAAGATCGGCCTCGGCGGCTTCGAGCTTGTGCGCGGCGATTTTCTTCGCCTTGGCGATGACCTTGTCGACGGCGTTCCTTACCGCATTGCCGCCGACTGGCAGCGAGCGCGAGCCGCCGGTGCCGCGGCCGAAGGCGACGGCATCGGTGTCGCCCTGCTGGAAGCGGATCGATTCGGGCGGGATGCCGAGTCCGTCGGCGACGAACTGCGCGTAAGCCGTGTGGTGTCCCTGCCCCGAGGATTGCGTGCCGATGAGGAGCGTCACATTCCCCGACGGGTCGAAGCGCAGCTCCGCCATCTCGTCGCCGCCGGTGCCGCACTGCTCGACATATGTGGAGAGGCCAAAGCCGCGCAGCTTGCCGGCGGCGCGCGCCGCCGCCTTGCGCTGCGCGAAGCCGGCGTGATCGGCGATGCGCAGCGCATCCTCCATGTTGCGGACGAAATCGCCGCTGTCATAGGTGAGGCCGAGCGCCGTCGCATAGGGCATCTGCTCGCGCTTGACGAAATTGCGGCGCCGCAGCTCGTCCGCCGGAATGCCGAGGCGCCGCGCTGCCGTGTCGACGAGGCGCTCGACGACGAAGGCCGCTTCCGGCCGTCCGGCGCCGCGATAGGCGTCGACCGGGACGGTGTGCGTGAAGACGCATTTGACGCCGACATGGGCGGCGCCGAAATCGTAAAGCCCAGTCAGCATCTGCGTCCCGGCGAGCGTCGGGATGAAGGTGCTGAAATTGGAAAGATAAGCGCCCATGGCGGCGATCGTGGCGCAGCGTATCGCGAGAAAGCGGCCATTGCCGTCGAGCGCGAGCTCGGCCTCGGTGACGTTGTCGCGCCCCTGCATATCGGTGAGGAAGGCGTCCGAACGCTCGCCGGTCCATTTGACCGGACGCCCGAGCTTGCGCGCCGCGTAGAGCACGAGGATGTGCTCGCGATAGAGGAAGAGCTTCATGCCGAAGCCGCCGCCGACATCGGGCGTGACGACGCGGACGCGGTTCTCGGGCACGCCGAGGACGCCGGCCGCGGTCTGGCGCACGAAATGCGAGCCCTGGGTCGAGGAATAGAGCGTGAAACGCTCCTCGCCCGGGTCCCACTGTCCGATGGCGCCGCGCGGCTCCATCGAATTGGCGACGAGACGGTTGTTGCCGAGGCGCAGCTTGACGACGTGGCGGGCGCGGGCGAAGGCGGCATCGGTCGCGGCCTTGTCGCCGATCTCCCAATCGAGATGGAGATTGCCGGGCGCCTCCTCCCAGACGAGGGGGCGCCCGGGCTCGATCGCCGCAGCGGTGTCGGTGACGGCCGGCAAAGGCTCGTAATCGACGACGACCTGCTCGGCGGCGTCGCGCGCCTTGGCCAGCGTCTCGGCAATGACGACGGCGACCGAATCGCCGACATGGCGCACGCGGTCGCGGGCGAGCACGGGAAAGGGCGGCGTCTTGCAGGGGCTGCCGTCGCGATTGGGGAGCGGCGTCAGCAGCGGAATGGTGCCGATATGGTCGCGCTCGAGATCGGCGGCGGTGTAGATGGCGAGGACGCCGGGCGCCGCGGCGGCCGCTTCCCTATCGATGCCGCGGATCCGCGCATGCGCGTGCGGCGAGCGCAGAATGACGGCATAGGCTTGGCGCGGCAGGGTGATGTCATCGGTGTAGCGGCCATGGCCGGTGACGAGCCGCTGATCTTCGAGGCGGCGCACCGGCTGGCCCATTCCGAACTGTCCCATGGGGCGGCTCTTCCTCTGGCTTCATCGCGCGGGGCCGATAAGATAAGGGCCGGCGGCCGACCGGGCCAACCGCTTTTTGACGCCGCCCGGCGCGGCGCGCGGCGCCCCGAGGGTGAGGCGCCTGCGCGCGGGTCACTTGCCGGCGGAGCGGAGAATCGCGAGCTCGCGCGCCGCAGCCGGGCGGTAGAAGAGGCCGAGCTTCAGGCTTTCGGCGACCCGTCCGGCCTTGAGGCGGAAGAGGGCGGCGCCCGGCTCCGTGAAGAGCTCGCCCGCGGTTTCGCCGAAAAGGGCGAGCCAGCGCTCGAACATCGGCTCGGCGATGCCCGGCACGGCCATATGGACGGCCATGGGGTTGCCCTTGTAGCGGCCGGTCGTCAGCATGAGCGAGGACCAGAAGGCGTACATTTTGTCGAGATGCGCGGGCCAGCCATCCGTGCCGATGGCGGTTTCAAAAACAGGGCCCAGCACCGGGTCGCGCCGCACCTTCTCGTAAAAGGCGTCGACGAGGCGCTGAATCGTCTCCTCGGTCACGGATTGGAACGGCACGCGGGAACTCCTTGCTGCAATAGCCTGGGAGGGCAGCGATGATGTTTGCCTGGTGAGCCGGGAAGCAATATGTAAAATATATCTTTAAGCGGCGTTGCCATTGTCGCGGATCGTGACGTGCGGCGACGTCCGGCGTTCTCCTGGCGAGGGTCGCATGGCGCAACGGAAGAAGGGCGCGGCCGGCCGCGCCGGCGCTCAGGGGCGCGGTGCCGCCGCCGGAGCCGAAACCATCGAACGGGAATCCGCCGCGAGCTTTCCGGCGAGCGATCCGCCGGCCTGGACGCCGGTGACGCGGATCGGCGCCCCGGCGCCGCGCTCGGCCAGGAGCGCATCGGCGTCCGCGCCACGGCGCCGCTCGCGTGCGCTCGACCTGCGCCTGAAGCGCGTCTATGAACCGGCGGCGGCCGATGACGGCATCCGCATTCTCGTCGACCGGCTATGGCCGCGCGGCCTCACCAAGGCCGAGGCGGCGGTCGATCGCTGGCTGCGCGATCTCGCGCCGAGCACCGAGCTGCGGCGATGGTTCGGCCACGACCCGGCGCGCTGGGAGAAGTTCCAGCGCGACTACGCGGAGGAACTGAAAGGGCGCCAGGATCTCCTCGACAGCGTGCGGAGCCTGGCGCGGCGGGGGCGGGTGACCCTGCTCTTCGCCGCGCGCGACGAGCGGCACAATGACGCGGTGGCGTTGCGCCAAATCCTCCTCGCGTGAGAGCCGCCGCCCCCCGGCGGCCCCGATCATCGCGCAGCGCCGGCCGGCGCCGCCTCGTCGCCTCCCGGTCCCCAGGGATCGAGCGTCGTCGGATCGGGCAGCACCGTGCCGCATTTGCCGCAGGTGCGGAGCGCGAGGTCGGCGTTGAACGCGGCGATGATGTCCTTGAGGCCCTTCTCGATGTCGTCGCACCAGAAATCGACCTGGTGCAGGCGGTTGCCGCAGGAAGGGCAGAACCAGGCGATGCCGTCGAGCTCGTTCGGCTGCCGCGGCCGCTCGATGACGAGCCCGACGCTGCCCGGCGGCCGGCGCGGCGAGTGGTAGACCTGCTTCGGCAGGATGAAGACCTCGCCTTCCTCGATGCGCAGGCGCTTCTCGCGCCCCTCCTCGATGAAATGGACGAAGATGTGGCCCTTGAGCTGGTAGAAGATCTCGTCCCAGGGGTCGATGTGGAAGTCGTTGCGCGCGTTCGGCCCCTTGATGATCTGGAAGATGAAATCCGAGCCCTTGAAGACCTCCTTGTTGCCGATCGCGCCCAAGGCCTGCGGCAGATGCTTGTCGATCCAGGCTTGCAGGCCGAAGGGGGCGGCGATCATGGGAAAGGCTCCTCTCCGCGTCAGGGATTGGGGACGAGCCGGGCGAGGCGGTCGATGACGAGCTTCTCGCCGGCGATGAAGATGAGGACGATGGCAAGGCAGGTGGCGAAGACAGTCGCCGAATCCGACGACACCTCCGCCCGCAGCATGAGATAGCCGAGGCCGCGATCGGCGCCGAAGAGCTCGGAGACGAGCGCCACCTTCCAGGCGATGCCATAGGAGATGCGAATGGCGGCGATGAGGTAGGGGCAGAGCAGCGGCAGCAGGACTTTCAGGAAGAGCCGGCCGCGCGAGCGCGTGAAGCTGCGCCCCATCTCGATCGCCTCGCGGTCGAGCGCGCGCCAGCCCTCGCCGAGATTGACGAGGCAGAAGGGCAGCAGGATCAGCACTTGCACGAGGACGACGCCGAGATCGCCGGGCGGCAGCCAGATGGCGACGAGGATCGCCCAGCCGATCGCCGGGAAGGAATTGAGGACCGGCAGGAGGCGCCGCTCGATGATGGCCGAGAGCGCCGCGCTGTGCTCGGCGCCCGCCGCGAGGACGAGCGCGAGCGCGGCCGCGATGAGCACCGAGGCGACGACGCGAACGGTGCTCGCCGCGGTGTGGATCAGAAAATCGCGCGCCGCGAAGAGGCGAAGGAGGGCGAGGCCGACATCCATCGGGCTCGGCAGGACGAAGCTCGGCAGGCCGCGCGCCGCGAACCACCAGGCGGCGAGGATGGCAAGAACGAGGCCGTCGGCGAAGAGGCGCTCCAAGGCGCGTCCGGCAAGCGCCCTAGGCCGCGCCATAATGCCGTCCGAGCCGCGCCTGCAGCGGCGCCAGCAGCTGGCGGTCGACGAGGTAGACGATCGCCATCATGAGCAGGATAACGACGAGGATGAGCGGCGTGTTGTAGTCCTGCCGCGCGATGTTGACGAGGTAGCCGAGGCCGGCATTGCCGCCGAAGAGCTCGGCCGTCAGCGCGACCTTCCAGGCGACGCCGAAGCCTGTCCGCAGCGTCGCGAAGACATAGGGGTAGAGGGCGGGCAGGACGATTCGCCGGAACTCGGCGCCGCGGCGGCGGCCGAAGCTGCGCCCCATCTCCACCAGCTCGCGGTCGAGCCCGTCGAGCCCGGCGCCGATATTGACGATGGCGAAGGGCACGAGGAGGACGGCGATGGCGAAGATCACCGTCGCATCGGAAAGCCCGAACCAGAGAATCGCGACGAAGGTCCAGCCGACGCCGGAGAAGGCGTTGAGGAAGGGGCCGATGCGGCCATGCACCATGAGCCGGCAGGCGGGCGCGTAATGGGCGAGGAGCGCGAGGCCGGAGCCGAGGAGGAAAGAGAAGAAGAGCGCCGCCGCGACATGGCCGAGCGACAGGGCGAGGTGCAGCAGCATCGGCGGCGCGAGGAGAAAGCGGACGAGGCCGCGCGCGACCTCGGCGGGACCCGGCAGAACGTAGGCGGGCAGGAAGGCCGCGAGCGCCGCCCAGAGGGCGATGACGGCGGCGGTGAAGAGGTGGAGCGGCAACTGCCGGCGCGCGCTCGTCACCGCGCCTTCACCGCTCAACGGCGCGGTCCCAGACGGCGTCCGCCGCCCTCGGATAGCTGTCGAGGACGCCGAGCTCCTTGCACAGCTCCCATTCGCGCTGGATGACGGCGATGTCCTTCGGCGCGATGGTGACCGGAACCTCGCTATAAGTAGCGAACCAGGCGCGGAAGAATTGCGGATCGACATGCGTCGCCGCACCGACGGCGGCGAAGACCTCGTCCTGATGGGCCATGGTGTAATCGACCGAGGCGCGCAGCAATTTGACGAAGGCGGCATAGGCCTCGGGCCTCTCTTCGAGGCGCTCGGGGAAGGCGACGAAGACGGCCGAGATCGACTGCCCGCCGACCGCCTTGTCGGCGAGAGGCGAGGTCTCGAGGAGGACGCGGAAATCGCCGCTCTTGCCGGCGGCATAGGCCTGCGAGTGGATGAGCGTCGCGGCATCGACCTTGCCGGCGAGGAGGGCGCCCGGCAGCGCCGGCGCCGGCAGCTCGACCCAACGCATGTCGCCGCCGTTCAAGGCGACGTTCATGCCGAAGCTCTTCCACAGGGCGATGCGGATGAGGGTGATGCCGGCCGAGGGCAGCGAATAGACGCCGATCGTCTTGCCCTTGAGGTCGGCGACGCTCTTGATGGGGCTCGACGCCTTCACCCAGATCGCGGCGCCGCCGCCCGCGGGGCTGGAGCGCAGGCCGATGCCGACGATCTTGAGCGCGAGCCCCCGCGCCGCCGCCTTCGGCACGCCGACGACGGCCGTCATGATGACGTCGTAGGCCTTCGTCGCCGTCGCCTGCAGCAGCGCCGGAATATCGAGCGGCTTCGCCTCGATCGCGACTTGATCGGAGGCGACTTTGCCGTTGCGGATCGGCCACAGCACGGTCTCGTAGACAGGATCGAGGAGATAGGCGAAGGTCAGCGTCTCCGCCGCCCGCGCCGGGGTTCGAGCGGCTATGCCGGCCAGGATCGCCAGGCCGAGCAGCATCGCCTTCATCATCACCGCCTCCTCCCTTTGGCTATCATCGTTGCTCCGGCGCCGCGGCGTCCGCAAAACGCCCGAGCAGCCGGTCGCGCCGAGCGGCGAGCGCCGGGTTGTCCTCGATCCGGCGCGGGCGCGGCGCCGTGATCGCCAGAGTCTCGGCCACCCGGGTCGGCTTCGGCGACAGGAGCACGATGCGGTCGGCGAGGAGCAGCGCCTCCTCGACGTCGTGCGTCACGAAGACGATCGTCTTGCCCGTCGCTTGCCAGATCCGCACGATCTCCTCGCGCAGATGCCGCCGCGTCTTGGGGTCGAGCGCCGAGAACGGCTCGTCCATGAGGATGATCCGCGGCTCTACGGCGAGCGCCCGGGCGATGGCGACGCGCTGTCTCTCGCCGCCCGAGAGCATGCGCGGGTATTTGCCGCCGTCGCGCGCGAGTCCGACGAGATCGAGAAGCCGGTCGGCGCGTTCGCGCATCGCCCGCTTGGGAAGATCGCCGCGGCGCAGTTCGAGGCCGAGGCAGATATTGTCCCGCGCGCTCCGCCAGGGCAGCAGGCGCGGCGACTGGAAGACGAAGGCGATGTCGCGCCAGGTCTCGCGCGGCGGTTTCCCGTCGACGAGGATGCTGCCGGCATCGGCCGCGAGGAGGTCGCCGATGATGCGCAGCAAGGTCGATTTGCCGCAGCCCGAGGGCCCCAGAATGCAAAGGAACTCGCCGTCCTCGACGGTGAGGTCGAGCCCGTCGAAGATCGTCTGACCGCCGAAGGCGAGGCGGAGACCGCGCATTTCGATGAGCGCGGAGGCGGCGGGCGCGGCGCGGTCGGCAGGCTGCGATATCGCCATCCGCGACCCCTAGGCGGCGCTCAGGCGTAGGGCCGCGGGCGCCAGGCGGCGCCGGCGGGATCGCCGACCGGCCCGATGACATCGGCAAAGCGCATCACCTGCCGTCCGGCACGGTCATAGGCGGGCCAGGGCATGGTCTCGTGCGCGGGATCGCCGTCGCGGATGAACGCGATCCAGGCGCGCCGCACGGCGGCCGAGAGCGCCGCCATTTGCGCGGGGTCGCCGCCGGCCAGCATTTGCGCGCCGGGCCAGGCGCCGAGCGTGCCGAAGACGAAGGGCAGCTCGATGCAGTGGCACGCCTTGAAGCGCGATCCCGCCGGCGCCCAGTCGAATTGATAAGCCCATACCCGCCGGCCCCGCTCGGCCACGGCTTCGGCGAGGTCGAGCGACGGCAGCAGGAAGACGGAATCGGTGACGAGGTCGGCGAGGAGGTCGCGGAGCGTGCCGCCGGGGCGGCGCTGCCGGTAGAGCTCGATCCGCCCGGCATCGCCGGCGAGCGCGGCGAAGCGCTCGGCGACGGCAGCCGGATCGGGATCATCCATCGCCGGGTCGGCGGCGAAGAAGGCGTGCATCTCCTCGCGCGTCGCGCCGATCATCAGCTCGCGTCCCGCGAACGCTGGCGCCGTCTCGGCGATGAAGGCCTTGGCGCTGTCGAAGCGGCCGATCACCGGCTGGAAGGGCGGCGTCATATCGGCGAAGCGCGCATTGGCGCGCGCCACCTTGGCCTGCGCCGCGACGAAGGCGGCGGGCGGCAGCTCGCGCAGCCGCGCCGGCGCATCGGCGCGGTCCCCGTCGATGCCGAGCTCGGCCAGGATCTGGGCCGCGATACGCTCGGCGCGCTCTGCCGTGAAGGGCGGGCGGCCGAGGCCGGCGCTCTGCATGATGGCGCGCCGGAAGAGCGGCCGCGCCGCCGGCTCCATGAGCAGGAAGGCGATCGAGGAGGCGCCCGCCGACTGTCCGGCCAGCGTCACCCCGCCGGGGTCGCCTCCGAAGGCGGCGATGTGGTCCCGGACCCAGGCGAGCGCCGCCTGCTGGTCGAGAAGGCCGAGATTGCCGGGGCTGACGCCCTCGCGGCGGAGATACCCCAGCGCGCCGAGGCGGTAGTTGACGCCGACGACGACGAGATCGCCCTCGCGCGCCAAGCGGCCGCCATCATACCATTCGAGCGAGCCGGCGCCGCTGAGATAGGCGCCGCCATGGAGAAAGACGAGAACCGGCCGGCGCTTTGCGTCGGGCGCCGGCGTCCAGATGGTCAGGGTGAGGCAGTCCTCGTCCTGCGGCCGCGCATAGTCCCCCATCGCAAGGCGCAGACGCGAAGGGCCTTGCGGCGCGATCGGCCCGTGCTCCGTCGCTGGGCGAAGGCCCGGCCAGGGGCGCGGCGGCTGCGGCGGCAGGAAGCGCCGCTCGCCCGTCGGCGGCAGGGCGTAGGGCACGCCGCGGAAGACGGCGATTCCGTCTTGCCGCAGTCCGGCGAGGTCGCCGAGGGCGGTGTGCGCCGTTGCGCCGCCATCCATAGCGGGGGGCGTCATCCCGTGCGCGCGGCCTGCAAGGCGGCCGCCGGCTCCGGCGCGGCCGGGCCCTCGGCGATCTCGCGCAGGCGGAAGCGCTGAACCTTGCCGGTCTCGGTGCGCGGCAGGGCGCCGAGATAGGCGATGGCGCGCGGGTATTTATAGGGCGCGACCTGCCGCTTGACGAAATCCTGGAGCTCGCGCGTCGTCGCGACGCCGGCCTCTGTCGGGTCATGGAGGACGATGAAAGCCTTGACGATCTGGCCGCGCTGCGGATCGGGGACGCCGATGACGGCGCATTCGCGGACCTTCGGATGCTCCAGGAGCACCGCCTCGATCTCGGGTCCCGAGATGTTGTAGCCGGCCGAGATGATCATGTCGTCCGTGCGCGCCTGGTACCAGAGGTAGCCATCCTCATCCATCTTGTAGGCATCGCCCGTCAAATTCCAGCCGTCCCGTACATAGCGCTTCTGGCGCTCGGCATCGTCGAGATAGCGGCACCCCGTGGGTCCGCGCACGGCGAGGTGGCCGATGGTGCCCGGCGGGACCGGGCGCATCTCCCCATCGACAACGATGGCGCTGTAGCCCGGGATCGCCTTTCCGGTGGCGCCGGGGCGGATCTCCGCGCCTGCCGCCGCCACGAAGATATGCAGCATCTCGGTCGAGCCGAGCCCGTCGATGGTGGCGATCCCGCTCGCCTTTCGCCAGCCCTCGAAGACCGGCGCCGGCAGGTGCTCGCCGGCCGAGACGCAGGCCCTGAGGCTCTCCAGGTCGAATCGCGGTGCCAGCTCGGTCATGGCGCGATACATGGTGGGCGCGGTGAAGACCGTCGTCGCCCGGTGGTCCTCGATCGCCTGGAGCAGGATTTCCGGCGTCGTCTTTTCGAGAAGGAGCGTCGAGGCGCCGAAGCGCATCGGGAAGAGGAGCAGCCCGCCGAGGCCGAAGGTGAAGGCGAGCGGCGGGCTGCCGCAGAAGATGTCGGCGGCCGAGGGCCGCAGAGTCGAGCGCGGAAAGCAGTCGCAGATCGCCAGCACGTCGCAGTGGAAATGGACGGTCGCCTTGGCCGGTCCCGTCGTCCCCGAGGTGAAGGCGATGAGCGCCACATCGTCACGGGAGGGGATGACATTGTCGAAGCTGGGGCTCTGCCGCGCCATTCGCGCTTCGAGGCCCTCGGCGCCGGCGCCGTTGAAATAGAGAATGCGCCGCAGGGCTTCGCTCTTCCCGCGCGCGGCTTCGAGCTCTGCCGAAAGTCCCGCATCGCAGAGGGCGAAGGCGACCTTCGCCTTGTCGATGACGTAGGCGAGCTCGCGCGCCCGCAGCAGCGGCATCGTCGCCACGGCGATGCCGCCCGCCTTCAGCACGGCGAACCAGGCCGCGGCCAGCATCGGCGCGTTGGCGGCGCGAAGCAGAACGCGGTTCCCCGGTCGCAGCCCCATCTCGGCAACAAGGATCCCGGCGATGCGGTTGGCCTTGTCGAGGAGCGCCGCATAGCTCCAGATCTCCCCGTCGGCCGCGCGGATGCAGGGGCGGTCGCCGAATCCCGCCTCGACCATGCGGTCGAGGAGCTCGACCGCCGCGTTCATCCGTTTCGGATAGGCGAGCTCCGGCAGGCCGGCACCGTCCATCACCGGCCAGAGCGCGGGCGGCGGCAGGTGGTCGCGGGCGAAGCTGTCGGGATAGGCGCTCGGATCTAGCATGTGTCACCTCCCCTATGCCGTTGCCGACAGAAGCTGCGCGGCGATCACGAGCTTCTGGATCTCGGTCGTACCTTCGTAGATGCGGAGCGCCCGGATCTCGCGGTAGAGGCGCTCCACGGGAACGCCGCGGACGACGCCCATGCCACCCCAGAGCTGGACCGCCGCATCGATGACGCGCTGCGCCGCCTCGGTCGCATACAGCTTGGCCATCGCCGCCTCGCGGGTGACGCGCCCGCCGAGGCGATCCTTGGCCCAGGCGGCGCGGTAGACGAGGAGCGCCGCGGCATCGATCTCGGTCGCCATCTCGGCGAGGCGGAGCTGCGTTGCCTGGAACTCGGCGAGCGTCTTGCCGAAGGCCTCGCGCTTGCGGGATCGCGCCAGCGCCTCTTCGAGCGCGCGGCGGGCGAAACCCAACGCCGCCGCGCCGACAGTGGCGCGGAAGATGTCGAGCGTCGCCATCGCGATCTTGAAGCCGTCGCCCGGCCGACCCAGCAGACGGTCGGCGGGAACGCGGCAACCTTCGAAAGCAAGCGTCGCCAGCGGGTGCGGCGCGATGACGCCGATGCGCTCGGCGATGGCGAGGCCGGGCGTCTCGGCATCGACGATGAAGGCCGAGAGCCCCTTCGCGCCGGGCGCCTCGCCCGTGCGCGCGAAGACGATGTAGTGGTCGGCGATGCCGCCATTCGAAATCCAGGTCTTGCGACCGTCGAGAACATAATGCTCGCCCGCGCGGCGGGCGGTCATGCGCAAGCCGGCAACGTCGGAGCCGCCTTCCGGTTCCGAGAGGGCGAAGGCCGCGATCTGCCGACCGGCGCGGACCAGCGGCAGGTAGCGCTCTTTGAGCGCGGGCGTGCCGAAGAGGGCGATGGGCGCGCTCCCCAGTCCCTGCATGGCGAAGGCCGTGTCGGCGAGCGCCGAGACGCGGGCGAGGCTCTCGCGGATGAGGCAGAGGCTGCGCAGATCGAGCCCCGCATGAGCGCCGCCGAATTCCGCCGGGACGACATAGCGCAGCCAGCCGGCTTCGCCGAGCGCCGCGACGAAGCGGCGCGTCAGCCCGTCGACATCCTCCTCCGCCCCCTCGTGCGGCGCGATCGTCGCCGCGGTCCAGGCCGCGATCTCGGCCGCGAGGGCGCGGTGGTGGTCCTCGAAGAAGGGCCAGGCGAGGAAGCTGCGCTCGCTCATCTCAATTGCCCTCGAAGCGTGGCGTTTCCTTGGCGATGAAGGCGCGGTAGGCGCGCTTGAAATCCTCGGTCTGCATGCAGATCGCCTGCGCCTGCGCCTCGGCCTCGATCGCCCGCTCGATGCTCATATCCCATTCCTCGTGCAGCATGCGCTTCGTCATGGCATGGGCGAAGGTCGGGCCGTCGGCCAGGCTCTGCGCCATCGCCCGCGCCTCGGCGAGGAGCGATGCCGGCTCGACCAGCCTGTTGAAGAAGCCGCAGCGCTCGGCTTCCTCGCCCGGCATCGCCCGGCCGGTGAAGAGAAGCTCGGCCGCGCGGCCCTGGCCGATGATGCGGGGCAGCATGGCGCAAGCGCCCATGTCGCAGCCGGCGAGGCCGACGCGCGAGAAAAGGAAGGCGACCTTGCTGCGCGCCGTGCCGAAGCGCAGATCGGAGGCCATGGCGAGGATGGCGCCGGCGCCGGCGCAGACGCCGTCGATGGCGGCGATGATCGGTTGCGGGCAGAGCCGCATCGCCTTGACGAGATCGCCCGTCATGCGCGTGAAGGCGAGAAGGCCGCCCATCTCCATCGTCGTCAGCGGGCCGATGATGTCGCGAACGTCGCCGCCCGAGCAGAAATTGTCGCCGGCGCCGGCGAGGATGACGGCCTTCACCTCGGGCGCGGCGGCGAGACGGCGGAAGAGGTCGCGCAGCTCGGCATAGCTCTCGAAGGTGAGAGGGTTCTTCCGCTCCGGCCGATCGAGGGTGATGGTGGCGACCTTGCCGTCGCGCTGCCAGCGGACATGCCGCGTCGTGATCTCCGCCTCGCTCATCGCGCGCCTCCCGTCTGCCGCACGGAATCCTTGAGCCGCCCCAGGAGCCGCAGCAGCTCCGTCATCTCGGCGCGGCCCATCCCGGCCATCATCGCGTCGATCCAGCGCTCATGCACCGGCGCCATCTTGGCGAAGGCGCGCCGTCCCTTGGCGGTGAGGCGGATGACGCGGCTGCGGCGGTCGCGCGCATGGGGGGCGCGCTCGACGAGCCCTTCCGCCGCCAGCGCGTCGACGAGGCCGGTGATATTGCCGCCGGTCACCATCAGGCGCGAGCCGAGCTCGCCCATGGTGAGGCCGTCTCCGGCGCGGTCGAGCTGCGCCAGGAGATCGAAGCGCGGCAAGGTGGTGTCGAAGCTGCTGCGCAGACGCGAGCGGACCTCGGCCTCGATGAGGCTGGTGCAGGTGAGAAGGCGCAGCCAGACTTTGAGCTCGATCTTGTCGTCGCGGTGGCTCGCCGATTCGCGATCGGGCAGGCGGGCCAGATTCTCCCTCATGGCATGATCTCTCCACCGGCAATGACAATGGACTGGCCGGTCACGGCGGCGGCGGCGGGCGTGCAGAGCCAGCCGACCGCCGCAGCCACCTCGTCCGGCGTCATGAGGCGCCGCATCGGGTTGCTGGCGGCGAGCGCCGCCCGCGCCGCTTCCGCGCTCTTTCCGGTCTTGGCGGCGATCGTGGCGGCGGCGCGGTCGACGAGCGGCGTCTCGGTGTAGCCCGGGCAGACGGCGTTGACGGTGATCCCGCGCGCGGCGAGCTCGCGCGCGAGGGCGCGGGTGAGGCCGATGAGGGCGTGCTTCGCCGCGCAATAAGCGGCGACATAGGCATAGCCTGTCAGGCCCGCGGTCGAGGCGATGTTGACGATGCGACCCATCCGGCCCGCCAGCATTGCCGGCAGCGCCGCCTGGGTGCAGATAAAGGCGCCGCGGAGATTGACCGCGAGCATGCGCTCCAGCATGGCGAGGTCGGTCTTGAGGAAGGGCGCGCTCTCGGCGGCGCCGGCATTGTTGACGAGAAGGTCGATCGGACCGCCCCAATCCGCGGCCGCGGCGAAGGCGGCGGCAATCGAGGCGGCATCGGTCACGTCGGCGGTGTCGTGGCGGCACTCGCCGCCGAAGGCCTCGAAGATGGTGGCGCATTGCTGGGCGAGCGGGCCGGGGCGGCGGCCGATCAGCGTCAGCCGCGCCCCGAGGCGCGCCAGCTCGGCGGCGATGGCGGCGCCGATGCCCGAGCCGGCGCCGGTGACGAGCGCATGGCGCCCGGCGAGAGGCTTCGCCGCATCGATCGGCGCCGCGACGCGGGGGCGCGCAGTCATGGCCCGCGCGGCTGGTAGCGCCGCATCGCGCAATAGGGATCGGGCCAGGCGAGCTCGTAGCCCTGCGCGGCGGCGGCATGGCGCGTCCAGTACGGGTCGAAGAGGTGGACGCGGGCGAGGACGCAGAGATCGGCCCGGCCGGCGACGAGGATCGAGTTGACGTCGGCATAGGTCGAGATGTTGCCGACCGCCATCGTCGGCATGGCCGCCTCGTGGCGGATGCGGTCGGCGAAGGGCGTCTGGAACAGCCTGCCGTAGACGGGCTGCGTCTCCGCCACGGTCTGCCCGGCCGAGACATCGATGATGTCGCAGCCATGAGCCTTCAGCCGCCGCGCCACCGCGACGGCATCGCCGGCATCGAAGCCTCCGGGCACCCAATCGGTCGCCGAGATGCGGACGCTGATCGGCTTCGCCGGCGGCCAGGCGGCGCGCACCGCGTCGAAGACTTCGAGCGGAAAGCGCATGCGGTTCTCGAGGCTGCCGCCATAGGCGTCGGCGCGCCGATTGGCGAGCGGCGTCAGGAAGCTCGACAGCAGGTAGCCATGCGCGAAATGGATTTCGAGGAGATCGAAGCCGGCCGTCTCGGCGAGGCGCGCGGCGCGCACGAAATCATCGCGCACCTTCTCCATATCGGCGCGGTCCATCGGCTTCGGCACCTGGCTGTGCGCGAGATAGGGAATGGGCGAGGGGGCGATGAGCGGCCAGTTGCCGTCATCGAGCGGCTCGTCGATTCCCTCCCACATGCGCCGAGTCGACCCCTTGCGTCCGGCATGGGCGAGCTGGATGCCGATCTTCGCCGCGGTCCGGTCGTGGACGAAATCGACGATGCGCTTCCAGGCGCGCGCCTGCTCGTCGTTCCAAAGGCCGGCGCATCCCGGCGTGATGCGGGCGTCGGCCGCAATGTCGGTCATCTCGGTCATGACGAGTCCGGCGCCGCCGACGGCCCGGCTGCCGAGATGGACGAGATGCCAGTCATTGGGCAGCCCCTCCTCGGCCGAATACATGCACATGGGCGAGACGACGACGCGGTTGCCGAGCACGAGGCCGCGCAGGCGGAACGGAGTGAACATCGGCGGCGGAGCCGGCTCTGCCGGGACGTCGCGGCCGCTCTGGCGGGCGGCGCCGGCGGCGAACCAGCGGTCGAGGCGGCGCGTGAAGCGCGGGTCGCGGCGGGCGAGATCGGCATGGGTGAGGCGGAGTGAGCGGGTGAGGAGGCTCGCCGCGAACTGGATCGGCTCCAGCCGGCCGAAATAGCGCTCGGTCTCCTCGAACCAGCGGAGGCTGGCCTCCGCCGCGCGCTGCGTCGATTCGACCTGCGGTCGACGCTCCGCCTCGTAGGCGGCGAGCGCCGCGGGAACGCCGGCTTCCGCGCCGAGCGCGTGCGCCAGCGCCGCCGCGTCCTCCATCGCGAGCTTGGTGCCGGAGCCGATCGAGAAATGCGCCGTATGCGCCGCATCGCCGAGGAGGACGATGTTGCCATGCGACCACCGCGCATTCCGGACGGTCGGGAAGCGGCGCCAGATCGAGCGGTTCTTCAGCAGCTTGTGCCCGTCGAGCTCGGCCGCGAAGAGGCGTTCGCAATAAGCGACGGATCGATCCTCATCCGCCCCGTCCAGCCCGGCGCGCCGCCAGCTCGCCTCCGTCGTCTCGACGATGAAGGTCGAGTGCGCCTCGTCGAAGCGGTAGGCGTGGACGCGCCAGAGCCCGTGCTCGTTCTCCTTGAAGAGGAAGGTGAAGGCCGAGAACCGCCGCGTCGTGCCGAGCCAGATGAAGCGGTTCGGCCGCCAATCGATCTCGGGCGCGAAGGCGGCGGCGTGGAGATCGCGCATGCGGCTGTTGACGCCGTCGGCGGCGATGACGAGGTCAGCGTCGCGGAACTCGTCGAGGCTCGTCGCCTCGTGCTCGAAGCGGAGCTCGACGCCGAGCGCGGCGGCGCGGCGCTGGAGAATGCCGAGGAGCCTCTTGCGCGCGAGGCCGGAGAAGCCGTGCCCCGTCGAGCTCACGACCTCGCCGCAGTAATGGATGTCGATATCCGTCCAATGCGCGAAGGCGCGCGTGATCTCGGCATAGGTCGGCGGATCGGCCTCGGCGATGTTGCCGAGCGTCTCGTCGGAGAAGACGACGCCCCAGCCGAAAGTGTCGTCCGGACGGTTGCGCTCGACGACGCGAATGCGGTGCGCCGGGTCCCGACGCTTCATCAGGATGGCGAAGAAGAGTCCGGCGGGGCCGCCGCCGATGACGGCGATTCTCATCGGTGACGCAGCGGTCCGGCGAGGGATGCGGTCGCCGGTACCCTCTCCCCGTTCGGGCGGGGAGAGGGTGGCGCCCAATTGCGCTGCCGAGATTGATTCACCCTCGGCCCTCTCGCTTGCATCGCAAGTTAGTTTAGATATAAATTATCGAGGTGTAAAGAGTTGCCCGCGCAGCCGTCGCGAGAGAACGGAGCCGGCACATGAGCGAGCTCGACATCATCACGCCCGCGGGCTGGCCGCGCGCGCCGGGCTACAGCCATGCGGTCGCCGGACGCGGACGGCTGGTCTTCGTCGCGGGCCAAATCGGCTGGACGCCGGATCAGCGCTGGGAGACCGACGATCTCGTGGGACAGCTCCGCCAGGCGCTTGCCAACACGCTGGCGATTCTCGCCGCCGCGGGCGCGCGGCCCCAGCACATCGCGCGCATGACCTGGTACGTGCTCGACCGGCAGGAGTATCTGGCGCGGCGGCCGGAGATCGGCCGCTGCTGGCGCAAGCTCATGGGCCGGCATTTCCCGGCGATGGCGCTGGTCGAGGTGTCGGCTCTCGTCGAGGCGCGGGCGAAGCTCGAAATCGAGACGACGGCGCTCATCCCTGACGAAGCGTGACCCTGACGCGAGAGCGCGATGTGGAAGCCGCCCCAGCGCATCAAATTCGCAGCACGCCTCGGCCGCGTGCCGAGCAGGGAGGAAGCCGCGGCATCGCGCCTCTTCTCCCCGATTCGCCTCGGTCCGATCACGCTCGAGCAGCGAAGCTGGGTCCCCGCCATGGTGCCGTGGCGCGCGACGGAGGCGGGCTTCGTCACCGACGAGGTCGTCGATTGGTATCGGCGCTTCGCCCGCGGTCGGCCCGGCGCCATAGTCGTCGAGGCGACCGGCATCCGCGACGTGCCGAGCGGCCCCTTGCTGCGCATCGGCCACGATCGCTTCCTTCCGGGCCTGCGCCGCCTCGTCGAAACCGTCCGACAAGAAAGCCGCGGCCATACGCGCCTTCTCATCCAGCTCATCGATTTCCTCGTCATCCGCCGCCGGCCCGATCCCGGCGCTTTCTTCCGGCGCTTTCTCGTCCTCACCGACCGCCACCGCGAGGCTCTGGGCGGCGGGCTCGATGACGAGATTCGCGAGCGCCTGGCGATGCTGCCCGAGGCCGAGCTGCCCCGCATCCTCGCCCCGCGCGAGCTCGAAGCGCTGCGCTTCGGCTATCGCGAGCGCGTCACCGACATGAAGCGGGAGCACATCCGCCGTCTGCCGGAGACGCTTCCCGATCTCTTCGCGGCGGCGGCGGCGCGGGCGCGCGAGGCCGGGTTCGACGGCGTCGAGCTCCATTACGCGCATGCCTATACGATGGCCTCCTTCCTCTCGGCCACCAACACGCGCCCGGACGGCTATGGCGGCAGCCGCGAGCACCGCGTGCGCCTGCCGCTCGAAGTCTATCACCGCGTGCGGCGGCGCGTCGGCGGCGATTTCGCCATCGGCTGCCGGTTCCTTGCCGAGGAGTGCGTCGCCGGCGGCAGCACGCGCGAGGATGCCGTCTATTTCGGCCGCGAATTCGCCAGCGCCGGGATGGATTTCCTCTCGACCTCGCGCGGCGGCAAGTTCGACGATGCGAAGCAGCCGGCGATCGGCGCCGCGGCCTACCCCTATACGGGTCCCAGCGGCTATGAGTGCATGCCGCAATATCTCTCCGACGAGACAGGTCCGTTCGGGCGGAACGCGGCGGCGACGGCGGAAATTCGCGCGGCCATTCGCGCCGCCGGCTTCGCGACGCCGGTCGTCTGCAGCGGCGGCGTCCACAATTTCGAGATGGCCGAAGCGATGCTGGCGCAAGGCGTCTGCGATATCATCGGCGCCGCCCGGCAGTCGCTTGCCGATCCCGACTGGTTCCGGAAGCTGGCGCTCGGGGAAGGGCGGATGATCCGCCTTTGCCAATACACCAACTACTGCGAGGGGCTCGACCAGAATCACAAGCCGGTGACCTGCCAGCTCTGGGACCGCACCGGGCTCGACGCGCCGGGCGTGCGGCTGACGGCGGACGGCAAGCGCCGGCTCGTTGCGCCGGACTGGGAGCCGGCCGGCGAGGAAAGCTGTTGAGGCGGCCGCGGCCGACATGGTATCAAAAATAGGACGATAATAAGATAGGCCCACCCGAGCGGGTGGTTGGTTTCAGGCAAATGAAGGGAATCGGCCGGCGATGACATGGACGGAGCTCGCGACCGAGATCGTCGACCGCGCCGTCTTCGATCGCGCCGTCCGCCGGCTGCGGGACGCGCGGGTCGTGCTGCCGAGCTTCGCGCAGCTCGCCGATCCGGAGACGATCCCGGAGACGCTCACGGCCGGTCTCGACCGGCTCGATCCCGACGCGGCGGAGCCGAGCAATCTCTTCCGCGTCCATTGGTACAACGACGCGGCGCGGCGGGGGCGGCGGGCGACACCGCTCTATCTCGATTTGCCCGAGGAGCTGACGCAGACGAAGGCCCGCATCCTTGTCGCCCTGGGCCGCGCCTTCCCGATGATCGGTGCCCACAAGGTGCTCGCCGCCTATGGCTGCCTGGTGCCGCGCCTCGTCACCGGCCAGTTCGATCCGGAGCGCCATCGGGCGGTGTGGCCCTCGACCGGCAATTACTGCCGCGGCGGCGTCGCCATCTCGCGCATCCTCGGCTGCCGCGGCGTCGCCGTGCTGCCGGGCGGCATGAGCCAGGAGCGCTTCGATTGGCTGGCGCGGTGGGTGAGCCACCCCGAGGACGTGATCCGCACGCCCGGGACGGAGAGCAACGTCAAGGAAATCTACGACAAATGCGCCGAGCTGGCGCGCGACCCGGCGAACGCCATCCTCAACCAGTTCGCCGAGTTCGGGAACTACCTCGCCCATTATGTCTGCACGGGCCCCGCCTTGCGCCGCGTCTTCGAGGCGGCGCGGGGGCGAGCGGGTGGCCTGCGCCTCGCCGCCTTCGTCGCGGCCTCGGGCTCGGCCGGGACGCTCGGCGCCGGCGATTATCTCAAATCCGAGCTCGGCGCCCGCATCGTCGCGGTCGAGGCGCTCGAATGCCCGACCATGCTCGAGAACGGCTATGGCGAGCACAATATCCAGGGCATCGGCGACAAGCACATCCCGTTCATCCACAACGTGATGAACAGCGACGTCGTCGTCGGCGTCTCGGATCGCAGCACCGATGCGCTCGACCTCCTCTTCAACAGCGATGTCGGTCGGCGTTACCTGACGCAGCGCCGCCGCCTCGATCCTGATCTGGTCGGCGCGCTCGACGGGCTCGGCCTCTCCGGCATCGCCAATGTCCTCGCCGCCATCAAGACGGCGCGCCGCCTCGATCTCGGAAGCGGGGACGCGATCGTCACGGTCGCGACAGACAGCGCCGCCATGTATGGCAGCGAGCGGCGCAAATTCGCCGCGACGCGCTATCCCCAGGGCTTTGACGAGGTCAATGCCGGCGAGGTCTTCGGCCGCCATCTCGAAGGCATCGCCGACGATCACGTGCTGGAGCTCGGCGCCGCCGAGCGCCGGCGCATCTTCAATCTCGGCTACTACACCTGGGTCGAGCAGCAGGGCGTGCCGATCGCCGAGTTCGACCGCCGGCGCGACCAGGGCTTCTGGCGCGGCCTGCAGGCGGCGGTCCCGCGCTGGGACCGCCTCATCGCGGAGTTCAACGCCGCCACCGGCCTCAACCGGCCGGGGTGAACGGAGGAGAGGGGTGAGCGAGGCTTATCTGGAGCTGCGCCGCAGGACCGCCGAGCGCGACCGCAGCCTGCGCGAGAAGGTGATGTCGCTCGAAGAGGCGGCGGCGCTCGTCAAGGACGGCGACAAGGTCGGGATCGGCGGAAGCACGCTGTCGCGGACGCCCATGGCGATGATCTGGGCCCTGATCCGTGCCGGGAAGAAGCGCCTGTCCTGCTCGCGCAGCATCATGTCGAGCGAAGGCGAGCTGCTCTTCGGCTCCGGCGCCTCGGAGCATGTGCTGACGAGCTGGTTCAGCCAGGGCATCGTCTGGGGGGTCTCCAAGGTGATGCGCCTCTATACGGAATCGAAGCGGGCGCGGTTCGAGGAATGGAGCCATATGGCCGTCGGCATGCGCTTCAAGGCCGGCGCCATGGGCGTACCCTTCCTGCCGATGCGCTCGATGATGGGATCGGGGGTCCTGGCACGCCTTCCCGATGCGCGTCAGATCGACTGCCCCTTCACGGGCGAGAAGCTGGTGCTCGTGCCGGCGCTCAACCCCGATGTCGCGCTCATCCATGTCCAGCGCTGCGATGCGTTCGGCAACGCGCAGATGGACGGGCTGCAATTCATGGACATCGACCTCGCGATGGCGGCGAACCGTGTCATCCTGACGACGGAGCGCATCGTCTCCAACGACCAGATCCGCCGAGCGCCCGACCAGACGAAGATCCCGTTCATGGCGGTCGACGCCGTCGTCGAGGTGCCGTTCGGCTGCGCGCCGCACGAGTGCTATGGCGTCTACGAGCCTTTCTTCAAGCATCTCGACATGTATGCCGAGCTCATCCGCAAGGACCCGGCAAAGGGCATCGCGCATTATCTCGACCGCTATGTCTACGGCCCGAAGAGCTGGACCGAATACCTGTCCCTGATCGGGGTCGAGGAGATGTTGGACGCGGCACGCCGCGGGAGGCGCATTCATGACGACTGAGACCATGACCCGCGCCCGGCAGCGCGACTACACCGCGAGCGAGCTGCTGGCGGTGATGGCGGGACGCCTCCTCGAGGACGGGCAGGTCGTCTTCGCCGGCGTCGGCATTCCGCTCCTCGCCGCGACGCTGGCGCAGCGCCTCCACGGGCCCGGCCTCACCATCCTCTTCGAAGGCGGCACCATCGGCGCCTTCGTCGAGCCGGGACAGCTCCCGCCCTCGACCAACGAGCAGCGCTGCACGCGCCGCGCCAATATGGTGCTGAGCAGCACCGACGTGCTGCTGCTTCTCCAACGCGGCTATGTCGATATCGGCTTCATGGGCGGCGCGCAGATCGACCAGTACGGGAATCTCAACAGCTCCTTCATCGGCGATCCCGAAAATCCGACGACGCGCCTTCCCGGCACCGGCGGCGGCAACGACATTTCGAGCCTGACGCAGATGATCGTCGCGATGAAGCACGAGAAGCGCCGCTTCGTCGAGAAAGTCGATTTCATCACCAGCCCCGGCTTCATCCGCGGCGGCACCAGCCGGCGCGATGCCGGGCTTCCCGCCGGCGGCATGTACCGCGTCGTCACCGACCTCACGGTCATGGGGTTCGACGAGCAGACGAAGCGCATGAAGGTGCTGGCGCTCCATCCCGGCGTCAGCCTCGAAGAGGTGCGCGACAACACCGGCTTCCCGCTGCTCGCCGCCGACCGGATCGAGACGACGGAGCCGCCGAGCGAGCGCGAGCTCCAGGTGCTGCGCCATCTCGATCCCGACAAGCTCTATATCGCGTGAGGCAAGGCAAGCTCGTCATTGCGAGCCGCAGGCGAAGCAATCCAGCAACGCTCAGCGACACTGGATCGCGTCGTCGCCCCGCTCCTCGCGATGACGAATTAACGGAACGATCTCATCGGGGAACATGATGGCTGGATTGTCGAACACCTTCGGAATCGCGATGCGGAACTTCACCGCCTTCCCGCAGATGCCGGACGCGCAGGAGCTCGTCGAATACGGCGTCCGGATGGAGCAGCTCGGCTTCGATTCGCTGTGGGTGTGGGACCATATCCTGCTCGGCGTCGATCCGCATTTCCCGATCATCGATTCGCTGTCGCTGCTGACGGCGGTCGGCGCCCGCACGAAGCGCATCAAGCTCGGCACCGGCATTCTCATCCTGCCGCTGCGCAACCCGCTGCTGCTGGCAAAGCAGCTCTCTGGCATGGACCAGCTGACGCAGGGGCGCCTTCTCCTCGGCATGGCCTCGGGCTGGTACAAGCGCGAATTCGATTCGGTCGGCGTGCCGTTCGAGAAGCGCGGCAAGATCATGGACGAGAACCTGACGATCATGACGCGCCTGTGGACCGAGGATCTCGTCGTCGGCGACTACCCGCCCTATCACATGAAGGGCGCGGTGATGTTCCCGAAGCCCTATCAGCGCCCGCGCCCGCCCATCCTCATCGGCGGCTATGTCGACCGCGTGCTGAAGCGCGCCGGCGTCGCGGGCGATGGCTGGCTCACCTACTTCTACACGCCGGAGAGCTTCACCAAATCCTGGAAGAAGGTCTGCGATTTCGCCGCCGAGGCCGGCAAGGATCCGAAAACCCTCCTCAACGCCAATCAGCTGCCGATCATGGTCGGCAAATCGCGCGCCGCCGTCGAAGCGCCGATGATGGAATGGCTCTCGAAGGAATGGGACTACGCCTCCTGGAGCGAGTCGACCAAGGATTCGGCGATCATGGGCACCGTCGATGAGTGCGTTGAGCAGCTTCAGGCGCATCTCGATGTCGGCGTCCAGAAGCTGATCTTCGTCCCCTACCAGTACCGTGCCGACCAGGTCGAGGTGATCGCCAAGGAGATCATTCCGCGGCTGCGCAAGTAGGGGGCCAGCTCACGAACGTCCCTCTCCCGCAAGGGGAGAGGGAGGGGCCCTCACTCTAACGCTCTCCCGCAAGCGGGCGAGGGAATTCTGGCGAGCGCTGATACTTCCGCGCCGGCGTGTTGACTACCGCGGCGAGCGGCGCCGCGGCGAAGGCGGCGCGGCGGCGCTCGTCGGCGGCGGGCTCGTAGAGCGTCGTGCGGAGGAAAGGCCGGCGGCCCGAGGATTCGATCATCGCCTCCATGCGCTGCGGCGACATCTCCTCGCCGTGGATGGCGCCCGCCGAGCGGGTGATCGTCTCGTTCATGAGGGTGCCGCCGAGGTCGTTGACGCCGGCATCGAGGCAGGCCGCGACGCCCCGCGGTCCGAGCTTGACCCAAGAGGCCTGGATGTTGGCGACATGCGGATGGAGCGCGAGGCGCGCCACCGCATGCATCAGTACGCATTCGCGGAAACTGGGCCCGCGGCGGGCGCGTCCCTTCAGATAGATCGGCGCCTCCATATGGACGAAGGGCAGCGGGATGAACTCCGTAAAGCCGCCTGTCTTCATCTGAAGCGCGCGGATGCGGAGGAGGTGGCGCGCCCAATGCACCGGCCGCTCGACATGGCCGAACATGATGGTCGCCGTGCTGCGCAGGCCGAGCGCATGCGCCGCTTCCATGACGGCGAACCATTCCGCCGTCGTGATCTTGTCGGGGCAGATGATGCGCCTTACCTCGTCGTCGAGAATCTCGGCCGCGGTGCCGGGCAGCGTCCCGAGGCCCGCCTCGCGCAGCGCCAGCAGGAAATCCGAAACGCTCAGGCCGATCGTCGCCGCGCCCTGCGAGACTTCGAGGGCGGTGAAGGCATGGACATGGATGTCGGGTGCGGCCGCCTTCACGGCGCGGCAGACCTCGAGATATGTCCGGCCGGTATAGTCCGGATGGATGCCGCCCTGCATGCAGACTTCGGTGGCGCCGCGCGCCCAGGCTTCGCGCGTCCGCCGCTTCACCTCCTCGAGGTCGAGCGCATAGGGCCGGCCGCGCAGGTTCTCGCTGAGCTTGCCCTTGGAAAAAGCGCAGAACTGGCAGCGGTAGTAGCAGACATTGGTGTAGTTGATGTTGCGCGTGACGACATAGCTGACGCGGTCGCCCTTGACGGCGGCGCGCAGCTCGTCGGCGGCGGCGCAGACCGCGGTGAAGTCCGGCCCGCGCGCGGCGAAGAGGCCGACGATCGCGGCCTCGTCCAGCGTCTCGCCGCGCTGCGCCCGCGCGAGGATCGCGCCGAGCGTCCCGTCGATGCGGCTCGGGCGCGGCGCGGCGATGAGGGCGAGCTCGCGCTCGGGCACGGGATCGGAGGCGCCGGGCGACCACGGATCGGGGCGGGCGAGGCCATCGGCGTCGATCGCGCGCAGCACTGCCGGGCGAAGCGCCGGGGCGAGCCAGCGCTCGGGGGCGAGGGCGTAGGCAGGATAGATCGCGAGGCGCTGCTCGAGCTCCTTGCCGGCCGCATTGGTCGCGCGCTCCAGCGCAGCGAGCTGCGGCCAGGGCGCTTCGGGATTGACATGGTCGGGCGTCACCGGCGAGACGCCGCCCCAATCATTGATGCCGGCCGCGATCAGCGAGGCGAGGGCGCCCGGCTGAAGATTGGGCGGCGCCTGGATGTTCATGGCGCCGCCGAGGACGAGCCGGGCCACGGCAATCGTCCAGAGATGATCGTCGAGGCCGGGCTCCGCCGCGTCCGCCATGCGCGTCCCAGGCTTTGCGCGGAAATTCTGGATGATGATTTCCTGGAGATGCGCGTGCTCGTCGTGGAGGGCGCGCAGCGCCAGCAGCGCCTCGATGCGCTCGCGCCGCGTCTCGCCGATGCCGATGAGGATGCCGGAGGTGAAGGGCACCGCGGCTTCGCCCGCGAGGCGGATCGTCTCGAGGCGCCGCGCCGGGCACTTGTCGGGCGAGCCGAAATGCGGGCCGCCGCGCTCCGAGAGCCGCTCGGCGCTCGTCTCCAGCATCAGCCCTTGCGACACCGAGACGGCGCGGAGCGCCGCGATGTCGGCGGCGGCGAGCACGCCCGGATTGGCATGCGGCAGCAGCCCGGTTTCGGTGAAGACGAGCTGCGCCATCGCCGCGAGATAGGCGATGGTGCTCGGATGGCCCAACGCTTCGAGCTCGCGCCGCGCCGCCGCGTAGCGCAGCTCCGGCTTGTCGCCCAAGGTGAAGAGCGCCTCGCGGCAGCCGGCGGCGGCGCCGGCGCGCGCGATCGCCACCACCTCCTCGGGCGTCATGTAGACGCGCTCGCCGCGCCGCGGCGGATGGGCAAAGGTGCAATAGTGGCAAACGTCGCGACAGAGCTGGGTCAGCGGGATGAAGACCTTGCGCGAATAGGTGACGATTCGGCCGTGATGCGCATCGCGCCGCGCCGCCGCCGCCGCCATGAGGGCGGGGAGGTCGTCGCTCTCGGCAAGGCGCAGCGCCTCTTCGGCCGAGAGCGGACGGCGCTCCGCGGCGCGCAAGAGGTCCAGCAGAGCACCTGTCATCCTATGCACCCTCTCCGCTTCGCGTTCAGGAGGCGTGGCCGGGCGCGGCCAGGCGAGCCTTCGCAAGCCGCGCGGCAACGCCGCAGTCTTGGAGAAAGACGTAGCTCCGCGCCGGCGATGGACGAGTGAGGAACGCGGCGATGTCTTCGGGCCGGTCGAGATCGAGCCCGATGCCGGGAAGGCGGAGGATCAGAGGCTCGATGCCGCGACGGAGGGCCGCCTCCTGGTGACGGAAGAAGCTGCGCGTTCCGAAGGCGAGCGGGATCGCACCGACGGGAGCCAATGCCACGGCGTTCGAGCCCATATCCGCAAGCGCTGGCGCCAGGGTGACAGAGGGGGCGGGCCGCATCGCCGTCAGGACCTCGGCGAATTCCGCGGCGCTTGCCAAAGGAATGTCGGCGGGGACCGCGAGCATGCCTTCGGCGCCGGCCGCCGCGAGTTGCGCCGCAGCGGCCGTCACCGCCGCGGTCGGTCCGTCATGCCGCAGATCGGTCATGAGCCGGGCGTCGAGGCGCCGCGCCGTCGCCGCCAGCTCGGCGTCGCGAGTGACGACGAGGAGGCCGGCCAACCCCGGCACGGCGGCAAGCGCGCCGAGCACGTCCTCGAGCATGGCGCAGGCAAGGGCCTGCCGCTCGGCAAGGCTCAAGAGACCGGCGAGGCGCTGCTTTGCCGCCGAGAGATCCTTCGCCGGCACGACGGCCCAGATGCCTCGCCCTGTCATCGAGCGCCGCCTTTCCGCGCGTCCAGCCGGATGCCGAACTCGAGCACGCGGCGGGCGAGCGCCACGCGGTCATCGAGGCTCTGCATCAGCGTCCGCGTGACCGCGACCGGAATGGGGAGGTTCCGTGCCTCGGCGGCATCGGCTTCGTCGAGGACGAGGCCGTCGATGAGGCCGTCGTAATGGCGGGCGATCGCCGCCTGCGTCTGCGGAATGCCGAGTTCGGCCATGATCTTCGCGGCCGGTCCCTTGACCGCCTTTCCGGCGATGAGCGGCGAGACCGCGACGACCGGCGCGGCGCAGTCCGCGAGCGCGGCGCGCAATCCCGGGAGGGCGAGGATGGGATCGATGCTGAGATAGGGGTTCGAGGGGCAGATGACGACGAGGGCGAGGTCGGCCGCGGCGAGCGCCGACAGCAGCGCCGGATTGGGGGGCGCGCTCTCGGCGCCGTCGAAGCGGATCCGCCGCACGGCGGGGCCGCAGCGCAGGCGCACGAAATAGTGCTGGAAGGGGAGGGTGCCCTCGGAGGTCTCAACCATCGTCCGCACCGGCGCGTCGCTCATCGGCAGGAGCGCCGAAGCAAGGCCGAGGCGGCGCGCGAAATGCGCCGTTATCGCCGTCAGGCTCTCGCCGGCACCCAGGCGCCGCGTGCGCTCGACATGCGTCGCGAGGTCGCCGTCGCCGAGGCGGAACCAGCTCTCGCCGCCGAGCGCTTCAAGGGCGCGCATGAACGCCCAGCTCTCATCGCGGCGGCCCCAGCCGGTCTCGGGGTTGGCGAGCCCGGCGAGGGTGTACATCACCGTGTCGAGGTCGGGCGAGACGTGGAGGCCCAGATGCTCGAAATCATCGCCGGTGTTGCAGACGAGGAGGAGATCGCCCGCCGGCAGCACCCGGTCGAGGCCGAGGGCGAGCTTCGCGCCGCCGACGCCGCCGCAGAGCGCGACAACCTTGCCGCGGCGCGCCTCCGGCGACGATTTCCGTCGCCGTTCCGACACCGCGCTCCCTCCGCCCTCGGCGCTCACCGGAAGAGGTCGGTCTCTTTGGGGCGGATGAGGGCGCGCGCCGGGCGCTCGGGCCTTGCGCCCCAATCGACGCCGCGCACGAGCACGGCCGGCCGGCCCTCCGCCGCCTGGCCCATGACGAGCGAAGCGGCGGCGGCGATCTCGTCGGCGAGCGCGATCTGCGTCACGCGGAGAGGACGGCCGAAGAGATCGGGCTCGCCCACCATATCGGCGAGCGCCGGCAGGCCGGAGGCGCCGAGCGCGACGCCGACGACGCCGTTCCGCCAGGCGCGGCCGAAGCTGTCATTGATGAGGACGGCGAGCGCGACGCCGAAATGCGCTTCGAGGCGCTGCCGCAGCTGGGCGCAGGTTCCGTCCGGGTCGCGCGGCAGCAGCAGCACGCGGCCGTCGCCCGAGGGATGCTCGATATTCGACTGGTCGACGCCGGCATTCGCCATGACGAAGCCGAGGCGATGCGCGGCGATCAGGATGTCGCGGCGATAGCGCACGATCTCATCGGATTCGCCGAGGATGATCTCGACGAGGCGCGGATCCTTTCCCGTCTCCTCGGCGAGCCGGCGGGCGCGGGGCGAGGGGCTGACATCGGCGAGATCGACATAGCGACCCTCCGCCTTCGAGACGATCTTCTGCGCCAGGACGAGCACGTCGCGCTCGCGCAAGGCGAGGTCGGCGGCCGCGATCGCCGCGATCAGAATCGCCGCGAGATCGTCGCCGGGGCGGATGAGCGGCACGCCCGGCACGGCGATCAGGCTGACCGTTGTTGCCGCCATCGCAAACTCCGACCGTCACTCGGCCGCGGCGCCGAAGGACCCCGTGATGCGAATGCCGGCGCCCTCGACCTTGTAGCGCCTGTTAATGCCGATCAGCACCGAGGTCAACGCCTCGGCGGCGACGGAATTCGCCAGCGGCCCGGCATCGATGCCGCGCAGACCGATGGCGCGGGCGAGGGCGATGACCTGCTCGCACGCCGCCCGGTCATTGCCGCAGACGAGCACGTCGCAATCGATGGGGCTGCCCGTCCGCAGCTTCTGCGCCGCCACGTTGTGAAAGGCGGAGACGACGCGCACGCCGTCGCCGAGGAGGCGCTGCGCCGCCACCGCCGCCGAGCCTTCGGGCGGAAGCTGAACCGTCGCCACCTTGGGCGGGACAAGCGGCACGGTCGTGTCGACGACGATCTTTCCGGCAACGGCGGCGCGGATCGCTGCGAGCGTCGCGCTGTGGCTGGCGAAAGGCACCGTCAGGATGACGACGTCGCCGGCGCGCGCCGCCGCCGCGTTGTCGAGACCCGTCACCGTCGCCGCGATCGCCGCGGCGGCGGCCTCGGCCTTCGCGGCCTCGCGCGAGCCGATGATCGTCGGATAGCCGGCCGCCGCAAAGCGCGTCGCGAGGCCGGTGCCGAGCGCGCCGGTGCCGCCGATTACGGCGATGCTCGGAAGGCAAGGGGTCATGGGAAGGGGTCTCGTGTCCGCAACAATGATGCTGCATCTCCTCGTTGCCCGACCGTCGCAATCTCCCTCTCCCGCTTGCGGGAGAGGGTAGGGGTGAGGGCCGAGTCACTGTGGTGCGGAGGTTTGAATCCTGCTGCGGCGCCCCTCACCCTGCCCTCTCGCCGCAGGCGGGGAGAGGGTTCTGTGAAGGCGCATGCGGGAGAAGGAATTTTGAGGACCGCCAGCATCCTAGCCGAGCTTCATCTTCGGCAGCGGCAGCACCTCGACGCCGGCGGCTTCGAGACCTTGCCGCACGGCGCGCGCCGCCAGCACCGCGGTCGGCTCGTCGCCATGGACGCAGAGGCTGTCGATCTTGCGCGGCAGGCGCTTGCCGTGGCGCGAGACGATCTCCTCCTCGACGATCATGTGGACGACGCGGTTCTTGATCTCCTCGGGATCGTGCAGCACGGCGCCCGGGATCTTGCGCGAGGTGAGATTGCCGTCATCGTCGTAGAGGCGGTCGCAGAAGCCCTCGCGCGCCAGCGGCAGGTCGAGCTTCACCGCCGCCGCCTCCATCTGCGAGCCGGCGAGGGCGACGTAGATGATCGAGCGATCGACAGTCTTGATGGCGCGGCCGATGGCAAGGGCGATCTCGATCTCCTCCGCCGCGATGTTGTTGAGCGCGCCATGCGGCTTCAGATGCGTCACCCTCTCGCCGGCATAGGCCGCCATCCCCTGCAGGGCTCCGATCTGGTAGGCCACCATATATTCGAGATCGCGCGGATTCATGTCGATGCGCCGGCGGCCGAAGCCCCAGAGATCGTTGAAGCCGGGATGGGCGCCGATGCTGACGCCCTTCTCCTTGGCGCGCGTCACCAGATGGTGCATGACGTTGGGGTCGCCGGCATGGAAGCCGCAGGCGATGCTGGCCGAGCCGATGATGTCGAGCAGGGCATCGTCATTGCCGATCTTCCAGGCGCCGAAGCCCTCGCCCATATCCGCGTTGAGATTGACCTGCCGCGCCATCCTTCCCGCCTCCCGCCGGCGCCGAACCCGCGCAAACCCCTGTTCCGCGCGCTGGTTTCCGGGCCGTCCATATGGTACTAAGTTCCAGACGATGATAAGATAGTCCTGCTCGGCGCGGCAACTGGTTTGTCGGTCCCTCCACCGGCCCTCCGTCCGCCGCGCCGTGGTCCACAGAATCGAGGTCCGGGCTTGCGGGTCAGGTTTCTCCCGAGCGCAGACAGCGCGATCGCGGTCGAGTTCTCCGACCGGATCGACCGGGCCGTGAGCGAGCAGGTGCTGGCCCTCGCCGCCCGTGTCGACCGGGCGCAGCTTGCCGGCGTGGTCGAGACGGTGCCGACCTTCCGCTCGCTCATGATTCACTACGATCCGCTGCGCATCGCAGCGAGCGAACTCGTCGCCGCGGTGGAGACCCTGCTTGCCGGTGCGGCCGAGCGCGCGCCGTCGCGGCGGCTCTGGCACGTGCCGGTCTGCTACGAAGGGGAACTCGCCCCGGATCTCGCCGAGGTGGCGGCGCGGACGGGGCTCGCACCCGACGAGGTCATCCGCCTCCATGCTGGCCGACGCTACCACGTCTATATGATCGGCTTCCTGCCGGGTTATCCCTATATGGGTGATCTGCCGGAGGCGCTGGTGCTGCCGCGCCGCGTCGATCCGCGCCTGCGCGTCCCGCCGGGCTCGGTCGCCATCGCGACGAGCATGACGGCGATCTATCCGCATGAGAGCCCGGGCGGGTGGCATCTCATCGGCGCGACGCCGATCCGTCTTTTCGACGACGCCTGGCCGCAGCCGGCGCTTCTGGCGCCGGGCGATGCGGTGCAGTTCGAGCCGATCGACCGGGCCGCCTTCGCCGAGCTGGCGGCGGCGGTGACGCGCGGCGACTACGAGGTGCCCCACGAAAGGCTCGCCGCATGAGGCGGGCGCTCAAAGTCGTGGCGCCCGGCCTCCACACGACGGTTCAGGATCTCGGCCGCTACGGCTACCAAGCGGCAGGCGTGCCGGTATCGGGCGCTCTCGACGCCGAGTGCTTTCGCCTGGCGAACCGGCTCGTCGGCAATCCCGACAACACCGCCGCCCTCGAAATCCTCTATCAGGGCCCGACCCTCGAAGTCGCGGCCGACCGCGTTCTCGTCGGCCTCGCCGGCGGCGATGCCGAGATCGAGCGGCTGGGAGACCGGCGCCGCGTGCTCGGCGGCTGGCGCAGCGTCGAACTGCGCCGCGGCGACAGGTTCCGCATCGGCCGGCTCGGCACCGCCGCCTGCTGCTACCTGGCGGTGGCGGGCGGCATTGCCGTCGAGCCCTGTCTCGGCAGCGCCTCGACCTTCGTCCGCGGCGGCTTCGGCGGCTTCGCCGGGCGGGCGCTGCGCGAAGGCGACCTCCTGCCGCTCGCCGAGGATGCGGAGGCGATGGCGGAGCTGCGCCTCAAATCACCGCCGGATCCGGGGCTCGACCGGATCATCCGAATCGTTCTCGGGCCGCAGCAGGATCACTTCACCGAGGGCGCCATCGAGACGCTGCTCGGCGCCGAATTCGCCGTCTCAAAGAGCGCCGACCGCATGGGGCTGCGGCTCGACGGGCCGCGCCTCCAGCATCGCGACGGCTACAACATTGTCTCGGACGGCATCGCCACCGGCGCCATCCAGGTGCCGGGGTCGGGTCAGCCGATCCTGCTGCTCGCCGACCATCAGACGACGGGCGGCTATCCGAAGATCGCGACGGTCGTCTCGGCGGATCTCCCGGTCGTCGGCCGGCGCCGTCCCGGCGATCGCATCCGCTTCCGCGCGGTCGAGGTGGCCGAGGCCGAGCAATTGCGCCGCGACAGCGAGGCGGCGCTCGCGGCCTTGACGGCAGCGATGAGCGCCGCGGCCGCGGCAGAGGAGATCGATCACGACCTCCTCCACCAGCTCAACCTTATCAGCGGCGTCGTCGCCGGAGACGAATAGGCGGCAGAAGCAGGGAACGGGCAGGCATGACGAAATTGGCGAAGACCTTCCGCTTGAGCCAGATTCCGCTCTACATCCAGGTCGCGACGATGCTGCGCCGGCGCATCGAGGAAGGGCAGTGGGCGCCGGGCGACAAGATCTCGACGATCGAGGAGCTGCAGGAGGAGTTCGGGGTAGCGCGGGTCACGATCCGGCAGGCGGTCGAGCTCCTCGAGAAGGAGCAGCTCGTCTCGCGCCAGCAGGGCAAGGGCACCTTCGTCGCGCAGACGCTCGAAGACCGGCGCTGGCTCAAGCTCGATACGAGCTGGGCCTCGCTCGTCGGCACGATCAAGGACAATGTCCCGAAATTCCTGCCGGTCGGCGCGCCGCCGCGGCCGCCGCGCCTGCGGCCGGGGGAGGGGCGGCCGGCGGCGGACTACGTCTATCTCCGCAGCGTGCAATCGCGCGGCAATCGCGCCTATTCCGTCGTCGGCTGCCATCTCGCCAAGGCGATCTACGACCGCGACCCGGCGGCCTTCCGCAAGCATCCGGCCCTGCCGATCGTCGCCGCGATGAAGGACGTGGCGATCGCCTCGGCGCATCAGACGCTGGTCATCGGCAGCGCCGATCCCGAGACGGCGCGGCTCCTCAAACTGCCGCTCAACGCGCCGACGGCGGAAGCGCATTGCGTCGTCATCGACCGCGAGGGCGTCGCGCTCTACGTCGCCGACATCATCTACCGCGGCGACTGCATCGCCTTCGAATTCGACATGAAGATCTGAGCGCTCACCCGCGATCCGGTCTCCACAAGACGTTTTCGAGGGCGCGGCGGCTCGGCGGCTTGCCCGGCTCCGCGGGCGCGCCGAGCGTGACGAGCGCCTGCGGCTGCCACCCTTTCGGCAGGTCGAGCGCCTCCGCGACCGTCTGCGGGCAGAAGAGCGGGGCGCACATCCAGCAGGCGCCGAGGCCCTCCGCATGGGCGGCGAGCAGCAGGTTCTGCGTCGCCATCGCCGTGCTCTGCACCGCCATCATGTGCTCGGCGCGCTGGCGCTTGTCGGGGTAGCGGTCCATATCCGCCATATCGAGGGCGATGATGATGACGCAGGGCGCCTCGGTGATGCGGGCGTAGGAGCGCGCCACGTCACGCTCGACGGCCTCGCGCGGATCGCCGTCCGCGAGGCGGTCGGCGCGCAGCCTCTCGCCCATGGCTCGCGACAGGCGGTCCTTCTCGGCAAAGGCGGTGAGCACCGCGAAGCGCCAGGGCTGCCGGTTATGCGCGGAGGGCGCCCAGCAGGCCGCCGTCAGGATGCGGCGCAGCACCGCCGCCGGAACGGGAGCCGGACCGTAGCGCCGGATCGAGCGGCGTCCCGACACCAGCTCGTACCAGGGCCGCGCCCGCGCCGGTTCCTCCTCTTCCGTGCCGTCCAGGCTCCCCTGCCGATCCGGCGTGCCGCCCGCGCCGGGCGTGCTGCTCGTTGACGCTGTGATCATCCGCTTATATCGTCGTCCTAAAGTTAGGACATCCCGCGCTACGCGGCGTCGCCCGCGGGCGGAGGATGCGAGGGGAAGCGACGGGCCGCAACCGATTTCGGACGATTGTTCGGCCCGGGCTGCCGTTTCGGATGGAGGCTTGCGCGATCCGCGAGTCCGGCACCGAGAGAGGGAGGAAGGCAATGACGAGATGGCGATTGACGGCGTTTGCCGCGGCCGCGCTGCTGGCCGTAGCGGCCGTTCCGGCCCGCGCCCAGGACAAGCTGGTCGTCGATATCTGGGGCGGCAATTGGCGCGACGGCGCCAACGAGGCGATCGCCAAGGAATTCACGAAACGCACCGGGATGCCGGTCGAGTTCATCACCGGCGGCACGATCGACCGCCTGACCAAGGCGAAGATCAATAAGGGCCATCCCGAGTCCGATGTCACGATCACGACGAGCCATGTCGGCTACCTCTATTTCTCGGACGGCTTGTTCGAGAAGCTCGACATGAGCAAGATCCCGAACGCCAAGGACCTGTTCCCAGTCGCGATCCGCAGCCCCTACACGATCGGACTCTATTCCTACGTCTATACGCCCGCCTTCCGCACCGATTTGATGCCGAAGGGCTACAAGATCACCTCCTGGCGCGATCTGTGGGCGCCCGAGGTCAAAGGCAAGCTCGGCCTACCGGATTTCGATCCGAGCCATATCATCATCGTCTCGGCGATCCTGTCCGGCGGCAGCGCCGCCAATTGGAAGGTCGGCATCCCGCTCCTTGAAAAGCTGAAGCCCAACATCAAGACCTTCTACCAGTCCGATGCGACGAGCCAGGACCTGATGAAGAGCGGCGAGACGCCGGTCCAGGTCCTGCTTTCGATCAACGGTTTCCACCAGATCTCGCAGGGGATCCCGATCACCATCGCCATTCCCAAGGAAGGCGCCGTCGTCGGCATCGACGCCATCGGCATCACGCAGGGAACCAAGCACAGCGCCGCCGCGCACGAATTCATCAACGTCGCGCTCGACGCGGCGGTCCAGGCGAAGCTCTGCGATCTCTACCGCTGCGGGCCGATGAACATGCATGCGAAGATCGACCCGGCGCTGGCGAAGCTGCCCGGCGTCTTCACGACGCCCGAGCAGTGGAAGTCGGAGGCGATCGTCGTCGATGACGAGACGCGGGCGAAGCTCCTGCCGGTCTGGAAGGACTGGTTCACCGAGAACATGATGCATTGACCGCGGCGACGCGAGGGCGCGGGACGAGGCGGGCAGAGGCGCGATCTTGAAGCACAGAGTGCCGCGGCGGCGTCCGTTCTTCCTCGCCTTCCTGCTGCCCTCGCTGCTCGCCGCGGGGCTCTTCCTCGCCGCCCTCGGCGACGTGCTGCAATACAGCTTCCGCACCTTCATCCCGGGCTCGCTCGATGTCGGCGGCTTCACTCTCGAGAACTTCCTGCGCATCGGCCGCCCGATCTATCTCTCGGTGCTGCTCGACACCGTCACCATCAGCGTTCTCACCGCACTCTTCACGCTGCTTCTCAGCTATCCCGTGGCCTATGCCCTCGTCCGCGCGCGCCGCGATTGGGTCCGCACCCTTCTCATCATCCTCGCGATCACGCCGCTCTTCACCGGCGAGATCGTGCGGACCTATGCCTGGATCCTGGTGCTTGGCTCGAACGGCTTCGTCAACAGCCTCCTCAAGGATGCGGGCCTCATCACGGCGCCGCTGTCGCTGCTCTATACCCGCTTCGGAGTGACGGTCGCGCTCGTCCAGTTCTCGATGCCGGTCATGATCATCCTGCTGGCGACCGCGATCAGCCATGTCGACCGCAACTGCGAGCGCGCGGCGGCCAATCTCGGGGCGCCGCCGCTCATGGTGTTCTGGCGGGTGACGCTGCCGCTGACCATGCCGGGCGTCATCTCCGGCACCATCGTCATCTTCGCCTGGACGATGAGCGCCTTCTCGACGCCGCAGCTCATCGGCGGCGGCAAGGTGCTGATGATCTCGAACCTCGTCTATCTGCAAGGGCTGTCGACCTTCAACTTCCCCTTCGCCGCCGTTCTCAGCCTGCTGGCCCTCCTCGTCGCCATGGGATCCCTCGGCCTCATCCGTCCGGCGATCCGGCGGCTCGAACGGCGGGTGGCGCTCCATTGAGCCCGCGCCTCGCAGCGCGGCTCGGCAGCGGGCTCTTCTGGGCCGCCGTCGCCCTCATCCTCGCCTATATGACGATCCCCGCGCTCGTCGTCCTCATGACGTCGCTCAGCCCGTCGGAGCTCCTCGAATTCCCGCCTTCGGGCCTCTCCCTCAAATGGTATGCGCGGGCGGTCTCCTACCCCGACTTCCAGGCCGCCTTCGCCAACGGCCTCATCGTCACCGCCTTCGCCTCCACATGCGCGCTCGCGGTCGGCTCGGCCTTCGCCTATCTCATCGACCGCTACGTGTTTCCGGGGCGCGCGGCGCTCGAAGCGGTTCTGTCCTCGCCGCTCATCGTCCCGCATTTCACGACCGGCTTCGGCTTCCTCCTGCTCGGAGCCGGCCTCGGCATCGGGCGGAGCTACCTCCTCGTCATCCTCGCCCATGTCATGCTGGTTCTGCCTTTCGTCATCCGCAGCGTCTATGTGAGCCTCCGCAACCTCGATCCCCATCTCGAACGGGCCGCGGCCAATCTCGGAGCGTCGCCCTGGCGGGTCCTGAGCCGCGTCACCTTGCCGCTGCTGCTGCCCGGCATGGCGGGCGGCTGGCTTGTCGCCGCCATCCTCTCGCTGACGGAATTCACCGCCTCGCTCTACGTCACGGCGGAGCGGACGCAGACCCTGCCCGTCGCCATGTACACCTACATCCGCGAATATACGGATCCGACGATTGCCGCCATTGCGGCGCTCCTCATCCTCGGCACGACGGCGCTCATCTTCGTCGCGAACCGCTATCTCGGCCTTCGCCGCATTCTGTCGATCGATGCGCACTGAGGACGAGGCAATGGGGCAGGGAGCGGCGGCCGGCACGCCGCCCTTCGCTGCCGAAACCGCGGTCGAGCTCGTCGGCGTCGGCAAGAGCTTCGGGCCGGTCACGGCGGTGCGCGAGCTCAGCCTCGCCATCCGCCGCGGCGAGGTCCTGACGCTGCTGGGACCGAGCGGCTGCGGCAAGACGACGCTCCTCAACATGATCGCCGGATTCGAGGAGCCGAGCGCCGGCCGGATCCTCATCGACGGCCGCGACGTGACCGAGGTGCCGCCTTATCTGCGCGACACCGGCATGGTCTTTCAGAGCTACGCGCTCTTTCCGCATATGGACGTCTTCGAGAACGTCGCCTTCGGCCTGCGCATGCGCAAGCTGCCGAAGGCGAAGATCGCGGCCGAGGTCATGCGCGCCCTCGAGATGGTGAAGCTCGGAGGCCTCGAACGGCGGCGCGTCCGCCAGCTTTCGGGCGGGCAGCAGCAGCGCGTCGCTCTGGCGCGCGCCATCGTCCTCCGCCCGAAGGTGCTGCTTCTCGACGAGCCGCTCTCCGCCCTCGACAAGAACCTCCGCGCGCAGATGCAGGTCGAGCTCAAGGAGCTGCACGAGCGGACGCGCCTCACTACGCTCTTCGTCACCCATGATCAGGGCGAGGCGCTCAGCCTCTCCGACCGCATCGTCGTCATGAGCCGCGGCGAGATTCAGCAGATCGCCGCGCCCATCGAGCTCTACCGCCATCCCGCCAACAGCTTCGTCGCCTCCTTCATCGGCGAGATCAACCGCCTGCCACCGGCGCGCTGCCGGCTCAGCGGCGGCGAGATCGTCTTTTCGCTGGCGGGGATCGAATTGACCGCGGCGCGACGCGACGACCTCGCCCTCGGCGACGGTCAGCAGGTGCATCTCTTCGTCCGTCCGGAGCATCTCGCCGTCGCCGCGGAGGCGGCTGGCGGGCGTAACCGGATCGCCTGCCGGGTCGTCACGCATGTCTATCAGGGGACGCACACGCTGACGCGGGTCGAGGCTGGGGCGTTGGGCGTGCTCCAGCTCCGCGTTCCGGGCGGCGCTGTCATCGAGCGCGCGCCGCCCGGCAGCGAGATAGGGGTGGAGATCAATCTCGACGAGGCGGTGGCGCTGCCCGACTGAGAGGGGTCGAGCCTCGCGCGCTGGCCGCCGATGAGGCAATCTGCAGAGCAGCATCGCCAAGGAGCCGCAAGATGGGACGGAAATCGGTTCGGGTGGAGAGCGTCGCCGAAGCCTATCTGAGGCTGCTGGCCGCGCGCGGCGTTGACTATCTCTTCGCCAATGCCGGCACCGATTTCGCTCCGATCGTCGAAGCCTTGGCGAAGGCGGAGGCGAACGGCACCCCGGCGCCGAAGCCGATGCTGGCGGTCCACGAGAACCTGGCGATGTCGATGGCGCATGGTTACGCGATGGTCTCGGGCCGCACGCCGGCGGTGATGGTCCATGTCAGCGTCGGCACGGCCAATGCTCTGTGCGGCGCGGTCAACGCGGCGCGCGAGAACGTCCCCATTCTCTTCACCGCGGGCCGCACGCCGCTGACGGAGGAGGGCCTCGTCGGCGCACGCGACGCCTACATCCACTGGGGCCAGGAGATGTACGACCAGGCGGCGATGGTGCGCGAGCTCGTCAAATGGGATTACGAGCTGCGCAATGCCGAGCAGCTCGAAACCGTGATCGACCGCGCGCTCGGCCTCGCCCGCAGCGAGCCGCAGGGCCCCGTCTATCTGACCCTGCCGCGCGAAGTGCTGGCGGCGCCGATGGGCGAGCTGCGCTATGACGACCCCTCGCGCCGGATCGCGGCGACGGCGCCCTGCGCCGACCGCGCCGCGCTCGCCGAGGCGGCGGACATCCTGGCGGGCGCCGAGAATCCGCTCATCGTCACGACGAGCGTCGGCCGCGATCCCGCCGCCGTGCCTCTGCTCGCCGCCATCGCCGAGCGCTTCGCCTTACCGGTCGCACAGCTCTCGCCGCGCCACCTTTCGATTCCGTCCGACCATCCGATGCAGCTCGGCTTCGATCCCAACGCGCTCGTCGCCGAAGCCGATGCCATCCTCGCGCTCGAATCGGACGTACCGTGGATTCCGAGCCGAGTCTCGCCGCGCGAGGCGGCGAAGGTCATTCATCTCGGCCTCGACCCGCTCTTTCAGAGATACCCCATCCGCGGCTTCCGCTGCGACCTCGCCATCACCGCGGCGGCGGGGAGCGCGCTGGACGAGCTCGCCGGCCTCCTCGCCGAGCGTGCCGATCCGGCGCGCATCGCGGCGCGCCGCGCGCGCATCGCCAGCCGCCGCGCGGCGCAGCGCAACGAGTGGCAAAGCCTGCTCCAACGGGTGCGCGGGGCACGGCCGATTCACCCCGCCTGGGTCAGCCATTGCGTCGGCGAGGCGAAGAGCGAAGACGCGATCGTCGTCAACGAATATACGCTGATGCCGCAGCACTGCGCCTTCACGCGGCCCGGCACCTATTTCGGCTCGAGCGCGGCCTCCGGGCTCGGCTGGGGCTTCGGCGCCGCGCTCGGCGCCAAATTGGCGGCGCCCGACCGCCTCGTCATCGCGACGTTGGGCGACGGCGCCTACCTCTTCGCCAATCCCGTCGCCGGACATCACGCGGCGCGGCTGCACGACCTGCCGATCCTCGTCGTCGTCTTCAACAACGCCATGTGGAACGCCGTCCGCCGCGCGACGCTGACCATGTATCCCGACGGCGGAACGGCGCGCAGCAACCGGCCGCCCTTCATCCGCCTCGACGAGCTCCCCGCCTTCGAGCAGGTCTGCGCCGCCGCCGGCGGTTATGGCGAGCGGGTCGAGGACCCGGCCGAGCTGCCGGCGGCCCTGACGCGAGCGCTCGCGGCCGTGACGCAGGAGCGCCGCCAGGCGCTCCTCAACGTCGTTTGCGAAGCGCCCGGCGGTCCGCTCTGAGGCGCGCTGACACGCCCACGAGCCAGCCTTGCGATCTCAGCGCGACGGAAGCGCGCCGCCTCATCGGCGCCCGCCAGCTCTCGCCGGTGGAGCTCCTCGATTCCTGCATCGAGCGGGTCGAGGCCATAAACCCTGCGGTCAACGCGATCGTGACGAAATCCTACGAGCGCGCCCGCCTCGAGGTCCGGGCCGCCGAGCGCGCCGTCATGCGCGGCGATCAGCTCGGCTTGCTGCACGGCCTTCCAGCCGCGATCAAGGACCTGAACAAGACGGCCGGCATCCGCACGACCTTCGGCTCGAGCTTGTACCGCGACCACGTTCCGCTCGCCGATGAGGGCGTGGTTCAGCGCATGCGCCAACAGGGCGCAATCATCCTCGGCAAGACGACACCGGCGGTTTATTGCCGCCGACCTTTCTGCCATTGCCGAGTTTGTTAACTGTCTCGCCCTAAGCTCCCCCAACCCTGTCGTCACGACCCGAGTGCGGGGAGCATTTCTTGCCCGGACCAAGCATTCCGTCGGCCCACGCACGCCGCCGCAGCGGATGGCTCTTCTTGGGGTCAGCCTTCGGCAGACGGCCTCGCCGCTGGCTTCCGGACCGGCAGCTCATCCTTTGCGAGGCCGAAGGCGCCCGCACCATCCGCGTCTCCTTCCGCGCTCAGCTCCTCGTCCTTTGCGGCGGCGCCATCGCCGCGCTATCGACGATGGCGACCACGGGAACCTATCTCGCCCAGTACCTGCCGGCTCGCTCGGGCCCGGTGCGCCCGCTCCTCGAGGCGGCGGCGGACGCGCCGCTGATCCTTCCCGACGATGTCCCGGCCGAATCTGCGCCGTCGGCGGCGCCCGCCGCGCCGGCACCGGGCGAGCAGGCAGCGCCACCCGTCGCGGCGGTATCGCCGGACCGCGTCGCGAACTTAGAACGGGCCCTCCGCGAGGCCCAGCGGCAGCTCGGCGAAGCCGAGGCGGCGCAGCACGCGGCGCTTCGCGAGCGCGACAGCCTCGCCCTCCGCCTCGCCGACACGGAGCGACGGATGCGGCTGGCGGCGGCGCAGCATGAGGCGGCTTTGAGCCGCCTCACGCAAGAGACGCGCCGCTCGATCGACGAGGTGGAACGCATCATCGCCGCGGCCGGCCTCAGCCCCACGCGCCTGCGCAGCGAGGGCGCCGGCGAGGGGCGCGGCGGCCCCTTCGTGCCGTGGCGCAAGCATGCGGCCGCCGAGACGCCAGCCCGCGGCGACGAGGCCGTCGGTTCGGGCATCGCCCGGCTCGACGAGCTCGTGCCGCTGCTGCGCGCCATGCCGCTTTCGGCGCCGCTCCCGGATTTCGCGATCACCAGCCCGTTCGGGCCGCGCATAGATCCCTTCAACGGCCTCCGGGCGATGCATGAGGGGCTCGACATGCAGGCGTCGCTGCATACGCCGGTGGCGGCGACGGCGACGGGGCGGGTCGTCTTCGCCGGGCGGCGCCGCGATTACGGGCTGATGATCGAGATCGATCACGGCCTCGGCATCCACACGCGCTATGCGCATCTCGACCGTATCCTCGTGACCCGCGGCCAGGCGATCGCCGCGCACCAGAAGATCGGCCTGCTCGGCAGCACCGGCCGAGCGTCCGGGCCGCATCTTCATTACGAGGTCCTGGTCGACGGCGAGCCGCGCGACCCCGTCAACTTCCTGGAGGCAATGTCTCATGTTCGGAAAAGGTCATAAGCGATCCCCGACATCCGAAGGCGGCCAGGCGAACGTGCCGTCGATCATCGGCGCCGGAATGGTGATTCATGGCGATTTCAAGAGCGGCGGCGCGCTCCATGTCGACGGGACCGTCCAGGGCGACATCCATGTCCAGTCGCTCACCGTCGGCAAGGAAGCGACGATCCGCGGCGAGATTTCGGCCGAGCAGGTCAAGGTGCACGGCACCGTCGCCGGCTGCATCCGTGCGCGCGAAGTCGTGCTCGCCGCCAGCGCCAAGGTGCAGGGGGATGTGCATCACGACGTGCTGTCGATCGAGGCCGGCGCGACGCTCGAAGGACATTGCCGGCGCCGCGACGGCGGCAAACCCGATGGCGGCCGCGATGCGGCGTCCGGCGCCGGCGCGAACGAGCCCGTTCGCCTCACCCCGAAGGCGCCGGCCGAGCCGCCACCCCTCGCTCTTGCCGGAGGCTCGCGCGCCGCGGCAAAGGCTTGAGCCGGGTCCTCTCGGAAGAGAGCGGCCACGGGCCGCGGCGTCGGTGATGCGAAAGCGCGGGCGACCCGCTAAGGTCATCCTTCGCGTTTCCTTCTCGACAGCGAGGACGGCATGACCTTCGGGTTTCGCATTCATCCGGCGCCGCCGCGGCCGGCCGCGGAGCTGCTGGCCCAGCTCCGCGAGGTGGTGACACCGCATCTCAGCGACAATATGAGCCGGTCCTCGGGGACGGTCGGGCTTCGCCGCTACAATCGCGCCGGCAAGCTCGTCGGCGTCGCCCTCACCGTGAAGACGCGGCCCGGCGACAACCTCATGATCCACAAGGCGCTCGACCTGGCGCAGCCGGGCGACGTCCTCGTCGTCGATGGCGGCGGCGAGGTCGGACACGCCCTGGTCGGCGAGCTGATGAAGGCCTATGCCGAAACGCGCGGCGTCGTCGGCTTCGTCATCGACGGCGCCATCCGCGACGTCGCCGCCTTCACGGCCTCGGACTTCCCGTGCTACGCCCGCGGCGAGACGCATAAGGGACCCTACAAGGACGGTCCCGGCGAGATCCACGTTCCGGTCGCCGTCGGCGGCCTCATCGTCAATCCCGGCGATATCGTCGTCGGCGACGAGGACGGCGTCGTCGCCCTGACGCCGGCGGCGGCGCCCGAGATTCTCGCGGCGGCGCGGCGGCAGGCCGAGCGCGAGGCGAAGGCGCTGCAAGACATCCGCGCCGGGCGCTACGACCGCAGCTGGGTCGATGCGGCGCTGCGCGGGAAGGGCGTCCTGCCCTAGCGCTCGCCCAAGCGCGCGGCTCCCCCCCTCCCTAACCCTCCCCCCTCCATAACCCTCCCCCGCGAGCGGGGGAGGGCAGGGTGGGGGTGGCGGCTGCGGCAAGCCGCCGCTCGGCGCGTTCGGTTGCCGTCGAGGCTCGGCGGCCTAATTCTCTCCTTCGTCGTGCCGGCGCGCAGACCCGTGGCGCCGGCACGGCCTCGGCCGCGCTCGTAGGGAAGCCGGAACGCGATGAGCCTCGACCCCGTCCTGCTGTCGCGCCTGCAATTCGTCTGGGTGATCGCCTGGCACATTCTGCTCCCGGCCTTCACCGTCGGCAGCGCGTCCTACATCGCCGTTCTCGAAGGGCTGAGCCTCGTCACCGGCCGCGAAATCTATTTCCGCCTCTCCAGCTTCTGGATCCGGATCTTCGCCGTCTCCTTCGGGATGGGCGTCGTCTCGGGCATCGTCATGCCCTTCCAGTTCGGCACCAATTGGAGCCGCTTCTCCGACGCGACAGCGAACGTCATCTCGCCGCTTCTCGCCTATGAAGGCCTCACCGCCTTCTTCCTCGAATCGGCCTTCCTCGGCGTCCTCCTCTTCGGGCGCAAGCTGGTGCCGCGCTGGGCGCATTTCATCGCAGCGCTGATGGTGGCGGCGGGGACGCTCCTCTCCTCCTTCTGGATCCTCGCCACCAACAGCTGGATGCAGACTCCCGTCGGCTACGAGATCCTAGACGGCCGGTTCTTCCCTAAGGACTGGACGCAGATCGTCTTCAACCCCTCCTTTCCCTACCGACTCGCCCATACGGTCGTCGCCTTCTACGTGACGACCGGCTTCGTGGTGCTGGGCGTCGCCGCCTATTACCTGCGCCGCCGCCGCTTCCTCGAAGAAGGGCGGCTCATGGTGTCGATGACGCTGTGGCTGCTGACGATCCTGGTGCCGGGGCAAATCCTTCTCGGTGACCTGCACGGCCTCAACACCCTCGAATACCAGCCGGCGAAGCTCGCCGCGATCGAGGCGCATTGGCAGACGGGAAGCCGCGTTCCCCTCATCCTCTTCGCCATTCCGGACGAGGCGCGGGCGACCAATCGCGACGTCTTGGAGATTCCCGTTCTCGGCAGCCTCGTCCTGACCCACGATCCGAACGGCACCGTGCGCGGCTTGAAGGACTGGCCTGCCGATCAATGGCCGCCGGTCGCCATTCCCTTCTTCGCCTTCCGCGTCATGGTCGGAATCGGCTTGCTGATGCTGGCCCTGATCGCGGCGAGCTGGTGGCTGCGCCTGCACGACCGCCTCTTCGCCGCGGGCTGGTTCCTGCGCTGCTGCGAGCTAGCCTCGCCCCTCGGCTTCATCGCCGTGCTGGCGGGATGGGTGACGACCGAGGTCGGACGGCAGCCCTGGACGGTCTACGGGCTCATGCGCACGGCGGCTTCGGTGTCGCCCTCGCTCACCGGCGCCGACGTGCTCGCCTCGTTCATCGGCTACGGCGTCGTCTATCTCGTCATGTTCTCGGCCGGCCTCTTCTTCATGGCGCGTCTCGTCCGGCAAGGGCCGGCCGAGACGGGCGAGGGCGAGGCGCCGATCGAGAGCGGGCGCCCCGACCGCCCGGTCCGCGCCCTGCCGTCGGAGGCCGAGCCGGAGGTCGAGTCAGGGAGGGCCTCATGACGCAGACGGTCATCGATTTCGTGCCGATCTGGATGCTCATCCTCGGCTTCGGCGTCTTCTACTACGTCTTGTTCGACGGCTTCGATCTCGGCGTCGGGATCCTTTACGGCTTCGCGCCGGGGCTCGAGGCGCGCAACCTCGTCATGAACTCGATCGCGCCAATCTGGGACGGCAACGAGACCTGGCTCGTGCTGGGCGGGGTCGGCCTCTTCGCAGCCTTTCCGCTCGCCTTCGCCATCATCATTCCGGCCGTCTATTTCCCGATCCTCGTCATGCTGCTGGCCCTCGTCTTCCGCGGCGTTGCCTTCGAATTCCGCTACCGCGACGTCGCCCACATGACCTTCTGGGACCATGCCTTCTGCTACGGCTCGGCGATCGCGACCTTCGCGCAGGGCATCGTGCTCGGCGCGTTCATCCAGGGCTTTGAGGTCGATGGCCGGCAGTTCAGCGGCGGCTCCCTCGACTGCTTCACGCCCTTTTCGATCTTCACGGGCGTCGCGCTGCTCTTCGGCTACGGCCTCTTGGGCGCCGGCTGGCTCGTCCTGAAGACGCAAGGCGCGCTGCAGGACTGGGCGCGCCGGCACGGGCGCTGGTGCTTCATCGGCGTCATCGTCGCCATCGCTGTCGTCAGCGTCTGGACGCCGCTCATGCGCGCCGAGATCGCCCGGCGCTGGTTCACCTGGCCGAATATCGCCTTCCTCTCGCCCGTCCCGATCCTGACGCTGCTGCTCGCCTATTGGGAGTGGCGCTCGCTCAACAACCGCTCGGAGGTGGCGCCCTTCATCGGCGGGATGTGTCTCTTTCTCCTCGCCTATATCGGCATCGCCATCAGCCTCTGGCCGATGATCGTGCCCTACCGCTTCACGCTCTGGGAGGCCGCCTCCTCGCCAAGCACCCAGGCCTTCCTTCTCGTCGGCACGCTTTTCCTGCTGCCGATCATCCTGATGTATACCGGCTGGTCCTACTGGGTCTTCCGCGGCAAGGTGCGCGCCGAGCTCGGCTATCATTGAGGGGCCTGGCGGAGCGGCGCTCCACCAGGCATGAGGTGTCAGCTCGAGGCGCCGCCCGAGGGTTGCGCCTCGCCGGTTTCGCCCGCACCGGCAGCGGGTTTGTCGCCCGCGGCGGCGCGGTCGATGCGGCGGCCGCCGCCGGCGCCCTGGATCGCGATTTTCTGCGTCCGCTGCTGCGCCGCGTCCTTGGGCAGGGTGAGGGTGAGGACCCCGTCCTCGAAGGAGGCGCGGACACTCTCGGGCTTCACCGCGTAGGGCAGCTCGATCGAGCGCGAGAAGGCGCCATAGGAGCGCTCCATTAGATGGTAGTTCTCGCGCTCGTCCTTCTTCTCCTCCTTTCGCTCGCCGCGGATCGTCAAGACGTCGCCCGAGAGCGTGACCTCGACGTCCTTCTCGGCGACGCCGGGCATCTCGGCGATGATGCAGATTTCCTTGTCGTTCTCCTTGATGTCCATGCGCGGCGCCATCGCGGCGCGCGACATCTCTCCCGCGCCGAACGGGCCGAAGCCGCGCAGCGCCTCGTCGAACAGCCGGTTCATTTCCCGGTACATGGCGAGGAACGGATGCTCGACGCCGCGGTCGAGCGCGGATCCGCCGAAGACGCGCGGCAACAGGGATCGTGCCATCATTGCCTCCTTCTCGATTGGACAATCGGGTAACAGCGCACGCGACCCAGCGATCCCCGCTGCGCCTCGGCGGCGACGATTTCATCTCCGCAGCGTCTGCGGCGCCGCCCTGGGCGCCGGCGGCGACGCCGTCACGCCCCCCGCGCGCGCCCGAGCGTGTCCGCCATTCTGGCGCCCCGCTGTCCCATCGGCTTCGGCCGACCCTCGGTGCTGTCGCGCGCCGTCTGGTGCTCGATCTCGGCGTTGAGCTCGGCGCCGACCAGCACGACGAAGGCGCTGAGATAGAGCCAAATCAACAGCACGACCACCGCGCCGAGCGAGCCGTAGGTCTTGTCGTAGGAGGCGAACTGCCCGACATAGACCGAGAACAGCCCCGAGGCGATGATCCAGAGAACGGTGGCGATGACGGCGCCCCAGCTCACCCAGCGCCATTTCGGCTCGCGGCGCGACGGGGCGAAGCGGTAGGTCACGGCCAGCCCGATCATCACGAGGGCGATGAGAATGGGCCAGCGCAGCACTGCGGCCAGCGTCTTGCCGAAATCGCCGAGCGGAAGCAGACCGATGATGGCCGGCAGCACGGCGATGAGCGCCAGCGCGACGAGGGCGAAGGCCACGGCGCCGACGGTGAGGCCGAGAGCGATGAGCTGGAAGCGGATGATGCTGCGCTTCTCCTCCTCCTCATAGGCGGTATTGAGGGCGCTCACCATCGACGCGGTGCCCGAGCGCGCGCTCCAGAGGGCGATCAGCAGGCTGATGACGAGGCCGATGCCGAGCGAGGAGGAGGAGCGCGAGGTGAGGCTCTGGAGCTGCGCCGAAAACAGGCCGATGGCTTCCTTGGGCAGCACCCCGCGCATGCCTTCGACTTGGCGGGCGACATCGCTCGGATCGAAGACGAGACCATAGAGCGAGACGAGGGCGGTGAACGCCGAAGGAATGGCGAGGAAGGCGTAGAAGGCGACGCCCGCCGCGAGCAGCGAGGCGTTGGTTCGCGAAATGTCGTTCATGACGCGCATCGCGATGTCCCACCAGCCGAGGCGCGGAATCTCGCTCGGCCATGCGGCGCGCCGGCCGTGGAGGTCGGGCTTCTGCCCGCTGAGGGTCGCGGCGGTCCGACGGCGCGCGGCGCGCTTGGCGAGAATGCCATAAAGCGTCAGCCCGCCGGCGATGCAGCCGCCGAGGATGGGCGAGCTCGGCGGCCCGCTTGACGTCCTGCTCATCGAACTTCGCTCCGCGAGGCCATCGATCTCCGCCGCAGAATGCGTCATCTCGGCAACACGTTCTCGCGCGGAGGGTTCCCGCGGCGAGGCGCACGGGCCGGCGAATGCTTGCTGAACGGCCGTCCGCTACCGCGTTGAAAGACGCCTTTCGAAGCCTCCGCCCGCCATCACCCGGAAGTGGGGCAGCCTCCCTCCTCGTTCGCCTGGACTGGCGGTCCTGCGGACGATAACGTCGATCGATCATGGCCGCCGGCGAACAAGGCTCTCCAGGCACGCTGCCCGGCAATCATCCGCTTCGCTCGGTTGATCCCCTCACCGTGCTCGAATGCACGATGGACAACGTGCTCGTCCTCGACCGCAACTGGGCCTTCGTCTACCTGAACGGCGCCGCGCAGAACCTCTTCGCCGAAGGCCGCGATCTCCTCGGCAAGAACATCTGGGCGGAATTCCCGCATGCTCCCGAAAGCGCGTTCTTCCGCACGTGCCACAAGGTGATGAGCGAGCGCGAGGCGGCGCGCTGCCTCGACTTCAACGCCCGCCTCGGGCGCCATCTGGAGAGCAGCATCTATCCCTGGTCGGACGGCATCGTCGTCTATTTCCGCGACGTCTCCGACCGCAAGCAGCAGGAGGAGCGCCTGCGCGACAGCGAGGTGCGCGCCCGGCGGCACCTCGCGGAGCTCGAAGCCATCTACGCGACGGCGCCGGTCGGCCTCGCCGTCGTCGATACCGAGACGCGATTTCTGCGGCTGAATGAGCGCTTCGCCGCCATCGGCGGGCACCCGATCGTGTGGCATCTCGGCAAGTCGATGCGCGAAGTGGTGCCGGATCTCGCCGATATGGCCGAGGCGACCGCCCGCCGCATCGCCGAAACCGGCGAACCCGTGCTCGATCTGGAACTCAGCGGCGAGACGGCGGCGCGGCCCGGCGAGAAAAGGAGCTGGGTCGCAAGCTGGCTGCCGCTGAAGGATGCGGACGGGCGCGTCGCCAGCATCAACATCGTCGCCGAGGAGGTGACCCAGCGCAAGCGCGCGGAAAGCGCCCTCAGAGCCGCTCACGGCGAGCTGCGGGACATCCTCGAAAGCATCACGGATGCTTTCTACGCTCTCGATCGCGATCTCCGCGTCGCCTATGTCAACCAGCGGGCCGAGGCGCTGTGGAACAAGCGCGCCTCGGAAATGCTGGGCCGGCCCTTCGCCGAGGTGTTTCCGCAAGTCGTCGGCACCGAGACCTGGGCGGCGCATTGCCGCGTCAATGAAACGCGCGAGCCGGTCTATCTCGAAGGCGTCTCGAGGATCAGCGGCAGGTGGGTGGCGCGGCACATCAATCCGCGGCCCGGCGGCGGCATCGCCGTGTTCTTCCGCGACATCAGCGAGCGCAAGCGCGCCGAGGAGCAGTTGCAGGCCGCGCATCGCGAGCAGCGCGACATCCTCGAGAGCATCAGCGACGCCTTCTATGCGCTCGATGGCGAGCTGCGCTTCATCTACGCCAATGAGCAGGCCTTGGCGATGTGGGGGAAGCCGGCTGCGGACATTCTCGGCAAGACCATGCTGGAGGCGTTTCCCGGACTCGAGAAGGAAGAATCCTGGCTGGCGCAGCTCCGCGTCAACGAAACCCGCGAGCCGGCGCATCTCGAGGTCCTCTCGCCGGTGCTGAAGCGGTGGATCGGCGCGAACATCTACCCGCGCGGACCGGGCGGCGTCGTCGTCTATTTCCGCGACATCACCGAGCGCAAGCAATCCGACGCCGCCCTGCGGGCGAGCGAGCAGCGATGGCGGACGCTGACGGAAGCGATGCCGCAGCTTGCCTGGAGCTGCACCGGCGACGGCCGCAACGATTACGTGAGCCGCCAATGGCTCGAATTCACCGGCGTGCCGGAAGAGCGCCAGCACGGCTTCGGCTGGCTCCACGCGCTGCATCCCGACGACCGCAAGCCGGCGATCAAGGCCTGGATGGACGCCGTCGCGGCGCAGACGCCCTACGATGCCGAGTATCGCCTGCGGCGGTTCGACGGGGCTTACCGCTGGTTCAAGATGCGGGCGGTGCCCGAGCGCGACGCCGAGGGGAACACGGTGCGCTGGTTCGGAACCTGCACCGATATCAGCGAAATCGTCGAGGCGCGCGAGGCCCTTGCCCGCAGCCGCGACCAGCTCGAACGGCTCGTCGCCGAGCAGACGCGCCGGCTCGTTGCCGCCAACGATCGCCTTCGCGCCGAGATGGCCGAACGCGCGCGCGCCGAGGACGAGCTCCGGCAGGCGCAGAAAATGGACGCGGTGGGGCAGCTCACGAGCGGGGTCGCCCACGATTTCAACAATCTGTTGGCGGCAGTGCTCGGCAATCTCGAATTGTTGCAGAGCGAGGTGGCGACGCCACGCGGGAAAAGGCTGCTCGCCGGCGCCAGCCGCGCGGCCGAGCGCGGCGCCAAGCTCACCGAGCAGCTCCTCGTCTTCTCGCGCAAGCGCCAGATCCAGGCGCGCCCCTTCGACGCCAATGCGCTGGTCGCCGGAATGGAGGAGATGCTGTCGCGCACGATCGGCCCCGGCCATCGCATCAAGAAGGATCTCGCCGAGGGGCTGTGGCCGGCCTTGGCCGATCCGGGCCAAGTCGAGATCGCCATATTGAACCTCGCGCTCAATGCGCGCGACGCCATGCCCGCGGGCGGCACCTTGACGATCACGACGGCGAACGTTCCGGCAGGGGAGGCGAGCCTGCCGAAGAAACTGGAGGGCGACTTTGTCCTCATCGCCGTCGCCGATACCGGCGTCGGCATGAGCGAAGAGGTCATCGCCCGGGCCTTCGAGCCCTTCTTCACGACGAAGGAGGTCGGCAAGGGCACCGGGCTCGGCCTCTCGACCGTTTACGGCGTCGCGCGGCAGTCCGGCGGGATGGCCGTCCTCAGCAGCCGGGTCGGCGTCGGGACCACCGTCACGATCTACCTGCCGCGCGCGGCGGCTGCCGAGGATGCGGGTCAAACGAGGTCGGCAGCGGCCGCGGTCGGAAAGCCGGGGGCGGCGCGCGGCCGGCGTGTCTGGGTCGTCGATGACGACCCCGACGTGCGCGACTTCGCCGCCGATTCGCTGCGCCAAGCGGGCTACGAGGTCGTCGATGCCGAGTCGGGCGTCGCGGTGCTGGGCGCCATCGAGCGCGGTCTCGCGGTCGACGCCGTCATCGTCGATTATGCGATGCCGGCCATGAACGGCGCCGAGCTCGCGCGCCGGCTGCGCGACCTCGTCCCGCAGCTTCCGATCATCCTCATCACCGGCTATGCCGAGGCCGATATCGCCGATTTCCCGTCGGGCATCGCGGTGCTGAAGAAGCCGTTCCGCATCGACGACCTCATCGCCGCGGTCGGCCTTGTCCTTCACGACGGAAGCGGAGCCGAGTCCGAGCCGCGTCGCGCGGGGCGGCGGGCGCCGCGGCGCCTTTCCACCCGAGCCGGAAGCGGTTGAACTCCCCGCCCCGGACTTGTCGTTCCGGTCGCGTCCGCATAGGGTTCGGGGCGCCAATGCGGCGGCGGCCGTCCCGACCGGCGGTGACGATCCTGTCGCGCGAGCGGGAGTGAAGACGGGTTGACGATTGCAGCGCGGCGGCGGAGCGGGCGTCCGTCCCGGTTCGAGGCCGCCTTGCTGCAGGACAGGATCCTGCAGATCGCGACCGAGCTGTTCCTGACGCAAGGCTTCGCGGCGACCAGCATCGAGGCGGTGGCGGCGCGCTCGCGCATTTCCAAGCGCACCTTCTATCGCCGCTTCAAGGACAAGGCGGCGCTGTTCGAGGCGGTGGTCCGGCACCTCGTCGCGCGCTGGACGCCGCCGGTCGAGGCGCGGCTGCACGGCGCGGAGCCGCTCGCAGACGTGCTCCGCCATGCGGCCGAGCAGATCCTGGCCATTGCGCTGTCGCCGGAGGCGATCGCCTTGCACCGCGTCGTCATGGCCGAGGCGCCCCGCTTTCCGGCGCTCGCGCAGGTGATGTACGAGACCGGCACGAAGGAGGGAGTGGCACGAATCGGACGCCTGCTCGATCGCGCCGCCGCGGCCGGCGAGATCGCGATCAGCGATGCCCGGTTTGCCGCCGAGCAGTTTCTCAGCATGGTCGTGGCCGTGCCGCAGCGCCGCGCCCTCGGTTTCGGCCCGGCGCTTGCCGAGACCGAGCTGCGCCTCTGGGCCGCCCGCACCGTCGGCCTGTTTCTCCACGGCTGCCGGGCGCCAGCCGAGCATGGCGGCGAATCGCGATAGGCCGGGGGGAACGCCTGCGCTAGGATTGGCGCCGCCGATAAGACAAAGTCGGGCGTTGCAATGGAGGGTTGCCCATGAGCGCGGAGGGGAAGGTCGCCATCGTCACCGGTGCCGGTAGCGGCATCGGCAAGGCCTCGGCCTTGGCGCTGATGAAGATCGGCTACGCGGTGGTCTTTGCCGGCCGCCGCAAGGAGGCGCTCGATGCCGCCCTCGCCGAGGGGAAGGCGTTCGGCCGCGGCCTCGCGGTTCCGACCAATGTCGGCGATCCGGCCTCGGTGAAGGCGCTGTTCGCGGCGACCAAGGAAGCCTTCGGCCGTCTCGATCTGCTGTTCAACAATGCCGGCATCGGCGCGCCCGCGGTGCCCCTCGAGGATCTGCCCTTCGAGCAGTGGAAGGCGGTGCTCGACACCAATCTCACCGGCGCCTTCCTCTGCACGCAGGAGGCGATCAAGATGATGAAGAGCCAGCAGCCGCGCGGCGGGCGCATCATCAACAACGGCTCGATCTCCGCTCACGCGCCGCGACCGAACTCGGTCGCTTACACGGCGACGAAGCACGCCATCACCGGCCTCACCAAATCGACCGCGCTCGACTGCCGCAAATACGACATCGCCTGCGGCCAGATCGATATCGGCAACGCCGCGACCGAGATGACGGAGCGCATGAAGAAGGGGGTCATGCAGGCGAACGGCACGATCGAGGTCGAGCCGACGATGAACGTGCAGAACGTGGCCGACGCCATCGTCTACATGGCGACCCGGTCGGAGGATGCGAACGTCCAGTTCCTCACCGTGATGGCGACCAAGATGCCGTTCATTGGCCGCGGTTAGACCTGAGAGTCCGTTTTCAAGTGGGACCGACCATTGTGCCTCCTTCGCGACGCGCCTTTCAGGCGCTCCTCAGGATGAGGTCTTTTCTTTCTGCCACATCCATTCAGTCCTCATCCTGAGGAGCTCACGAAGTGGGCGTCGCGAAGGACGCCACGCGCCGATGCAAATAACAAAACATGCGTGAGGTGGGGGAGGGGGTGGGGGCACCGTCCGGAACAGGAGACGAACCCCTTATGGATCTTGACGGCTTCAAGAGAACGACGAGCGCCGCGGCGCCGCCGGAGACCAGCGCAGCGCTGCATGCGCTCTGGTGGGACGCCAAGGGCGACTGGAAAAAGGCGCATGCATGCGCGCAGGCCGCGCCTGATGCGGACGGCGCCTGGGTCCACGCCTACCTTCACCGCAAGGAAGGCGATCTCGACAATGCCGCTTATTGGTACCGTCGCGCCGGCAGGACGCCGGAATCGGGCGCGCTCGAAGCGGAATGGGAGGCGATCGCGCGGGCGCTGCTGAGCCGGGCCGAGGCGTCTCACGCCTCCACGACGACGAGGCTGCCGTAGCGCTCGACCTCGGCGATCTGGCCGGGGAAGAGCAGAGTCGTCGTGTCGAGCTGACGGATGATCGCCGGCCCCCGCAGCTTCGCTCCGGCGCCGAGCCGGGCGCGGTCGTAGACGGGGCAGCTTCGAAGCGTGCCGTCGAGATCGGCCTCCTGGCGGCCGATGACGGCGTCCGCGGCGGCGCCGCCCCTCGGCCACTCGCGAATGGCGGGGCGCGGCAGCGTCCCCGTCGCGCTGACGCGCAAGGTGACGATCTCGACGGGCGTGTCCTCCTGACTGAAGGTGTAGAGGCGCTCGTGGAGGCGGTGAAAAGCGGCGATTGTCGCTTCCGCCGCCTCCGCCGTCGCCGCCTCGCCGGCCCAAGGCACGGTCAGCTCGAAACCCTGGTGGAGATAGCGGAGGCTCGCCTGCCAGCGGATGGCGCAGCCGCCCTCGGGCACGCCTTCATGCTCGAGCCACTGCGCCGCCTGCTCCTGCAGCTCGGCGAAGATCCTGCCCATGGCGGCGAGGTCGTAATGCGGCGGGCGCTGCAGCGCGGTGCGCGCGAACTCGGCCTTGAGGCTCGAGACGAGAAGGCCGAGCGCCGACAGCACGCCCGGCGCCGGCGGCACCAGCATCGTCTTGATGCCGAGAAGGCGCGCCAGCGAGGCGCCGTGCAGCGGTCCCGCCCCGCCGAAGGGCAGCAGCACGTAATCGCGCGGATCATGGCCGCGTTCGACCGAAACGACGCGGATCGCCCCCACCATGTTGCTGTCGAGGATGGCGAGAATGCCGCGCGCCGCCTCCGCCGGCGTCAGACCCAGCGGCCGGGCGACGCGCTCGGCCACGGCGCGCTTGGCCGCGGCCGCGTCGAGCGCCATGCGCCCGTCGAGAAGCGCCGGGGTCAGGCGGCCGAGCGCGAGATTGGCGTCGGTCGCCGTCGGCTCCGTCCCGCCGCGCCCGTAGCAGGCGGGGCCGGGCACGGCGCCGGCGCTGTCGGGACCGACGGTGAGCGCGCCCGCCTCGCTCACCCGCGCGATCGAGCCGCCGCCGGCGCCGATCGTGTTGATGTCGATCATCGGCACCTGCAGCGGCCAGTCGCCGATGCGGCCCTCATTGGTCATGCCGGGCTCGCCGTCCTTGACGAGGCAGATATCGGCCGAGGTGCCGCCGATATCGATGGTGATGAGATTGCGGAAGCCGGCGAGCTCGCCGGCGAAGACTGCGCCCATGACGCCGGCCGCCGGCCCGGAGAGCGCCGTCTGCACCGGCTGCGTGCGGATGGTGTCGGCGCCGGTGACGCCGCCATTCGACTTCATGAGCAGGAGGCGTCCCGGAATCCGGCGCTCCGCCAAGCGCCCCTCGAGCCGTCCCACATATGTGGAGACCTTGGGCATGACATAGACGTTGAGGATCGTCGCCATGCTGCGCTCGTATTCGCGGAAGACGGGCAGCACCTCGGAGGAGAGCGAGACGGGGATGTGCGGCAGGCTCTCCTGCAGGATTTCGCGGGCGCGGCGCTCATGCCGCGGATCGGCATAGGCGTGGAGGAAGCAGATGGCGACGGCCTCGACGCCCTCGGCGGCGACGGCGGCCGCCGCGGCGCGCACCGCCGCCTCGTCGAGCGGGGTGACTTCGCCGCCATCGGGATCGAGGCGGCCGGCGATCTCGTAGATGCGCTCGGGCGGCACCGGGCGCTTCGGCTTCACCCAGGAATACATATTGGCCTTGCGCGGGATGTCGTGCCGGCCGATTTCGAGGACGTGGCGGAAGCCCTCCGTCGTCAGCAGCGCCGCCTTCGCGCCCTTGCCTTCGAGAATGAGGTTGGTCGCGACGGTCGTGCCGTGGAAGACATAGCCGAGCGCGTCCGGCGCGAGGCCGGCGAGCGCGAGCGCCTGCTCGATCCCGGCCATGAATCCGTCCGACGGATCGTCCGGCGTCGACGGCGTCTTCGCGTTCCACACCCTGCCCGTGCGGCGGTCGAGCAGGGTGACGTCGGTGAAGGTGCCGCCGATATCGATAGCGACGGCGTCGGCGATCCTGTTCTGGTCCATGCGATATCCGTTCAGCTCATGGCGTCGCGGTAGCGGCCGCGATGGAAAAGTTTCGTCGGGAAGCGCCGGGCGCGCCGGCGGCGCGTCGCCTCGCGGTCGATCGTCCTGCCGTCATCGGACAGGACGACGCCGTATTCGCCGCGCGCCTCCGCCGGCGAGACGAAGCCGGCCAGCACGTCTTGCCGGACGCGCTCGGCCTCGCGGTCGAAGGGGTGGCCGAAGCCGCCGCCGCCCGTGGTCTCGATGCGAAGGATGTCGCCCTTCCTGACGCGCACGCCGTCCCCCAGCGGCGCCAGGACGCGCTCATCCGCACGTCCGGGGTTGAGGAGAATGCGGCCCGGACGCCCCGCCTTGCCGCCAGCGACGCCCCAGGGCGGCGCCTTCGTCCCGTCGAGCCGCGTCGCCAGCAGCGCGTCCTCGCCCAGCCACTCGATCTCGCGGACGACGCCGCAGCCGCCGCGCCAGCGTCCCGGCCCGCCGCTGTCGCAGCGGATGGCGTAGCGGAGGAGGCGGACGGGGTAGAGCTGCGCCAGATATTCGGCAGGATTGTTCTCCTGCGCGACGAAATAGACAGCATCGTGCCCGTCGCCATAGGGGCGGGCGCCGAAGCCGACGGCGACGCCGTCATTCATGAAGAAAGGCGCCGCCGCCGGGTCGGCATTGCGCAAGGACCAGATCGCATAGGAGCTGCCGCCCGCATTCGCTTTGCCGCCGGTCGCCGCGTTCATGACGCCGCTGCACATGTTGACGACGCGCACCAGAGTGAGGCCGCGCTGGCCGAGCGGGGCCGGGAAGCGCGGCTGAAGCAGGCTGCCGGGGCGGAGCCGCACCTCGTCGATGGCGCGCATCGCGCCTTCATTGACGAGGAGCGAGCGGTCATCGCCGAGGAAGAAGAGGCCGAAGATCATCCGCGGCACGGCCGGGTTGACGAGCCAGTTGATGGGACCGGGCGCCGCGTCGTCCGTTTCCATCGCGTCGAAGGCGATGTGATTGCCGCCGACCTCCATCGCGATGCGGATCGTGAAGGGGCCGTTGCCGAGCCCGTCGCTTTCGATGACGTCGGCGAAGCGATGCGTGCCGGGCGGAAACAGGGCGCGGAGCTTCGAGCGCACCGCCGCCTCGGTCTGGCGGTTCAGCATCTCGAAGGCGGCGAGGATGACGGCGCGGCCGAAGCGCGCGAAGAGCTCGCAGAGCCGCCGCTCGCCCAGCCGCACCGCCGCCGTCAACGCCCGCGTGTCGCCGCGCAGCTTGTCGGGAAAGCGCGTGTTGCGCGCGAAGATGCGGAAGAGCTCGTCGTTCAGCACCCCCTCGCGGTAGAGCCGCACCGGCGGCACCATCAAGCCTTCCTGGAAGATGTCGGTCGCCTTCGGCGACATCGAGCCGGGCTGCATGCCGCCGATATCGGTGAAATGCGCCCAGGAATGCGCGAAGCCCGAGAGCTTGCCCTCGGCGAAGACGGGCGCGACGAAGACCTGGTCGTTGAGGTGGGAGACGGCGCCCGCCGAGCCGTAACAGTCATTGTACCAGTAGATGTCGCCGGGCCGCATGGTCTCGGGCGGATAGCGTTCGAGGATGGGCGGCAGGATATGGCCGAAGATCGGAATCGGCGTCCCGGAGACGAGGGCGCCCGCCGGATCGAAGAAGGCGGTGAAGAAATCCTTCTTCTCGCGGATGACGTCCGACATCGCGGTGCGCTCGAGCAGCGCCTCGGTCTCGGCCTGTGCCGCCCGCAGCGCGCCCTTGACGATCTCCAGCGTCACAGGATCGACGGCGGCTTTCGGAGAAAGCGCGGTGCTGTCGTTCATCTTCCGACTTGATGTCCCCACTCGAAGAGCAACATACGCGGCGAATTCAGAGATGCAGGGATACGTACCGATACACTGAATGCGGTCGATGATGGCAGCTCGCGGAGCGCGGTGCTATCGCCATGCGTTGCGCCCAAAATCCCGCAAAGGGAATAAGGATTACGCTTCCCTGAAGGGCGCGCTCGACGCGTGGTTCGACGAAGTGCGCAAAGCGAGCTGGTCGAGTACAGCCGAGGTGAAGCGCCTTTTACGCATCGGCGAGCATAATCTCGGCTGACCGAATCGTATTCAATATCAAAGGGAACGGTTACCGGCTCGTCGTGTCGGTTGACTTCGAGAAGAGCATCGTCTGGATCAAGTGGCTCGGAACCCATCGGGACTATGACCGGATCGATGTCAAGGAGGTGGAGCATGAGTGAAGTGAAGCCGATCCGAACCGATGCCGACTACGAGGCGACCCTTGCCGAGATGGAACGTTTATAGGCGCAAAATCCGGCACGCCGAAGGGAGACCGGCTCGAAGTCCTGGCAACGCTGATCGATGCCTAAGAGAGCGAGCATTATCCGATCGACCCGCCCGATCCGATCGCGGCGATCAAATTCCGAATGGAGCAGCAAAACCTCACACGCAAGGATTTAGAGGGTATTCTCGGAACGCGGACGCGCGTTGCTGACGTGCTGAATCGGCGTCGCGGATTGTCGATCAACATGATCCGCCGGCTGCACGAGAAGCTCGGCATCTCGGCCGAGGTGCTCATCCGCCCGTCGCGCTCCGATCGAGCTATCTGAAGTTCGTCACGGCAGCGCCTCGAAATAGGCGCCGCGATGGAAGAGCTTGGCGTCGCCGCGCTGGTGCCGCAGCCGTGCCGTCTCCGCCGCGTCGATCGAGCATCCGTCCGCGCCGAGCGCGACGCCGTAATCGGCGCGCGCCCGCTCGGCCGTGACGAAGCCGCCGCGAATATCGGCAAGGACGCGTTCGGGCTCGCGGTCGAAGGGATGGCCCCAACCGCCGCCGCCGCCCGTCTCGATGCGCAGGACGTCGCCGCGGTGGAGGAGGATGCCGTCGCCGAGCGGCGGCAAGTGGCGCTCGGTCTCGCGCCCCGGATTGAGGATGCAGCACCCGCCGCGGCCCGACCGCCCGCCGGCGACGCCCCAGGGCGGGTTGTCGACGGAATCGATGCGGATCGAGAGCATCGCCTCGGCCGCCAGCACCTCGAGCTCGCGGATGACGCCGCAGCCGCCGCGCCAACGCCCCGGCCCGCCCGAATCGGGGTTGATCGCATAGCGGCGCAGCCGGACCGGATAGGAGAGGTCGAGAAATTCCGCCGGATAGTTCTCGTTGGCGATGAGGTAGACGGCGTCGATGCCGTCGGCATCGCTCCGCCCGCCATAGCCGACGGCGATCCCGTCGGTGAGGAGGAACGCCTCGCCTTCCACGGTCCGGCCGCGCAGATAGGCGATGACGTAGACATTGTGCGCGGCGACCGCGGCGCCTTGCGTTGCGACATTGACGAGGCCGAGGCAGGCCGTGCCGACGCGGATGAGGGTGATGCCGCGCTGGCCGAGCGGCGCCGGAAAATTCGGTTGCAGCAGGCTGCCGGGCCTGACCCTCACCGCGTCGACGGCGTCGAGCGCGCCCTGGTTCAGCAGGACCGAACGCTCGCGGGCCAGCGCGTAGATGCCGAAGGCAAGGCGCGGCACCTCGGGGCTCATGATGAAGTTGATGGGGCCGGGCGCCTGGTCGTCGGTCTCGCGCGCATCGAGCGTGGCGCCGCGCTCGTCCACTTCGAGGCGCATGCGGATCGCGAAGGGACCGTTGCCGTGCCCGTCGCGGTCGATCCGCTCGGTGAAGTCATAGCGGCCGGGCGGGATGGTGCGGCGCAGCCAGTCGCGGACGATGCGCCGCGTCTCGTCGATTGCCGCCGCGAAGGCGGCGAGGACGGTCGCCCGGCCGAAGCGCTGGAAGAGCTCGCCCATGCGCCGCTCGCCGAGGCGCACGGCGGCCGTGGCGGCGCGGATGTCGCCCGTCACCATGGCCGGGAACCGCGAATTGCGCGTGAAGACGCGCATCACCTCCGTGTCGATCACCCCGTCGCGGGCGAGGCGGATCGGCGGCACGATGATGCCTTCCTGGAAGATGTCGGTAGCATCGGGCGAGAGCGAGCCGGGCCGCAGGCCGCCGATATCGTTGAAATGCGCCCAGCTCTGCGCGAAGCCCGAGAGCAAACCTTCGGCGAAGACCGGCGCGATGAAGACCTGGTCCGGCGAATGGCTGACGGCGCCCTTCGAGCCGTAGCAGTCATTGTACCAGTAGAGATCGCCCGGCCGCATCTCGGCGGCCGGGTAGTGCGCCAGGACGGGACCTACAAGATCGCCGAAAATCGGAATTGCGGTCCCGACGACGAGGCGCGCCGCCTCGTCGAAGAGGGCGCAGAAGAAGTCCTTCTTCTCGCGGATGAAGGGCGACATCGCGGTGCGCGAGAGCAGCGTCTCCATCTCGAGCTGCGCCGAGCGCAGCGCGCCCTTGACGAGCTGTAAGGTGACGGCGTCGACCTGCTGCTCTCTCTTTCCCGCCGCTCGCCCGTCCATGCCGCTGCTCCTGCGCTCCCGAATGCGTGCCGCCTCAGCCGCCGTAGAAGACGTTGTCGCCGAGCTCCTTCATTTCGAGAATCGCGGCGTCCGGTCGCCCCGTGGGCGGCTTCGTCACATGCGCCTCGACGACCTCGCCGACGACGATGTGATGGTCGCCTTCCTCGACGATCGTCTTCACCCGGCATTCGACGGCGGCCGGCGCGTCGTTGAGAAGAGGGGCCCCCGTCGCGCCTTTGCGGAAGGCTTGGCCGCTCAGCTTGCCGTCCTCGAGCTTCGCCGGCTTGAAGAAGGTGAAGGCGAGGCCCTTCTGGTCCTTGCCCAGCATGTTGAGAGCGAAGACATTGGCGGCCTTGACCGTCTGGTAGGCGCCCGAATCGGTCTTGACGCCGACGACAAGGAGAGGCGGCGCGAAGGCGGTCTGCGTCACCCAATTCACCGTCGCCGCCGCAACATTGCCTTTGCCGTCGTCGGCGGTGAGCACATAAATGCCGTACGGGATCATGCGCAGCGCGGTCTTCTTGGCATCGGCGTTCATGTCGTCCTCCTTGCTTGTCGAATAGGTTCCCGATCGCCGCCGGGCAGCATCGCGGCGCGGCCGCAGATCTCGTCGCCGGCATCCGCCGGCAGACGGCTCAGCGGCCAGGCCGCCGCGCCCGAGACGAGCGCGACCACGACGAAGGCCGGCCAGAAATCGGCGGCGGTGAGCGCCGCGGTTCCGCGCCAGGCGAGAGTGAGGTGGAGCAGCACGGCGCCGACCGCGACGCCGGTGCTCAAGGAAAGCTGCTGCGCCGTGCTGCTGAGGCTGGTCGCCCGGCTCATCCGGCTCGGCGGCACGTCGGCGAAGGCGAGCGTGTTGATGCCGGTGAATTGCAGCGAACGGAAGAAGCCGCCGGTGAGGAGGAGAGCGAAGATGACCGGCACTGGCGTCGACGGTCGGAGCGCCGCATAGCCGAGGAGAAAGAGCCCGCTGATGATGGCGTTGCCGGTCAAGGCGCGGCGGAAGCCGAGGCGGCGGATGACCGGCTGCGCCGTGAATTTCATGACCAGGGCGCCGAGCGAGCTCGAAAAGGTGAGGAGGCCCGAGGCGAAGGCGGTCATGCCGAAGCCGAGCTGCAGCATCAGCGGCAGGAGCAAAGGCAGGGCCCCGATGCCGATGCGGAAGAGGAAGCCGCCGCCGACGGCGATCGCGAAGGTCGGGACCCGGAAGAGCAGCAGATCGAGAACCGGCGTCGGACACCGCGCGGCATGGCGCAGATAGAGAAGCGCAGCCGAGAGGCCGAGGCCGAGGAGGGCGAGCGCGGCGGGCAGCGGCACGCCCTGCCGCCCCACGGTCTCGAAGCCGAGCATGAGGCCGGCGAGCGCCGTCCCGCTCAACAGGAAGCCCGCGACATCGAGCCGCGGCGTCTCCGGCTCCTTGTGGTTCTCGATGAAGAGGGTGACGAGGATGAGACCGAGGATGCCGATCGGCAGGTTGAGGAAGAAGATCCAGCGCCAGGAGGCGTAAGTGACGATCGCCCCGCCGACCGGCGGCCCCAGCACCGGCCCGATCATCGCCGGGACGGTCAGATACGCCATGGCGCGGACGAGCTCCGACCTGGCGGCGCTGCGCAGCATGACGAGCCGCCCGACCGGCACCATCATGGCGCCGCCCGCTCCTTGGAAGATGCGCGCCGCGGTGAGCTCGGCAAGGCTGTGGCTGAGGCCGCAGAGGATAGAGCCCAGCGTAAAGACGGCGATCGCCAGGCGGAAGACGGTGCGGGCGCCGAAGCGGTCGGCGAACCAGCCGCTCGCCGGAATGAAGATGGCAAGGCTGAGGAGGTACATGGTGATGGCGAGGCTGAGGCGGACCGGGTCCTCATGCAGCGAGGCCGCGATCTGCGGCAGCGCCGTCGCGATCACCGTCCCATCGAGATTTTCCATCAAGAGCGCGCAGGCGACGATCATGGCGACGAGGGAGCCGCGCGGCAGGGCGCCGGTGCTGTTCAGAGCCGCGACCGGAGGGTTTTCGTCAGAGCGCGCCATCGCCGGATACCGGCCCCCGCCATTCCCCTGCACCAGAACGACGCTATCCTAACGGTATCGGCGCGTTCCGGTCGTGCGGATTTCGCAATGCTTCTCCCCGGCCTCGTCGCGCGGCGGAGCGCCGGACGCGGCCTCCGGCTTCGGGAGCTCTCGCTTCAGGATCTCGGCGAGGCGAAGCATCGCCGCCTCCATGGCCGCGGGCGTCGCTCCGGCGTAGCCGAAGAGAAACCCCGATTGCCGCGCCGGCCCGGCGTAGTAGCGCGAGAGCGGCGCCAGGACGATGCCGGCGCCTGCGGCGGCCTCGGCGAGCGCCACGTCGTCGAAACCCCGCGCCCGCTCCGCGAGCGGATAGCCGACGAGATGCATGCCGGCCTCATCGGGCGCGAGGGTCAGCATGTCGCCCAAATGGCGTTGCGCCGCTTCAATCAGCGCCGCTTGGCGCGCGGCATAGAGATGGCGCATGCGGCGCAGATGGGCGGCGAAGTGGCCCTCGGCGATGAAGCGTGCGAGAGCCGCCTGAGCGACGCTCGCGGCGGGGGCTTCGAGGAGCGGTATCGCCCGGATCAGCGTCGCGCCGAGGGCCGGCGGCGCCAGCAGGTAGCCGAGGCGGAGACCGGGAAAGAGCACCTTCGAGAAGGTCCCGAGATAGATGACCCGCCCGCTCTCGTCGAGCAGGCGCAGCGGCTCGAGCGGCCGCCCGCGGTAGCGGAACTCGCTGTCGTAATCGTCCTCGATGATCCAGGCATCGGCTTCTTCCGCCCAGCGCAGGAGCTCGAGGCGCCGCGGCAGGCTCATCACGGCGCCGAGCGGATATTGGTGCGAGGGCGCGACGACGGCGAGGCGGGCCCGGGGCGCGATGCGGCGGCCGGCGGCGACGGAGATGCCTTCGCGATCAACGGGAACGGCCTCGATCGCGGCGCCGACGGCGGTGAGGATCGCCCGCAGCGCGGGATAGCCCGGCTCTTCGAGCCAGACCCTATCGCCGGGGTCGAGGACGAGGCGCGCCACCAGGTTGAGCGCCTGCTGCGTGCCGGAGGTGACGATGACGTCCTCCGCCCGACAATCGAGCCCGCGGGCGCCGCGAAGGTAGTCCGCAATCGCCTCGCGCAAGGCGGGGTGGCCGGCGGCGGTGAGCGCGAGGAGGCGCCCGCTGCCGGCGCTCCGCCAGCTTTCCGCCATCAGCTTGGCCCAGATGTCGTGCGGAAAATCGCCGAGCGCCGGCTGGCCTGTCGCGAAGGGAGTGCCGCCGCTCGGACGGGGGCCGCCCGCCGCCAGCAACTTCTCGGCGAGAACCGAGAGGCGCGGCCGCCGGTCGGCGCTCGCCGCGCGCTGCTTCGAGCGGCGCCGCACCGAAAGGAGGTGGTCCGGCACCTCCTCGGCGACGAAGGTTCCCGAGCCGCCGGTGCTGCGCAGATAGCCTTCGGCATGGAGCTGGTCGAAGGCGAGAAGCACCGTGCCGCGCGCGCAGCCGAGCTCATGGGCGAAGAGGCGCGAGGACGGGAGCCGCACCCCCGGCGCGAGGCGGCCGTCGAGAATGGCTGCGCGGAGCTGCGCATAAACCTGCCGGTGCAGCGGCAGCTCGGCATCGGGGTCGAGAGCGATGCCGGTCAGCAGATAGCGCGCGGTGCGAGCCATGGCGGCCTCAAACTGGTCTCCTCCATTTTACGCAATCCGGCTCTTTCGAGTGAACCGGTTTCCGCGCCAGCTTCGTCCCGGACACAACGGAGCGAGCCCATGCCCGACAGCACCGATCTGGCGAAACCGGCAGCGCCCAGCGCCCGCACCCGCGTCAAGCGCCTGCCGGAGCGCGGCCATTACGACCGCGAGACGATCCACGCCATCCTCGATGCCGGCCTTGTTTGTCACGTCGGCTACGTCATCGAGGGGCAGCCCTATGTGACGCCGACGGCCTATTGGCGCGAAGGCGACCGCGTTTATTGGCACGGCTCCTCGGCGAGCCGCATGCTGCGCCAGGTGAAGGGCGGCGTGCCGGTCTGCTTCACCGTCAGCCTGCTCGACGGCATCGTCTTCGCGCGCTCGGGCTTTCACCATTCGCTCAACTACCGCGCCGTCATGGCCCTCGGCACGGCCGAGGCGGTCGAAGGAGAGGCGGCGAAGCTGGCGGCGCTCGAAGCCTTCTCGGAGCGGATCGCGCCCGGCCGTTGGCGCGAGCTGCGGCCGCCGACCGCGCAGGAGGTGAAGGCGACGACCATCCTTCACATGGCGCTCGACGAGGCCTCGGCGAAGATCCGGACCGGCGATCCCAAGGATGACGAGCCGGATTACGCGCTGCCGATCTGGGCCGGCGTGCTGCCGATCCGGCTCGTCGCCGGGCAGCCCGAGGCGGATCGCCGCCTCGCGCCGGGGATACCGCTGCCGGCGCATCTCGGCGCCTTCTCGATCGGCTGAGCGGAGAGGTCCGAACCTCGGAAGAGCGTGAATTCGCTTGTACGGCGCCGTCCACTTTGGTTGAGTGGACGGCCGCCATGTCGCCTTTTCCGAGATATCGCAGCATTTTGCCTCTCGCCGGCTTCGCCGTGGCGTTGGTCCTCGCTGCGCCCTTCGGGATGGCTGAGGAGGGGCTGCGCGTCGGCACCATCAAGACGCTGCGCGGCGAGGCACGGGTTCTGGGCTCGGGGGCCGCGCGCGCCGCCGCGATCGGCGGCGCCGTCCATCAGGACGATACGATCGAGACCGGCAAGGATGGCGCGCTCGGCCTCACCTTCATCGACGACACAACTCTGTCCCTCGGGCCGAATTCGCGGATTCGGCTGAGCAAGGTGGTGTTCGACCCCGACAAAGGGAATTTCGCCTTTCTCGCCGACATTGCCCGCGGCACCTTCATGTTCGTTTCGGGCGCGATCGCCAAGCTCGCGCCGCAATCCGAGAAGATCACGACGCCGGTCGGCACCATCGGCATTCGGGGGACGCGGTTCCTGGTCAGGATCGACGAGTAGATGAAGCGGCTGCGCCCGCTCGCTCTTGCCGCGCTGCTCGCGGCCTGCGCCTCGGGAAACGAGATCGTGCTGCTTCCCAATCCCGACGGCTCGCCGAGCGCGGTGGTGGTCAGCAATGCCGGCGGGACGGCCGTCCTCGACCGTCCCAACGCGGCGCTCGCCGTGGCTCGGCAGAGCAGCGCGCCCGAGCCCGTCACGCTGTCGGAAGCGGAGATCCAGCGGCGCTGGGCCGATGCCATCGCCTATCAGCCGCCGCGCCCGGTGACGCTCATCCTCTACTTCGTTCTCGATACGACCGAGCTGACGCCGGCCTCGAAGGCGATGCTGCCGCAGGTGCTCGACCTCATCCGCCAGCGCCCGGCTCCCGAAGTCGCCATCATCGGCCACACCGACCGCTCGGGCGACCGCCGCTACAACGAGGAGCTCGGTCTGCGCCGGGCCGAAGCCGTGCGCCGCCAGATCGAGGCGATCGGGGTTCCGCCCGACCTCATCACCGTCACCTCCCAGGGCGCCGGCAATCCGCTCGTCGTGCCGAGCCGGCCCTATGAGCCGCGCAACCGCCGCGTCGAGATCACGGTCCGCTGAGAGCGCCGTTCATTCGAGCGTCACGGCGTGACGCGGGCGCCCCCAATCGGCGGCCCCGGCAGCGCAGCGCTCGATATCCTCCGCAATCATCAGCCCGTCCGCGACGAGGCGCTCGGCGGCGGCGCGGATCGCCGCGACATAGGCGTCCTTATCGGGATAGCGTTCGAGGATTGCCGGGCGAGGATCTCCCGTATAGGCGCGCTCCTCGGCGGTCTCGGCGAAGGGGATGTAGCTGCCGGTATATTCATGAAGGGCGCCGTGGCCGAAACCGCGGGCCCGCAGGTTCCACCCCGTATAGGTGCCGAGCGGCGCCGCCACCATGGGCGCGCGCACGCCGGCGATGTCGTTGCCGTCCGCGTCGACCGCCGGCACGAGCACGGCATAATGCGCGTCCGGCACCGGGTCCGGCGGCTGCTTCACGAGCTGCCCGCTCTCGTCCCATTCGGGCCCGAAATCGAGGCCTTGCAATTCGCTGGGCCGGGGCGGCAGCGCGACGCCGGGGATGGCCGGGAAGCGCGCGCGCCACTCGGCCATGGTGACGAGGGTGCCGTCGGCGCGGCGCGGGACGCGGCTCGGCGGCGGCGGCGCGCCGGTGCTCGCCCACCGGTCCATCGCGTCCAGCATGGCGCGGAAGAGCATCGAGGTCGCGACGCAATTGACGAGGTTCTGGCAGATGCCGCGCGACGGCGCCTTCAGCGCCGGATCGGCGAAATGCTGCGAGCTTGCCCAGGCGTAGATGCGGACTCCCTCGGGCTCGGCGAGATCGCGGCCTTCGGTGTCGGTGTGGACGAGCGAGCCGCGGCGCTGCCAATACTCCGTTGCGCTCTGGGTGTGGATGACGAGCGGGTCGGTCTCAGGCCGCTTCAGGATCGCGTCGCGCTCGCCTGTCACGTGATCGGTGGAGACGGCATAGGCGAAGGGGAAGCGATCGGCGGGATTGTCGTGCTCTTCATATTGCTGGCCGGCCGGCAGCACGGCGTTGCCGAAGCGGTGGTTCAGCACCATGCGCCCGCCGCCCGCGACGTGCGGCAGCACGCCGTCGAAAACGCGCCGGCCCCCGGCATCCGCGTTGAAGCCGCGATAGACGAAGTCGCGGATGCAGCGGCCGGTCTGCGAGCGGCCCCAGGCATAGGCCTTCTCGATGCCGCCCTCGGCATCGCGCAGAGGGTTCGTCTGCCCAGCGGCGTCGCGCTCGCCATATTTGAGGAAGCTGGCGAAATCGCGCACCGCGACATGGCCGAGCCCCAGTACCAGCGGGTCCCGGGCGGTGTAGACGAGCTCGTAGATCCAGCCCGGCGCGAAGCCGGCGGGAATGTGGATATGCGTCTCCGAGGGCACGATCGCCCGCTCGCCGCCCTGGCCGTCGAGTCCGGTGCCGCCCTCGATCCGGGCGAAGCGCCACGCATCGGCCGACACGGGAATGCGCGGATCCTCGGGGTAGCGCCGCCGCGTCAAGCGTGCCTGCCGCGTATCGAGGGATACAGTCGGATGGCTGCGCGTCGACACCCAGCCGCTGAGGGGAAAGGTCGTGACGCCGGGCGCGTCGGCGATGAATTCGGTACGGACGAGACCGGTGATCGGCCGTCCATCCTCGGTGGCGACCGGCAGATCGAGGATCATGCGGCCGTCGCCCGGCAGGAGGTCGCCCTGCCAGGCGATCCAGGCGATCGTGTAGCCGCGGCGCATGAGGAAGCCGTTGCCGGCATGAGCGAGGGTCCGCGGGTCGTTGCTGGCCGGCGCGTCGTTGAAGAACTGCAGGACGCGCTTGTTGCCGCGGTTGCCGTAATCGAGCAGCAGCCGGCGGTTGCCGCGCGCCAGCTGCTGCGGCTTCAGGATGGTGAAATCGCCGGCGAAGCGGACGAGACCCTCGGCGTCGCGCGGCGCCTTGTCGAGATCGGTGATGCCGCGCTGCGCCGCTGCGCGCGGATCGACGGCGAAATGCGCCCGGCCGTCGAGGCGCTCATAGGCGCCCGCGTCGCCGAAAGCGTGACCTGCGGCAAACGCCGACCGCTCGCTGATGCGGAGCTCGATCCGGTTCGTCATGGGGCGTCTCGCAAATCAGGCGAAGCGACGCACGATCGGCGCGGGCTCGACGGCGCGCGGCGGTCCAGCGAGCGCCACCGTACCCAGATAAAGAAACGCGACGATCGTGTCATCGCGGCCGAAGCCGAGCGCCGCCTTGATCTCCGGATCGTAGGCGGGGGCGCCGGTCCGCCAGAAGCCGCCGAGGCCCATGGCGTGCGCCGCGACCAAGATGTTCTGCGCGGCAGCCCCGACAGCCACGATCTGCTCGATTTCCGGCACTTTGGGATTGTCCTGCGTCGCCGCTGCGATGGCGAGAATCATCGGCGCACGCATCGCCTTTTGCCGCTCCGCCTCGATCTTGCCGGCGGGAGCCGTCGGCTCGCGCCGCTGCAGCGCGTTCGCCAGCACATCGCCGAAGCGCTGCCGCGCCGCGCCTTCGATGACGACGAAGCGCCAGGGCCGCATCCGGCCGTGGTCGGGAGCGGCGGCCGCCGCCGCGATCAGGCGCTCGAGCTGAGCCGATGAGGGACCGGGTTCGCCGAGCTTGGCGGGGGAGACACGCGTCGTCAGGGCAGTGATGGCGTCCATGCGGGGGGCGGCAGCCTTCTCGGGTCGAGTGCGGTGAGACCCTAAGGGCGGGCGCGCGGCGGCGTCAATGCCGGCGGCGTTCTCTCCGCCTCCTCGGGCGGCTTCACCCGGCGGAACATGAAGAGGAGCAGCAGATCGTAGGCGATCTTGAGCGCGCCGCCGATGAGGAGGGGCAGGGCGAAGGAGCCGATGCTCATCAGCCATCCGGCGAGCACGGGGCTCGCCGAAGAGGCGAGGCTGCGCGGCACGGCGGTGATGCTCGCGGCCGCGGCTCGCTCCGGCGGCGTCACGATCGCCATGACGTAGGAGGTTCGCGTCGGCACGTCCATCTGCGACAGCCCGGCGCGGACAAGGAGGAGGGCAAGGACGATCCAGAGATCGCCGGTAAAGGGACAGATCATGATGCAGAGGCTGGAGGGGATGTGGGTGAAGACCATGGTGTTGACGAGGCCGATCCGCGCGGCGATGCGAGCGGCGATGGGGAAGGAGGCGGCGCTGAGCAGCCCCGACCAGAAGAAGAAGCTCGCCGCCGCCTCGAGCGACAGGCCGAACCGCTGGAAGAGCCACAGCGCCAGCAACGACTGGACGAAGAAGCCGCCGCCGAACGAGTCCATGCTGAAGAGCCCGGCGAGGACGAGGACGGTGCGGCGCGAGGCGCCGAGCGGCTGCTTGGCGCCGCCGAGGCCGGCCTCGGCCGAGGGCAGCCGCCGGTAAAGCGCGAGCGCGAGGAGGCCGAGGAGGGCGTAGCCGGCGAACATCGCGCGCATGGCGGCGGCGGGATCGAGGTCAATTGCGCGCGCGATCACCGCCGGCAGCGCGGCAGCGAGGGCGCCGAGCGCGCCGAGGAGCGAGCCGACGAGACTGTAGCGGGCGAAGAGCGAGGTTCGCTTCTCATCGGGGCCCGCATGGGCGAGGAGGGAATGCTCGAGCGGGAGAAAGAGGCTGACATCGCCCGAGGATGGGTTGAGCGTGCCGATGAATCCGACGACGACCAGCGGCCAGAATTGGCGAAGCTCGGCGAAACACAGCCCCGTCGCCATCATCAGGATCGAGGAACCGATCAGCATCCGCCGCGCATCAAGGCGGTGGGCGACAAGGCCGACGCCGAGCGTCAGCACCGCCGAGCCGAGCAGCGTCGCGGTCGTCAGCAGCCCGATCTGCAAGGCATCGAAGCCGAGCGCCGAGAGGTAGGCCGGCAGGAGCAGCGCGACGAAGCCGTCGCCGAAGGCGCGCACGCTGCGCGTCACCAGCAGAAGCCGTGCCGGCCGCGTCACGGCCGCGGCCTCATGGCGACGGCATTCCTCGGCATCTTTCGCAGGAAGTCACCGTCCATCGCCCTCTCCCATCCGCGCCTGCGGCGGTTCGAGCAGAGCTTGGACGCGATCCGTCTCACGGGGAGCCTGCATCCCCGATGCGCATGCTTATAACGCCGAAGCGCTGGCGCGGCAATCGGCTGCGCGGCGCGGGCAATCGGTTGCAGAGTGCCCCTCGATGTTGCTCCTTGCGTTGTGCGGACAAACGTAGTTCAAGACGATCCACGACCTGCGATGCCAGGGGGTGGATCATGGCGCGGGGGGTGCGGATCGTGCTCCTGCGAGGCTTGCTCGGCCTCGCGCTTGCCGCCGTCGCGACGCTGCCCGGTTCCAGCGGGGCGGCGCGAGCGCAAGGCTTTCTCAGCCAATTTCGCGCGGCCGTGACCGCGGTCCATGGCACCTTGACCTTCAACGTCGAAGAAAACGTCGTCGGCACGCTGACCGACGGGGCGAGCTACAGCCTCCCGTTCACCCTCGACCGGGTGACCTTCACGGGCGGTCAATTCACCATCGCTTCGACCTACACCTTCGCCTCGGCGACGCAGAGCGGCAACGTCATCACCTTCACCGGCGTGCATTCGACGGCGGAGGGCTCGGCGCCCTATACCTGCTCGATCGATCTGGCGACCGGCGGCTCCTCGGGCAATTGCGAAGGCTTTCTCGGCCTCGGCGGCGTGACTGCGACGCAACAGGCGGTCGCGGCCAGCTCGCTCGGCATTTTGCGCGACGAGACCCGAGCCGTCTCGACGATGATCGGCGATCGCGTGCGCGACATCGCGCGCGACCTTGCCCGCGGTCAAGGAACGGGCGCGACGACCGGGCGGGGCGCGCAGTCGGGCCTCGCCGCCGGCGAGGCCCCGGCCCGCTACGGCAGCTGGGCCGACGCCTCCGGCTCCTATATCAGGAACGATGCGGCCGGGAAGGCCTATCAGGGCACCGGCACCACCGCGCTTGCCGGCCTCGACGCCGTCATCGGCGACAGCTGGGTCGTCGGCTTCACCGCGGGCTACAACCGCGCCGACCTCACTCTCCAAAGCCTGAGCAGCAGCCGGCTGACCCAAGGTTCCGTCGTCGGGCCCTATGTCTCCTACGTCATCAATCAGCATTTCACCGTCGACGGCAACTTCACTTACGCGCGCCTTTCGAACGATGTCACGACCGGGCCGTCGCCCGTGCTGCACACCAGCTTCTCCTCGAACCGCTTCGTCGGCGCCGTAAACGGCAATTATTTCGCCGATATCGGACCGCTGTCGCTCACCGGATTTACCGGCTACACGCTCGCCTACGAGCATGCGCAGCACTATACCGATCCCACCGGCACGCCGTTTCCCTCGCTCGTCACCCGCTACGGCGCCGTGAAGGTCGGGGGCGAGGTCAGCTACCCGCTCGGCGATGCCGAACCGTACCTGCCGATCTCCTACGAGTATCAGACGACGGCGCCGGAGGATGGCGCCGGACGGTCGGCGCTCGTCGTTGGGCTCGGCCTGCGCTATCGTTTTGGCGACGCGCTGAAGGCCGGCATCGCCGTCACGGACGAGGAGCTGCGCGCCCACGAGCGCAACGCGACGATTGCCGCCAATCTGCGCTTCACCTTCTGAGACGGCGGGAGAGAACAGGTTGCAGATGGCTTCGCGCTCACGCCTCCTTCTCCTGTCGCTCCTCGTTCCGTTGCTCGCCGCGCCCGCGCCCAGCTCGGCGCAGGGCTTGCTGCGCATGCAGACAAATCGCGTCCAGGACGCGATCCGCAACCAGCTTCGGCAAGCGGTGAAGCCGCTCCTCGCGGTGCGCAATTCGGCGGGCGAGGTCGAGGCGCTGTCGCTCAGCCCCGACGGGCACTATCTCGCGATCGTCCTGCATGACGCGACGGTGCGGCTCTGGGATCTGCGCGGCGGCCTCGAAATCGCCCGCTTGGCGAGCCCGGGCGGACGGTTTCGCGCGGTCCGCATCTCGGCCGATGGCCGCCTCGTCGCCACCGGTTCGGAAGGCGGCGGCGCGGCGATTTGGGATGCGGCCTCGGGGACTCTCCTCCAGCAGCTCGCGGGGCATCAAGGCGCGGTGACGGTGCTCGCTTTCTCGCCGGATGGCGCGCTTCTCGCGAGCGGCGGCGCCGACGGCACCATTCGCCTCTGGGACGCGCGGACCGGCGCGGCGGCCGCGACGTGGCGCGGCCATGCGGGCGAGGTCGATGCCGTGGCGTTTTCCAAGGACGGCGCCATGGTCGCGAGCGGCGGCGCGGACGGCCGCGTCATCCTCTGGGACCGCAGCCGCGGCACGCCGCTCGCGCGCTTCGCGGCGGCAGGCGGCCGCATCGTCGCGGTCGGCTTCGATGCGTCGGACCGCATCGTCGCCAGCACCGCCGACGGGGTCGTCCATCTCTGGGAGCGCAGCGGCCAGCAACCGGCGCGCACCTTCCGCGCTGCGCCCGCTGCCGCCTCGGCGCAAATCTCCGGCGACGGCAAATTCGTTGCGGTCAGCGACGCCTCGGCCAAGGTCAATCTCGTCGAGCTCGATAGCGGCCGCCTCGTCCGCGCCATCGACGCGCCGTCGGGCTCGTCGCGCTACGTCCTCGTCGATGTCGCGCAGCGGCGAATCCTCACCGGCGGCGCCGATGGTGCCGTGCGCGTCTGGAATATCGGCGACGGCGCAGATCTGGCGCAGATCATCTCGACCTTGGGCGGCTGGGCCGTGATCGACGCGCAGGGGCGCTTCGACGGCTCGCAGCAGGGCGTCGACGACGTGCGCTGGGTCGCGAACCAGACGGCGCTCCCCATCGACCACTTCTCGCCGCAATTCTACGAGCCCGGCCTGCTGGCGAAGCACATGGCCGACCGGCCGAACTTCGTCGCCGCGGCGCCGAGCGCGATCGCCGACGGCATCCTTCTGCCGCCGCAAAGCACGATCGCGGCGCCGCCCGGCACCTATGTCGAGGGCGGCACGGTCGAGGTCACCGTCACGGCGCAGGATGAGGGCGGCGGCATCGGCACGGTGCGGCTCTTCCAGAACGGCAAGCTGCTTCCGCGCGAGGCGGTGCTGCGCGAGGACAACGACATCCGCAGCCGCGTCGCCGTCCGCACCACGGTCTTCCGCGCGACGCTCGCCGCCGGCAGGAACCATTTCGAGGGCTCGGCCTCGAGCCAGAGCCAAATCGACGGGATCGCGGCCACTCTCGACATCGTCGCCGGCGGCCCGCCGGTTCTGCCGAACCTCCATATCGTCACCGTCGGCATCAACAAGTACCGCGACCGCGACCTCGACCTCGATTACGGCGCGCCCGATGCGCTCGCCATCCTCCAGCGCCTCAGCCAGGCGACGGCCGGAGTCTTCGACAAGGTTGTCGCCTACAAGCTCCTCGACGGGGCGGCGACGCGCGCCGATATCCTCGCCGTGCTCGACGGCCTGCGCCGGACGCGCCCGGACGACGTCGTCGCGCTCTACCTCGCGGGCCATGGCGAGATCATCGGCAAGGAGTGGTATTTCCTGCCCGACGACGCGTCGGTGGCGAGCGCCGACGCGCTGGCGCGCAGCAGCATCTCGGCGACGCAATTCCGCGATGCGCTCTCCCGCATCGGAGCCCAGCGCATCCTCGTTCTCATCGATGCCTGCAAATCGGGCGGCAGCATCGATGCCTTCTCGGGGGCCATGGACCGCAAGCTGCTGCGCGAAGTGGGCCGCGAGGCCGGGGTCGCCATCCTGGCGGCGACGCGCAAAGACCAGCTCGCCGCCGAGCTGCCGTCTCTGGGGCACGGCGCCTTCACCTATGTCCTCCTCGAAGGGCTTGCCGGAAAGGCCGACCGCGATCCCGCGGACGGGCGCATCACCGCGGCGAAGCTGTTGGGCTGGTCGCAGCGCGCCCTGCCGAGCTTCACCGAGCGCTCGTTCAATTACCTTCAGGTCCCGGTCGCCTACAGCCGCGGCGCCGATTTTCTGCTGAGCCGGCTGGCGCAGCGGTGAGGGCCGGCGGAGCGGCCGTCGCGGCGCTTTGCTTCGGTCTCGTGCTGCTTTGCGGAGCAGCGGGTTGTACGAGCCGCCTCGATGCGGCGCGCGGGGTCGCGGCGGAGATCGCCTCCCGAGGCGGTCTCGAGGAACGGGTCTTCGATGGTGGCGGCTTCCGCCTCCAGGGCTGGCGGCGCCGCGGTCAGGCCCGGGACTCCATTCTCGCCGTCTATCTCGAAGGCGACGGCCGCGCCTGGATAGACCGCGGCCGGCTCGCGACCGACCCGACGCCGACCGACCCCGTGGGGTTGCGCCTTGCTGCCGCCGATCCTGCGCCGGCGCTGCTCTACCTCGCGCGTCCCTGTCAATATCTCGGCGCCGCCGCGCCGCCCTGCGCGCCGCGCTATTGGTCGGAAGCACGCTTCGCCCCCGAGATCGTCGCCGCGACCGCTGCCGCCATCGATCGCGCCAAGGCCGAGGCCGGCGCCGCCGAGCTCGAGCTCATCGGATATTCCGGCGGCGGCGTTCTCGCGGCACTGATCGCCGCCGAGCGCCATGACGTGGCACGGCTCGTCACGGTCGCGGCGCCGCTCGACCTCGGCGCCTGGACGCGCCTCGAAGCCGTGAGCCCGCTTTCGCAATCGCTCGACCCCGTGCGCTTCGCCGCGGCGCTGGCGCGCATTCCGCAGACGCATTTCGCCGGCGCCAAGGACGGGATCGTCCCGCCGGCGCTAGCCGATTCCTATCGCCGCCGCCTCGGCGACCGCGCCCCCGCGCGGATCATCGTCGTCCCGGGATTCACCCATGACTGCTGCTGGGCCCGCGATTGGCCGCGCCTCATCGCCGCGGCGCGCGAGAGCGGCCGGGACCGCGGCTCCGCCGCATCTCGTTAACAGAGAGGCGGCAGGCCGCTATGATCGGCGGCAAGCGAGATGAGGAGGACGACGCGATGAAGCTCCGTGACCCGAAGCTCTTCCGGCAGCAATGCTATATCGACGGCCAATGGGTCGACGCCGATGGCGGCGGCACCATCCCGGTCGAGAACCCGGCCAATGGCGAGAGGCTCGGCACCGTGCCGAAAATGGGGGCCGAGGAGACGCGCCGCGCCATCGAGGCGGCGGACCGCGCCTTTCCCGCCTGGCGCGCCAAGACGGCGAAGGAGCGCGCCAACATCCTCAGAAAATGGTTCAACCTCATGATGGAGAACCAGGAGGATCTGGCGCAGCTCATGACCGCCGAGCAAGGCAAGCCGCTCGCCGAATCGCGCGGCGAGATCGCCTATGCCGGCGCCTTCATCGAATGGTTCGCCGAAGAGGGCAAGCGCATCTACGGCGATACGATACCGGCGCACGCCGCCGACAAGCGCATCGTCGTGCTCAAGGAGCCGATCGGCGTCTGCGCTGCGATCACGCCCTGGAACTTTCCCTCGGCGATGATCACCCGGAAGGCGGGGCCGGCGCTCGCCTCGGGCTGCACCATGGTGCTGAAGCCGGCGACGCAGACGCCGTTTTCGGCGCTGGCGCTCTGCGAGCTCGCCGAGCGCGCCGGCGTGCCGAAGGGCGTCTTCTCCTGCGTCACCGGCGGCGCCAAGGAGATCGGCGGCGAGCTGACCTCCAACCCGATCGTCCGCAAGCTCACCTTCACCGGCTCGACCGAAATCGGCAAGCTCCTCATGGAGCAATGCGCCGGGACGGTGAAGAAGACCTCGATGGAGCTGGGCGGCAACGCGCCCTTCATCGTCTTCGACGACGCCGATCTCGACATGGCGGTCAAGGGCGCCATCGCCTCCAAATACCGCAATGCCGGCCAGACCTGCGTCTGCGCCAACCGCATCCTCGTCCAGGACGGGGTCTATGACGCCTTCGCGAAGAAGCTCGCCGAGGCGGCAGGGGCGATGAAGGTCGGCAGCGGCGTCGAGCAGGGCGTCGTCATCGGCCCGCTCATCGACATGCGGGCGGTCGAGAAGGTCGAGCACCACATCGCCGATGCCGTCAAGAAGGGGGCGAAAGTGGTGATCGGCGGCAAGCGCCATGCGCTGGGCGGCAGCTTCTTCGAACCCACAGTTCTCGCCGATGTCACGACCGACATGGTGGTGACGCGCGAGGAGACCTTCGGTCCGGTGGCGCCGCTCTTCCGCTTCAAGACCGAGGGCGAAGCCATCAAGATGGCGAACGATACCGAATTCGGCCTCGCCGCCTATTTCTACAGCCGCGACATCGGCCGCATCTGGCGCGTCTCCGAGGCGCTCGAATACGGCATCGTCGGCGTCAACGAGGGCATCATCTCGACCGAGGTCGCGCCCTTCGGCGGCGTCAAGGAGAGCGGCATCGGCCGCGAAGGCTCGAAATACGGCATCGAGGACTACCTCGTCGTCAAATATCTCTGCATGGGCGGCATCGACCGGTAGTCGGCCGCGACTTTCCCCAGCTTCCCTCTCCCGCTTGCGGGAGAGGGGTTTATTCCGAAGGGAGAAAGTGCCCGTGGACTATCGCCGGATGGGGCGGAGCGGCCTCAAAGTTTCCGAGATCTGCCTCGGCACGATGACCTTCGGCCACGGCACGGACGAGGCGGAGGCCGCACGCGTCGTCGGCCTTGCCCTCGAGGCCGGCGTCAATTTCTTCGACACGGCCAATTCCTACAATGGCGGCGTGTCGGAGACGATGGTGGGCAAGGCGCTCGGCCGTCGGCGGCAGGACGTCGTCCTCGCCTCAAAATTCTTCAATCCGATGGGGCCCGGCCCCAATGACAGCGGCATGTCGCGCGTCCATATCATGCGCGCCATCGAGGACAGCCTCCGCCGCCTCGGCACCGACTATCTCGACCTCTATTACATCCATCACGTCGACCACGAGACGCCGCTCGAAGAGATGCTGCGCGCCCTCGACGACCTCGTCCGGCAAGGCAAGGTGCGGTACGCCGCCTGCAGCAATTTCGAAGCCTGGCGCCTCATGGAGGCGCTGTGGATCAGCGACGCCAAGAACCTCGCCCGCTTCGAATGCTATCAGCCGCAATACAGCCTCGTCGTGCGCGACATCGAGGAGGAGCTCATTCCCGTCTGCGCCCTGAAGGGGCTCGGCGTCGTCGTCTGGAGCCCGCTCGGCGGCGGCTTTCTCAGCGGCAAGTACAAGCCGGGCGAGCGCCACATCGCCGGCGCGCGCTCGGCGGAGCGCTGGGCCTATCCCGCGCCGTACTTCGCCGCCAACGCCGACGCGACGCTGGCGGCGCTGCTCGATCTCGCGACGGAGCTCGGACGGACTCCGGCCGAGCTGGCGGTGCGCTGGGTGCTCGACCAGCCGGCGATCACCAGCGCCATCATCGGTGCCCGCAGCGCGGCGCAGGCGCGCGAGACTCTCCGTGCCGCCGGCTGGCGCCTGCCCGAGGCGGCGAAAGCAAGGCTCGACGCCGTTTCCGCATTGCCGCGCCGCTATCCGCGTGCCATGGAGGACGGCATGCGCGAGCGCCGTACCGCGGCGATGAGGGCGCATTCCAGCCGCTGAGGCGGAGCAGGCGGGAGCAGCGCAGCCGCGGCGCCTCCTGAGCAGGCTCGGCAGGTCGCCCGCTCTGCGCTTCGGGGGAGCGATCGAAAGGGAGAGGCACTCGCGCGAGGCCGAGGCCGAGGTTATTGTCTCGGGCCCCGCGTCACTTTTAGGAAACCCTCTCCATGCCGCGATACGATTTCGACATGTTCACGATCGGCGCCGGATCGGGCGGCGTCGCCTCGTCGCGGCGGGCCGGGTCCTACGGCGCGCGGGTCGGGATATGCGAGGAGAGCCGGGTCGGCGGCACCTGCGTCATCCGCGGCTGCGTCCCGAAGAAGCTGCTCGTCTACGGCGCGCAATTCGCCGATGCCTTCGCCGATTCCGTCGGCTTCGGCTGGGAGCCGCAGACACCCAAATTCGATTGGCGAAAGCTGATCGCCAACAAGGATGCCGAGATCGACCGCCTCAACGGCATCTACAAGAAGCTCCTCGCCGACTCCGGCGTCGCCCTCTTCGAGAGCCACGGCCGGCTCGTCGACCCCCACACCGTTGAGGTGGGCGGAAAGCGTTACACGGCGGAGACGATCCTCATCGCGACGGGCGCCCATCCCGTCGTTCCCGATCTGCCCGGCATCGAGCACGCGGTCACCTCGAACGAGGCGCTCGAACTCGACGAGCTGCCGCGACGCATCGTCATCGTCGGAGGCGGGTACATCGCCGTCGAGTTCGCCGGCATCTTCGCGACGCTCGGATCGGAGGTCACGATCATCATTCGCGGCGATGACCTGTTGCGCGGCTTTGACGACGACATCCGCGTCGCCCTCGCTCTCGAAATGCGGGCACGCGGCATCACGATCCGTCCGCGCTGCCAGGTGACGCGCATCGAGAGGCGCGGAGCCGGGCTTGCCGTGGCGACGACCAGCGGCGAGGAGATCGCCGCCGACCGCATCATGTACGCAACGGGGCGGCGGCCCAATACGCGGAATCTCGGCCTCGCGGAAGCCGGCGTGCTGCTCGACGGGAAGGGCGCCGTCGCCGTCGACGAATGGTCGCGAAGCTCGGTCGCGAACATCTATGCGGTGGGCGACGTGACCGACCGCCTCAATCTGACGCCGGTCGCCATTGCCGAGGGGCGCGCCTTGGCCGAGACGCTCTTCAACGGCAATCCGATGACCGTCGACCATGCGACGGTGCCGACGGCGGTCTTCAGCCAGCCTCCCGTCGGCACCGTCGGTTTGACGGAGCGCGCGGCGCGCGAGCGCTACGGCGCCGTCGACGTCTATCGCACGCGCTTCAAGCCGATGAAGAACATCCTCGCCGGCCGCGAGGAGCGGACGATGATGAAGCTCGTGGTCGACCGCAAATCGGACCGTGTCCTCGGCTGCCACATGGTGGGCGCCGACGCGCCGGAGATCATCCAGGGCCTCGCCATCGCCCTCAAATGCGGCGCCACCAAGACGCAGTTCGACCGCACCATCGGTATCCATCCGAGCGCGGCCGAGGAGTTCGTGACGATGCGCGAGAAGCTCCCGGAGCCGGCGGCCGTCGCCTCGGGCTGAGGCCGCGCCGCGAACCCTTCTCGACCGAAGATGTTGAAAGGGAAGAGGTTCACGGAGTTTCTGAAATGCCACGTCAGCAATCGAAAGCGCAGAAGGATACCGTCCGCCGCGTCATGCACGAGTTCAAGCGCGGCAAGCTCGACACCAGCCGCGGCAAGAAGGTGAAGAATCGGAGGCAGGCGATTGCGATCGCGCTGCACGAGGCCGGCGCCTCGAAAGACGAGAGCAGGAAGAAGAATGCGGAGAATCTGAAGCGCACCAAGGCGCGCGAGCGGAAGGGCGAGACGGCCGCCGCGCGGAAGCCGGCGCGCCGGTCGGGGCGCCGCGAGCGCACGCGCGCCGAGCTCTATGCCGAGGCGAAGCGGCGCAAGATTCCCGGCCGCTCCAAGATGGACAAGGACGCGCTCCGCCAAGCCCTCCACGCCTGACGATCCCGCGCCCGTTCGTTCGGGAAAGGGACCGTCAGAGCGGATGCCGGCGCTCCCTCATTGCTGGAGGTTGCGCCGGTTCATCTCGTCGCTGAGGGCGCGCTGCTCGGTGTCGAGCGTCCGCAACTGGCTCTCGACCCGGTTGTATTCGCGGCGCAGTTGCTGGTCGTTGAGGCGGCGCACCTGCTGCTGCATCGTCTGCAGGCCGTTGCCGTCGTTTCCGTAATTGTTGTTGTAATTACCGCTGCTGCCCGAATAGCCCTGCGAGTTTCCGTACTCGTTGTAATTCTGCCCTTGGTTCTGGTTATTGATGGCATTGTCGAGATTGCGGATGATACCCTTCACGTCCTGCGCCATCGCCGGCTCGGCCACGGCCAAAAAGCCGGCCGCAAGGGTGATGATCGCTGTCCTTTTCATGCCGAATACTCCGGTATCCTCAGGGTGGTCTCTTCCTGCTAACGCGGGCTCCGCGGCGATGTTTCGGGGTCGGCCGGTCTAGCGTCTGCGGGAAAAAGCGGATATTTGTGGGGTCGGCGCGCCGCTTTCCGCGTCGATGAGGATGTCATGACGAAGCCGTGGACCCCCGACAGTTGGCGGGCAAGACCGATCAAGCAGGCGCCGGACTACCCGGATGCCGGGGCCGTCGAGGCGGTCGAGCGAACCTTGCGAAACTATCCGCCGCTGGTCTTCGCGGGCGAGGCGCGGCGCCTCAAGGCGCTTCTCGCCGATGTCGCGGACGGCAAGGCGTTTCTGCTGCAGGGCGGCGACTGCGCCGAGAGCTTCGCCGAGTTCCATCCCAACAACATTCGCGATACGTTCCGCGTGCTGCTGCAAATGGCGGTTGTCCTGACCTTCGGCGCCGCCTGTCCCGTCGTCAAGGTCGGGCGCCTTGCCGGGCAGTTCGCCAAGCCCCGCTCCTCGGAGGTCGAGGTGCGGGATGGGGTCACGCTGCCGGCCTATCGCGGCGACATCATCAACGGCGCGGAGTTCACGGCGGAGGCGCGGCGCCCCGACCCCCAGCGCATGATCCAGGCCTTCAGCCAGTCGGCGGCGACGCTCAATCTGCTGCGCGCCTTCGCCCAGGGCGGCTATGCCGACCTGCACCGCGTTCATGCCTGGAACCAGGGCTTCGTCGCCAACTCGCCGCAGGGCGAGCAATATCAGGAGCTGGCCGACCGCCTCAGCGAGACGCTCGACTTCATGGCGGCATGCGGCCTCACCTCGGAGACGACGCGCGAGATCCGCGAGACGGATTTCTTCACCTCGCACGAGGCGCTGCTGCTTCCCTACGAGCAGGCGATGACGCGCATCGATTCGACGAGCGGCGACTGGTACGACTGCTCGGCGCATCTCCTCTGGATCGGCGACCGGACGCGGCAGCTCGACGGCGCCCATGTCGAGTTCCTGCGCGGCGTCAAGAACCCGGTCGGCATGAAATGCGGGCCCTCGCTCGACCCCGCCGACCTCCTCCGCCTCATCGACCGCCTCAACCCCGCGAACGAGGCGGGCCGCCTCACCCTCGTGTCGCGCATGGGCGCCGACAAGGTAGAGGCGAAGCTGCCGGCGCTCATCCGCGCCGTCGAGCGCGAGGGCCGCAAGGTCGTCTGGTGCTGCGATCCCATGCATGGCAACACCGTCACCTCCTCGACGGGCTACAAGACGCGCTCCTTCGACCGCATTCTTGCCGAGGTCAAGGGCTTCTTCGCGGTGCACGCAGCCGAGGGCAGCTATGCGGGCGGCGTCCATTTCGAGATGACCGGCCAGGACGTCACCGAATGCATCGGCGGCGCGCAGGCGATCACCGAGACGGGGCTCGCCGACCGCTATCACACGGTCTGCGATCCGCGCCTCAATGCGAGCCAGGCGCTGGAGCTCTCCTTCCTCATCGCCGATGCGCTGAAGAAGGAGCGGCGGAGCCAGCAGCTCCGCCAGGCGAGCGCTGCCGAGTAGGAGGAGCGAGGGCGGTCCGATGAGCGCCGATGGGACTCCGCGGGGCGCGCGCAACGGCCGCGAGCAGGCGACGCGTCCCGAGGACGTGCCGGTCCTCACCGACCAGTATTTCTTGAAGACCAAGGAGGTGGTGCGCCGCTTCGGCGATCGCCGCGCCACCTATGCCGTCTTCATGCGGCGGCCGGTCATCTGCACGCCGCGGCTCTTCGTCGAGTTCCTCGAAGCGATGGCGGCCGACCGCAAGACGCGCTTCGATATCGAGCTGAACTACGCCGAAGGAGAGTGGGTCGGCGCCGGCGAGGCGATGATGTACATCTCGGGCTCGCTCTACCATCTCGTCGATCTCGAAACGCTGTTCCTGCAGAAGCTCGGCGCCCCTTGCGTTGCCGCCTACAACGCCTATGCGATGTGCGTCGATTTGCCGAAGGTGGCCTTCCTCGCCATGGATGCCCGCCATTGCGCCGGCGCCGAGATGGCGGCGATGATGGCCTATGCCGCGGCGGTCGGCTCGGCGGCGGCGCGGCGCGATGCCGGGGCCGTCGGCTTCATCGCCAATGCGACGGATGCGACGGCCCATTATTTCGGCAACGAGAAGGGGCGGGGCACCATGCCCCACGCGCTCATCGGCTATGCCGGCTCGACCCTGCGCGCGGCCGAGATGTTCCGCGAGGCGCATCCCGACGAGAATCTGACGGTGCTCGTCGACTATTTCGGCCGCGAGGTGACCGACACGCTCGAAGTCTGCCGGCGCTTCCCCGATCTCGCCGCCGCGGGCAGCCTCGCCATTCGCCTCGACACGCATGGCGGCCGCTATCTCGAAGGGCTCGATCTGGCCAAATCCTACGACGTGCTGGAGCGCCATGCGCCAAAGGCGATCCGCGGCTACCGCACCGAGGCGGAGCTGCGCTACCTCGTCGGCACCGGCGTCTCGGCGGCGGCGATCTGGCATGTCCGCCGGGCGCTCGACGATGCCGGCTTCCCGCGGGTGAAGATCATCGCCAGCTCGGGCTTCGTCCCGGCGAAATGCCGGATGATGGCGGTGGCCGAGGCACCCATCGACGTCATCGGCACCGGCTCCTACCTGCCGGAGGTGTGGTCGGAGACCTACGCCACCGCCGACATCGTCGCCTATGACGACCGGCCGATGGTGAAAGCCGGGCGCGAGTTCCTGCTGAAGAAGCGCGACGGGTAGGGCAGGGCCGCCATTTTCCGGTTCGATCGCAAGCTCGATCGTCAAGCACCTGGCAACGAGGCGAGGGCAATGATGTGGGCTGCGAGGTAAGGGTGCGACTTGACTGCGGCGAAAAATTGCCGGTCCGCCGTCACCAGCGGGATCGAGCGCCGGACAGCGAGAGCCAGGTAAAGGCAGTCATGGGCCGGGTGGCGAAGGTCGATCGACAATTTGAGCGCGGCCGGTCCGAGTTCTCCGCAGGGGATACGCTCGACAGGCGCCGCGCAAAGCCGCGCTATCCTGATCATCGCCTCCGGCTCGACGATCTCGCCTCGTGCCACCTTGACCCAGAGGATGTTGGCACATTCGGCCTCGATGAGGTCCGGTGCCGAGAGGCGAGACCGCGCGAGGGCGGCGGCACGCTCGCTGTCATGCTCCGCAATGACCCATTTCACGGCGACGCCAGCGTCGACGACGGCTTTCTCCGGATAGTCGGGCACCCGTCACTCGCCCTGATGCCGACGGTCGCGCTTCGCCCTCGCGATCTCTGCGCTGTCGCTGTGCTGCCGTCCCTTCATCTCCTCGCGCAGCCTTGCGGCCTCGATCCAAAAATTCTGGGAAGCGTCCCCGAGCGCCTCCTCGAGGATCGCGCGATGCTCGGCTTCCGCTGAACGACCGTGCTTGGCGGCGCGCGGCTTCAAGGCAGCCACAAGCCGGGCATCGACGCCCCGGACGGTCAACTGGCCCAATGTGCCGCCAATGCAAGCATGTGAGCGTGCTGTCAATGACAGCAACATAGGGATCCGCCGCGCCGCTTGTCGAGCATGGCTGTCATGCTGATCGGAGGACGCGCTCGCTCCGGCGCAGCGCCATTTTTTGACTGACGCCTTGCCGCCGACGTTCTACAGCTATCGCCATGACCGACGCCCTCACCCTCGCGATCGCGCAGCTCGACCCCACTCTCGGCGACATCGACGGGAACATCGCGATGTTGCGTCGCGCCCGCGCCAGGGCGGCGGCGTTCGGCGCCGATCTCGTCATCGCCACCGAGCTGTGCGTTGCCGGCTACCCGCCGGAGGATCTCGTCCTCAAACCGGCCTTTCTTGAAGCCTGCGAGGCGGCGGTGCGGGACTTCGCGAAGGAGGTCCAGGCGGGGCCTGCCGTCCTGCTCGGCACGCCCTGGCGGCAGGACGGCAAGACCTACAACGCGGCGCTCCTTCTCGATCAGGGCAAGGTCGCGGCGATCCGCCTCAAGCACGAGCTGCCGAATTACGGCGTCTTCGACGAGAAGCGCGTCTTCGCGGCGGGGCCGGCGCCAGGGCCGGTGCCGTTCCGCGGCGTCCGCCTCGGCGTCATGGTGTGCGAGGATATGTGGCTGCCGGACGTGACCGAGACCTTGGCCGAGACGGGAGCCGAGCTGCTCCTTGTCATCAACGGCTCGCCCTTCGAGCATCAGAAGCGCGACGAGCGCGTCGGGCTCGCCTGCGCCCGCATCAAGGAGAGCGGGCTGCCGCTTGTCTATGTCAACCAAATCTGCGGCCAGGACGAGCTCGTTTTCGACGGCGGCTCCTTCGCCCTCGATGCCGAATGCCGCCTCTGCGTGCAGGCGCCCGACTGGCGCGAGGCGGTGCTGCCGGTCCGCTTGCGCCGCGGCGCGGATGATCGCTGGACCGTCGACAAGGGCGAGCTCGCGCCGCCGACCGAAGGCCTCGAAGCCCTCTACCAGGCGATGATGCTGGGCCTGCGCGATTACGTCGTGAAGAATGGCTTCCCGGGCGTCGTCCTCGGCCTCTCGGGCGGCATCGATTCGGCGCTGAGCGCGGCCGTCGCCGCCGACGCGCTCGGCCCCGACCGGGTGCATGCCGTCATGATGCCGTCGCCCTATACCTCGCGCGAGAGCCTTGAAGACGCCGCCGAGGTAGCGCGCCTTCTCGGCATCGAACTGCGCCAGATTGGCATCGGCCCTGCGATGTCGGCCTATGCCGGCATGCTGGCGCCCGCCTTTGCCGGGCGGCAAAGCGACATCACCGAGGAAAATCTGCAGTCGCGGGCGCGCGGCATGACGCTGATGGCGCTCTCCAACAAATTCGGCTGGATGGTGCTGTCGACCGGCAACAAATCCGAGATGTCGGTCGGCTATGCGACGCTCTATGGCGATATGTGCGGCGGCTATTCCGTGCTGAAGGACGTCTATAAGACGACCGTCTTCGACCTGTCGCGCTGGCGCAACCAGCAGCTGCCGGCCAATGCGAAGGGCCCGGCGGGTCGCGTCATGCCCGAGCGCGTCATCACCAAGCCGCCCTCGGCCGAGCTGAAGCCCGACCAGACCGATCAGGACACGCTGCCGCCCTATGGCATTCTCGACGACATCCTCGAATGCCTCGTCGAGCACGAGATGCCCGTCGGCAAGATCGTCGAGCGCGGCCATGACGAGGCGACGGTGCGGCAAGTCTGGCGCATGCTCGACCGCGCCGAATACAAGCGCCGCCAGGCGCCCCCCGGGGTCAAGCTGACGCGCCGCGCTTTCGGCCGCGACCGGCGCTATCCGATCACCAATCTCTTCCGCGCGTGATCAAGTTATGACTGCTACGGACAAAACCGGCGAGCCCGGCCGCGACTTCATCCACGACATCATCGCCGCGGATCTCGAAGCGGGGCGCGTCTCGACGGTTGTCACCCGCTTCCCGCCCGAGCCGAACGGCTATCTCCATATCGGCCATGCCAAGTCCATCTGCCTCAATTTCGGCACGGCGCTGGAATTCGGCGGGCGCTGCCATCTACGCTTCGACGACACCAATCCGACGAAGGAGGAGCAGGAATATATCGATGCCATCAAGCGCGACGTGCGCTGGCTCGGCTTCGATTGGGGCGAGCATCTCTATCACGCTTCGGATTACTTCCAGCAGCTCTATGACTGGGCCGAGCATCTGATCCGCGCCGGCAAGGCCTATGTCGACGACACCCCCGCCGAGGAGATGCGCGCGCTGCGCGGCACCTTGACGGAGCCCGGCCGCAACAGCCGCTTCCGCGACCGGCCGGTCGAGGAGAATCTCGATCTCTTCCGCCGCATGCGGGCGGGCGAGTTCCCAAACGGCGCGCGGGTGCTGCGCGCCAAGATCGACATGGCGTCGGGCAACATCAATCTGCGCGACCCCGTGCTCTACCGCATCCTCCACGCCCCGCATCCGCGTACCGGCACGGCGTGGTGCATCTATCCGACCTACGATTTCGCACATGGCCAGTCCGATGCCATCGAGGGGGTGACGCATTCGCTCTGCACCCTCGAATTCGAGGATCACCGGCCGCTCTATGACTGGCTCATCGAGAACCTGCCGGTGCCGGCGCGGCCGCGGCAATACGAGTTCGCGCGCCTCGCCCTCAATTACACGGTGCTCTCGAAGCGTTTCCTGACGGCCCTGGTCCGCGAAGGGCGCGTCGCCGGCTGGGACGACCCCCGCATGCCGACCTTCGCCGGGCTGCGCCGCCGCGGCGTGCCGCCGGCGGCGCTCCGCGACTTCGTGCGCCGCGTCGGCGTCGCGCGCGCCAACAGCGTCGTCGACCTCGCGATGTTCGACCATGCCGTCCGCGATCACCTCAACAGGGTGGCCCTGCGCCGCATGGCCGTGCTGCGCCCGCTCCGGGTCGTCATCGAGAACTACCCCGAGGGGGAGACGGAGGAGCTCGATGCCGTCAACAACCCCGAGGATCCCGCCGCCGGGACACGGCGCATCCGCTTCGGCCGCGAGCTCTATGTCGAGCGCGAGGATTTCATGGAGAATCCGCCGCGGAAATTCTACCGCCTCACGCCGGGTCGCGAGGTGCGCCTGCGCTACGCCTATCTCGTCACCTGCCGCGAGGCCGTGAAGAACGCTGCGGGCGAGGTGGTCGAGCTGCGCTGCACCTATGACCCGGCGACGCGCGGCGGCAACGCACCGGACGGGCGGAAGGTGCACGCGACCATTCACTGGGTCGCGGCGGCGTCGTCGCTTGCGACCGAGGTGCGGCTCTACAACCCGCTCTTCACCCGTCCCGATCCCGGGGCCGACGGCGACCTCATGGCCGACCTCAACCCCAACTCGCTCGAAATCCTGCGCGAATGCCGCCTCGAACCCGCTCTGGCCGAGGCGGCGGTGGGTGAGGCGGTGCAGTTCGAGCGCCAGGGCTATTTCTGTCCCGACCCCGATTCGGCGCCGGGCCGGCTCGTCTTCAACCGCACGATCGCCCTGCGCGACAGCTGGGCGAAGGCGCAGGCGGCGGGCGGCTGATGTCGTCATGGCCATCCAGTTCGTTCCGACCGATCCGGATCGCCGCGCCGCGCCGCTTCTCACGATGACGATCGCGGTCGGGACACGCCGTTCTTCGCACTTGCAAAAGGCCGCGGCCGAATGATCTGTTGAGCCGGCGCGCCGCGCCGACCGAAGCCGCTGGACGAGACATGCCGCTCACCCTCTACAACACCATGAGCCGCCGGAAGGAGGAGCTCCGGCCGATCGACCCCCGGAATGTGCGGATGTATGTCTGCGGCCCGACGGTCTATGATTTTGCCCATATCGGCAATGCGCGGCCCGTCGTCGTCTTCGACGTGCTCTTCCGGCTGCTGCGGCGGGAATATGGCGAAGCGCACGTCACTTATGTCCGCAACATCACCGATGTCGAGGACAAGATCAACGCGGCGGCGAAGGAGCGCGGCGAGACGATCCGCGACCTGACCGAACGCACGGCGAAGGCCTTCCGCGAGGATATGGCGGCGCTGGGCGCTTTGCCGCCGACGCATGAGCCGCGCGCCACCGAGCACATTCCCCAGATGATCGCGATGATCGCGACGCTCATCGCCCGCGGCCATGCCTATGAGGCGGAGGGTCATGTCCTCTTCCAGATCGCGACGATGAAGGAGTACGGGCGCCTCTCGCGGCGGACGCTCGACGAAATGATCGACGGCGCCCGCGTCGAGGTCGCGCCCTACAAGCGCGACCCCGGCGATTTCGTCCTCTGGAAGCCCTCGCCGCCGGACCTCCCGGGCTGGGAGAGCCCCTGGGGCCGCGGCCGGCCGGGCTGGCACATCGAATGCTCGGCCATGAGCGAGAGCCTCCTCGGCGAGCATTTCGACATCCATGGCGGCGGCCTCGACCTCATCTTCCCGCATCACGAGAACGAGATCGCGCAGAGCCTCTGCGCGCATGAGGGGCGGCCCTTCGTCGACATCTGGATGCATAACGGCTTCCTCACCGTCAGCGGCGAGAAAATGTCGAAATCGCTCGGCAATTTCGTCACCGTGCACGAGCTCCTCCGGGAATGGCCGGGCGAGGTCATCCGTCTCGCCCTGCTCTCCGGCCACTACCGCGAGCCGCTCGACTTCTCGGCCGAGCGGCTGGAGCAGGCGAAGCAGATGCTGGACCGCTTCTACCGGGCGATCGGCGAAGCGGCGAAGACGGGTACGCGGCTGCGGCACGATGATCACGAGCCCGCCGCGGTGATCGCCGCGCTCACCGACGATCTCAACACCCCGCTCGCTCTCGCCGGCATGCATGAGGCGCTGCACGCGCTGAATGCCAGCCTGCAGCGGGCGCCGGAAGAGGCGGCCGAGAAGGCCGCGATGCTCCGCGCCGGCGGGGCGCTGCTCGGCCTTCTGCAGCAGGATCCGGCACGCTGGCTCAAGGGCGAGGCGGACGATGCCGCCGCCATCGAGGACGCGATCCGGCGCCGCAACGCGGCGCGCAAGGCTAAGGACTTCGCCCTGGCCGACCGCATCCGCGCCGAGCTCGCGGGGCAGGGGATCGTCCTCGAGGACAAGCCCGGCGGCAAGACGGAGTGGCGGCGGGCGTAAGCGCGGCCGGATCGCGAAGAGTGATAGAAGCCTCTCCCGCCTGCGCGAGTCCTTCTCAAAACCCTCTCCCCTCCGGGGAGAGGGCAGGGTGAGGGCCTACCGGGTCTCACGGCGGCTCGGTGTCGGGCGGCGGCGACTTGCCCTCACCCCGCCGCTCCCCCGCAAGCGGGAGAGGGAGGACTGCGGAAGAGGGAGACTCTCTTCTCAAGCTTTTCTTTGTCCGCGCCCTCTCTTTCGAGCTATAGACGCGCCATGGCCGGGGAGCGGATTTATCTCTATGACACGACGCTGCGCGACGGGGCGCAGACGCAGGGGGTCGATTTCGGGCCTGCCGACAAGGCGGTGATCGCGCGCGAGCTCGACCGGCTCGGCATCGACTATATCGAAGGCGGCTGGCCCGGCGCCAACCCGACCGACGACGCGCTCTTCCGGGAGCCGCCGCGGCTGGGGCGGGCGCGGCTCGCCGCTTTCGGCATGACGCGGCGCGCGGGGCGGAGCGCCGCCAACGATCCGGGCCTCGCGGCGACGCTGGGCTGCGGCGCCCGCGTCGCCTGCCTCGTCGGCAAGAGCTGGGACTTCCAGGTCGAAACCGCGCTCGGCGTCTCGCTCGCGGAAAATCTCGCGATGATCGCCGAGAGCGTCGGCCTCGCGGCCTGCCGTCTCGACGAAACCCTCTTCGACGCCGAGCATTTTTTCGACGGCTACAAGGCCAATCCCGATTATGCGCTCTCCTGCCTTGCCGCGGCGCGCGATGCCGGCGCCCGCTGGATCGTGCTCTGCGACACCAATGGCGGGACGCTGCCGCACGAAGTCGAGGCAATCGTCCGCGAGGTCGTGCGCACCGTGCCGGGCGAGCGCCTCGGCATCCATTGCCACAACGATACGGCCAATGCCGTCGCCAATTCCCTCGCCGCGATCCGCGCCGGGGCGCGGCAGGTGCAGGGCACGCTGAACGGCCTCGGCGAGCGCTGCGGCAATGCCGATCTTGTCGCGCTCCTGCCGTCGCTGATGCTGAAGATGGGTTATCGGACCGGCGTCTCGGAGGAGGCGCTGCGCGGCCTGACGCATCTCTCGCGGCTCATCGACGAGCGCCTCAACCGCGCGCCCGACCGCCACGCGGCCTATGTCGGCGAGGCCGCCTTCGCGCACAAGGCGGGGCTGCACGCCTCGGCCGTCGAGAAGGACCCGCGCTGCTACGAGCATATCGACCCCGCCGCCGTCGGCAACCGGCGCCATGTCGTCGTCTCCGACCAGGCAGGGCGCGCCAACCTCGTGACGCGCCTGCGCGATCTCGGGATCGAGGTCGCGGCCGACCATCCGAAGCTGGGCGCGCTGCTCGACCTCGTGAAGCAGCGGGAATTCGCGGGCTATGCCTATGACGGCGCCGAGGCGAGCTTCGAGCTTCTGGCGCGTCGCGCTCTCGGCGCGGTGCCCGACTACTTCCGCCTGACCAGCTTCCGCGTCATCGACGAGCGGCGCTGGAACGCGCGCGGCGAGCTGGTGACGCTCTCGGAGGCCACCATCAAGGTCGAGGTCGCGGGCGAGACGGCGATGACGGTCGCCGAAGGGAACGGACCCGTCAACGCGCTCGACACGGCGCTCCGCCAGGCCTTGACCCCGGCCTTTCCCGAGCTCGCGCATATCCGCCTCACCGACTACAAGGTGCGCATCCTGACGCCGCAGGACGGCACCAAGGCGGTGACGCGCGTCATGATCGAGACGGCCGACGGCAAGGGCGAAAGCTGGTCGACGGTCGGCGTCTCGACCAATGTCATCGACGCCTCCTACAACGCGCTCCATGACAGCCTCACCTACAAGCTGTGGCGCGAGGGGCGGCGGGGGTGAGAACGGTGCTATCGGCGCGCGCCGCGCCTCCGTTCCCCGGCGAAAGGCGCAGCTGAATGGCCGGCACCGACTACCGCCGGCCGACCGTGACCGGCGGCCCCGCCATCATCCTCGTCGAGCCGCAGCTCGGCGAGAATATCGGCACGGCGGCGCGCGCCATGTTCAATTGCGGCCTCACCGACCTCCGCCTCGTGCGTCCGCGCGATGGCTGGCCATCGAAGAAGGCGAAAGCGGCGGCGAGCGGCGCCGATCCGGTGCTCGAGCGGGCGCGGCTCTTCGATACGCTCGACGCCGCGATCGGCGATCTTCAGCATGTCTATGCGACGACGGCGCGCGACCGCTACATGGTGAAGCGCGTCGTGACGCCGCGCCAGGCTGCGGGCGAGATGCGCGGCCTCATCGGCGCGGGGCAGGCTTGCGGCATTCTTTTCGGGCCGGAGCGGATGGGGCTCCTCAACGACCATCTGAGCCTCGCCGAGACGATCGTCACGGTGCCGCTCAACCCGTCCTTCTCTTCGCTCAACCTCGCCCAGGCCGTGCTGCTGATCGGCTATGAGTGGTTCACCGCGGGCGATGCCACGCCGCCCTCGGTGCTGCCGACCGGCAACAGCGAGCCCGCGACCAAGGAGGAGCTCCACCGCTTCTTCGAGCACCTCGAGGAGGAGCTCGACCGCAGCGGCTTCCTGCGCAACCTCGAAAAGCGCCCGAGCATGGTCCGCAACATCCGCAACCTCTTTCAGCGGGCGCACTGCACGGAGCAGGAGCTGCGCACGCTGCACGGCGTCATCACGGCCCTGGCCGGGCCGCGCGACCGCGACAGGAAGTGAGGCGCGGGTCTCAGGCCGTCGGGTAGTTGCGGCCGGCGGCGAAGTGCCAGATGGCGAGGACGATGATGGCGCCGACGATGGCGCCGATGAAGCCGGCGCTCTCGCCGGCATGGTACCAGCCGACCGCCCGCCCGATGAAAGTCGCGACGACCGCGCCGATAATCCCGAGCAGTGTCGTCAGGACGAAGCCGGCCGGATTGTTGGGGGCCGGCGAGATCAGGCGGGCGATGAGGCCGGCGACGAAGCCGATAATGATGATCCAGACGAAATGCATGGCACGCTCCTCTCCCGCCGATCCCCAGAACAACGCTGAGGCGACGCCCCCGTCGCCGAGCTATCATTTGACACATTAGCGCGCCTGACTATAGTGCGCGCCTCATTCCCGGGAATGAGGGTCGTTGCACGGCCCCGCCCTTCGGGGACTACCGGGACAACAACAATCCTCAACAGGAATTATGGAGCCATGGCCAAGAGAGAAGAGTCGAAGTACAAGATAAACCGCCGCCTCGGCGTCAATTTATGGGGGCGGCCGAAGAGCCCGCTCAATCGCCGCGACTACGGGCCGGGCCAGCATGGCCAGCGCCGCAAAAAGCCGTCTGATTTCGGCACGCAGCTCATGGCGAAGCAGAAGCTGAAAGGCTATTACGGCAATATCGGCGAGCGCCAGTTCCGCCGCCTCTACGAAGAGGCCGCGCGGCGCCGCGGCGACACCGGCGAGAATTTGATCGAGCTGCTGGAGCGCCGGCTCGATGCCGTCGTCTACCGCATGAAATTCGTGCCGACGCCCTTCGCCGCCCGCCAATTCGTCAACCACGGCCATGTCTCGGTGAATGGCCGGCGCGTCAACATCGCCTCCTATCAGGTGAAGGACAACGACACCATCGAGGTGCGCGGCAAGGCCAAGGAAATGGCCGTCGTCCTCGAAGCCGTGAAGGCGGCCGAGCGCGACGTTCCCGAGTATCTCGAAGTCGATCACGACCGGATGAAAGGCCGCTTCATTCGCGCGCCGAAGCTTGCCGACGTGCCTTATCCGGTGACGATGGAGCCGAACCTCGTCGTCGAGTTCTATTCGCGCTGAGCGCTTGCGCAGAATGCCCCGGGGCCGCTTCGCGAGAAGCGGCCTTTTTTATTGGACAAGGTTGGAAACGGCAACGCATCGCCGAAAGCTTCGCCCCGCGTTATCTTGGAGAGAGCCCTCACGCACAGAGATGCACGATGCTCGCGCTGCACGTCTCGATCGTCCTGCTGCTCATTCTGCTGAACGCGCTCTTCGCCATGGCCGAGATGTCTCTCGTCGCGGCACGCCAGGTGCGGCTGCAGCATGCCGCCGAACGCGGACGCGAAGGCGCGCGGCTCGCTCTCGAAATGAAGCACGATCCGAGCCGGCTCCTCTCGACCGTGCAGATCGGCATCACCGTCATCGGCATTCTCGCGGGCAGCTTCGGCGGCGCCACGCTGGGCGAGCCATTCGCCGCCTATCTCGAAACCGTGCCGGGCGTCATCGGCGAATACGCGCATGCGATCAGCATTGGCGCCGTCGTCATCGCCATCTCCTACCTTTCGCTCATCATCGGCGAGCTCGTGCCGAAGCGCATCGCGCTCAGCCGGCCGGAAGCCATAGCCGCCGCGCTCGCGCGCGTGATGCGCGGACTTTCGCGTGTCCTCGCGCCCGCGGAATGGCTGCTCAGCGCCTCGACGAATTTCGTTCTCCATCTCTTGCCGATAAAGCTCAGCGACCAGTCGGCGGTGACGGAAGAGGAAATCGGCCTCATGCTGCGCGAGGGCGCGGCGGCCGGCCATCTCCAGCTCGGCGAGACGACGATTGCGCAGATGGCGCTCCGCCTCGGCGACCGTCGGCTGAGCGCCGTGATGACGCCGCGCACGCAGGTCGAATGGCTCAACCTCGCGGACAATGAAGAGGAGAACAAGAAGAAGATCGTCGCCTCCGAGTATTCGCGCTTCCCGGTCATCGAGGGCGACCCGCAATCGGTGCTCGGCATCGTCCAGGTGAAGGACGTCCTGATCGCGCTGCTTTCGGGGCGGCCTTTCGACCTCCGCGCGGCGCTTCGCCCGCCGCTCTACTTGCCGAATACCGTGACGGCGCTCCGCGCTCTCGAAATGTTCAAGAAATCGGGCGACCCGATGGCGCTCGTCGTCGACGAGTATGGCGATTTCGAAGGCGTCGTGACCTTGACCGACATCCTCGAAGCGCTGGTCGGCGACATCGCCTCGCCGGGCGAGGACGGCAATCCCCCTGTCGTGACGCGCGAGGACGGCTCATGGCTCATCGACGGCATGGTCGCCGTCGACGAGGTCAAGGACGTCATTGGGGCGGCGAGCCTGCCCGGCGAAGAGACCGGCGACTTCCACACGCTCGGCGGCTTCATGATGGCGCAAATCAACCGCGTGCCGAAAGTGGCGGACCACTTCACGGTCGACGGCTATCGTTTCGAGGTCGTCGATATGGACGGCCGCCGCGTCGACCGCGTCCTCATCCTGCCGCCCAAGGCGAAGGTCAAGGCGAAGCGCCGCTGAGCGGCGCGCGGCTCAAGCGGCGCGCGTCTCGATGCCGTTGTTCTTCAGGAGCTCCTGGAGCTCGCCCGATTCGAACATCTCGCGAATGATGTCGCAGCCGCCGATGAACTCGCCCTTGACATAGAGCTGAGGGATCGTCGGCCAGCTCGAATACTCCTTGATGCCCTGGCGGATCTCGGGGTCGGTCAGGACGTCGATCCCTTTGAACTTGACCCCCATATGGCTGAGGATCTGGACGACCGCCGCGGAGAAGCCGCATTGCGGGAAGACGGGCGTCCCCTTCATGAACAGCACGACCGGGTTGTTCGTGACGTCCTGCCTGATCCGCTCGAAGACGATGTCGTTGGCCATGTGACGAAGTTCCTTGTTGAAATCTGCCAGGCTGCGCGATCGCGACGGATCAATCCTCCGGCACGCTCGTCTGCAGCGCCAGGGCATGCAGCTCGCTGCCCATGCGCCCACGCAATGCCTGGTACACCATCTGATGCTGCTGCACGCGCGTCTTGCCCCTGAAGGCCGCCGAGACGACATGCGCGGCATAATGATCGCCGTCGCCGCGCAGATCCTCGATCGAGACCCGCGCATCCGGCAGACCCTCGCGGATCAGCCTCTCGATCATCGCCGCATCCATCGCCATCGATGTGCCTCTCTGCCGGTGGATCAGGTCAGGACGCCATGTAGCCGGGCAGCCACGCTTCGTTGGCCTCCCGGAGCGCCTTAACGGATATGGCACCGCCCCCCGCCACTGTCAACGAATCGCCGCCCGTCCTGCCGAGCCGGAACGCCGGCACGCCGGCCGCCGCGGCCGCGGCGAGGACGGCCTCCGCCTCGGCCGTGGCCAGGAGATAGCGGCCCTGATCCTCGCCGAAGAGGAAACCGTGGTCACACCGCGGCGGGGCGATCTCGGCGCCGATGCCGCGCGCCATCGCCATCTCGGCGAGGGCCACGAGGAGGCCGCCATCGGAGATGTCGTGGCAGGCGCCGAGCCGGCCATCGGCGATCATCGCCCGCACGAAATCGCCGTTGCGGCGCTCGGCGGCGAGATCGACGGGCGGCGGCGGCCCGTCCTCGCTGCCGAAGATCTCGCGCAGGTAGAGCGAGCAGCCGAGGTGACCCGCCGTGTCGCCGACGAGCAGGATGGTCTCGCCCGGACGCTTGAAGGCGAGATCGACGCTCTTTGCCGCATCGGCGATGAGGCCGACGCCGCCGATGGCCGGGGTCGGCAGGATGCCCTTGCCGTTCGTCTCGTTGTAGAGCGACACGTTGCCCGAGACAACCGGATAGTCGAGGGCGAGGCAGGCCGCCCGCATGCCCTCGATGCAGCCGACGAACTGGCCCATGATCTCCGGCCGCTCCGGATTGGCGAAATTCATGTTGTCGGTGATGGCGAGCGGCACGGCGCCGACCGCCGTCAGGTTTCGCCAATTCTCGGCGACGGCCTGGGCGCCGCCTGAGACGGGGTCGGCGAAGCAGTAGCGCGGCGTGCAGTCCGTCGCGAGGGCGAGCGCCTTGCGCGTGCCGCGAACGCGAACGACCGCGGCATCGCCGCCCGGGCGCTGCACCGTGTCGCCCATGACGAGATAGTCGTACTGCTCCCAGATCCAGCGCTTGGAGGCGAGGTCGGGGCAGCGCAGCAGCCGTTCCAGCACCTGCGGCGCGGTCAACCGGGTCGAGAAGCGGTCGCCGGGCAGGTCGGGCCGCCTCGGCGTCGGAACCCAGGGCCGGTCATAGACGGGGGCCTGCGTGACGAGGGGTTCGACGGGAAGCTCGGCGACCGTCTCGCCGCCCATTTTGAGGACGAGCCGGCCAGTCTCCGTCACCCGGCCGATGACGGCGAAATCGAGCTCCCATTTCTCGAAGATCCGTCGCGCGGCCTGCTCGCTGCCCGGCTTCAGGATCATCAGCATGCGCTCCTGCGATTCGGAGAGCATGATCTCGTACGGCGTCATCCCGGTTTCGCGCACCGGCACCCGATCGAGCTCGAGCTCGATGCCGAGCCCGCCCTTGCCCGCCATCTCGACCGAGGAGGAGGTCAAACCCGCCGCACCCATATCCTGGATGGCGACGATGGCGTCGCCCGCCATCAATTCGAGGCAGGCTTCGATGAGGAGCTTTTCCGTGAAGGGGTCGCCCACCTGGACGGTCGGGCGCTTGGCCTCCGAATCCTCGTTGAACTCGGCCGAAGCCATGGTGGCGCCGTGGATGCCGTCGCGCCCGGTCTTGGCGCCGACATAGATGACCGGGTTCCCCGGGCCCGCTGCCGCGGAATAGAAGATCTTCTTCGCATCGGCAAGGCCGACGGTCATCGCGTTGACGAGGATGTTGCCGTTATAGGCGGCGTGGAAGTTGCACTCGCCGCCGACCGTCGGCACGCCGACGCAATTGCCGTAGCCGCCGATGCCGGCGACGACGCCCGCCAGGAGATGGCGCGTCTTCGGATGCGCGGGATCGCCGAAGCGGAGCGCGTTGAGATTGGCGATCGGTCGCGCGCCCATGGTGAAGACGTCGCGGAGAATGCCGCCGACCCCGGTCGCCGCGCCCTGATAAGGCTCGATGAAGGAGGGATGGTTATGGCTCTCCATCTTGAAGACGACGGCTTGGCCGTCGCCAATATCGACGACGCCGGCATTCTCGCCGGGGCCGCAGATGACGCGCGGCCCGGTTACCGGCAGGGTCTTCAGCCATTTTTTCGAGGATTTGTAGGAGCAGTGCTCGCTCCACATCACGGAGAAGATGCCGAGCTCGGTCAAATTCGGGGCGCGGCCAAGAATGGCGACGGCACGCGTGTATTCCTCGGCCGTGAGGCCGTGCTGCGCGATGATCGCGGGAGTGAGGGGCGTCACGGGAAAGTCGTTACTATGACCCCTCCCCCGCGAGGGGAGGCGTCATCGAAGCCAGGGTGCGCTGGTGCAGAAAGCTCACGCGCGGAGCGCTCCGGCGAGGCCGTCGAAAAGGCCACAGCCATCGGTGCCGCCGAGAAGCGGGTCGGTCGCGTCCTCGGGATGGGGCATGAGGCCGAGGACGGTCTTTTCCTCGTTGAAGATGCCGGCGATGTTGCGGGCAGAGCCGTTGTGGTTGTCCGCCTCGGTGAGCTCGCCTTCGGGCGAGCAGTAGCGAAAGGCGACGAGGCCTTTCTCCTCGATGCGGTCGAGCGTCTTCGGATCGGCGAAGTAGTTGCCGTCGTGATGGGCGACCGGCACGCGGATGACCTGTCCCGCCTCATAGCCGCAGGTGAAGATGCTCTGGCTGGTCTCGACTTTGAGATGCACGTCGCGGCAGTGGAATTTCAGCGTCTGGTTTCGCAGCAGCGCGCCCGGCAGCAGCCCCGCTTCAGTCAGCACCTGAAAGCCGTTGCAGATGCCGAGCACCGGCGTGCCGCGCCGCGCCCTCCGCTTGATCTCGCCCATGATCGGCGAGTGCGCCGCCATGGCGCCGCAGCGCAGATAGTCGCCATGGGCGAAGCCGCCGGGAATGACGATGAGATCGGCGTCGGGAAGCTCGGTGTCGCCGTGCCACACCATCGCCGGGGTCCGGCCGGTGCTGCGCTCCAGCGCCAGGCAGACATCGCGCTCGCGGTTCGAACCGGGGAAGACGACGATGGCGGCTCTCATCTGGCACTCGCGGCGAGGGGAGGGGCGCCGATCAGATAGCCCGCATCCGCGCGCCGATCAAGGCCGGGCGTCACCGGGCCGCGCGCTCCTCCGGCGGGAGCGACAATCCGCCGTTCCGGCCGCGATGTCCCAGAAATGACACGGGAACAAGGCGCCGGAAATGCGCGTATCGTTCGTTATCACGCACGAACCCCGTGAAGCCGAGAAAGAACACAAGATGACAGGTTTCAGCCGTTTTCCCCGCCGTCTCCGTTCCGCCGCTCTCGTCCTTGCTGCCGTCATCGCGGCCGGCGCTCTCACGATCCCGTCGGCTCGCGCCGACGACGATGATCACCACCACCACCATCGGCACCACGGCGATGGGGATCGCGACCACTGGCGGCACTATCCCTATCCGGTCTATGGCGTCTATCCGCCTCCCGTCGTCTATTACCCGCCGCCGCCCGTCGTCTATGCGCCGCCGCCCGTCGTTTACGCCGCGCCCGTCCCGGTCGCCGCGCCGTCGCTCAACGTCATCGTGCCGCTGCATTTTCATTGATCCGGCGCCGGGCGCCGGATGATCAGCCGGCGCCCTGCTTGCCGCTCATCCGGCGGACAAGTCCCAGCATCTGGAAAAAGCTCTCGAGCGCGCGCGGCCGCTTCATCGAGGAGAAGCGGAGTGTCACCAAGGGCTCGGCGAGCGAGAGCGGCGACAGGGCCACGGCGAGTCCCCAGAGGGCGACGGCGAGGCGGCGCAGGGGCCGGTCCGGGGCGACCGCGGCGGCTTCGAGAAAGCGCGCCGTCACGCGCAGCAGCGTATCGTCGCGAAGCGGGTGTAGATCGGGTCGCAGCTTGCGCGAGACGAGGCGGTACTGGGCGAAGTAGAAGGCGCGCTCGACCCGTCTCGGGCTCAGCGCGATGCCGAGCCGCCTTGCCTCTTCGACGAGAAAGGCGTTCCGCGGCAGGTCGAGCGAGACGTAATAGTGCAGCTTCTCCGGACGGATCTCGCTTGCCGCGCCCATGTTCCGGCCGTGAAAGCGGTAGCAGACGAGCGGCTCGCGCAGCACGACGACGTCGCCATGCAAGGCCGCGGCGCAATTCAGGATGCCGTCGATGCCGCCATATTCCGCCCGCATCGGCATGACGCGTTCGAGAAACCAGCGGGGATAGGCGTTGCCGCTCGTCGGCGGGTAGGGGTAGGAGCCGGTGCGCAGCACGGTGCGGCGGATGCGCTCCGGTGTCCAGACCTTCGGCAGCACCGGCAGCACCGAGCCGAGCGGGCGACCGGCGGCGTCGACGTTCATCACCGGCACCTGCACCGCGCTGGCGCCGGGGCGCATCGCGGCGACCATGCGCTCGATGGCTTGCGGCAGCAGCAGATCATCAGCATCCATGAAGAGGACGATGTCTCCACGCGCCGCGGCAAATCCCGCATTGATGCTCGACGCGTTGCCACCATTCGCCTTGAAGACCGCGCGGACGCGATCGCCGTATCCGGCGATGACGGCGCGCGACGCGTCGGTCGAGCCGTCATCGACGACGATGATTTCGACATTCGGGTAGCTTTGGCCGAGCGCGCTGTCGATCGCGGCGCCGATGAATTGCGCGTAATTGAAACTCGAAATGACGACGCTGACGAGAGACGCAGACGGTTCTGTCATGATCTTGCTCTCGGGCTGGCGCGGTGGCCCCGCCGCGTCCGTTGCGGACACTCCGCGTGGTGAACGGGAAGAGCGGGGGTGAGTTCAGGGGAAATCGTCAAATCGTGATGAGGGCGCCGCTGCCTCCGGCGGGAAGGGGAGGGGCAGGCGATGGATGTCCGGTCAGATGTCGGCCGCGCTCGAGGAAGGCTGCTCGGCCGGCGCCTGGCGCCGCTGGCCGCGCAAGGCGAGACCGAGGCCGATCGCGGCGATCGCGGCAAGGCCGAGGCCGAGCACCAGCGCGGCGAGATGCAGCTGGACGACCGCCAGCCCGTAATGGCCGACCACCGCCATGAGCCCGTGAGCGGCGTGGCGCACATGCATGAAGATCACCGCCATTTCGAAGGCGATCAGGAACATGAGCATGTGAAAGGCCGCCGGATGCGAGCGGCCGAAGGCGAGGATCGGCCTCCCGAGTATGCGGTCGGTGAGACGGTTGCGCATCGCCCAGACGCCGACCGCGCCGATGAGCGCACCGGCGATGATGTCGGAGGCGAAATGGATGCCGAGATAGAGGCGCGGCACGAAGATGACGACGATTGTATACGCCATCATCATGAGGGCGAGGCGCCGCGCGAAGTAGACGAGGCCGAAGGCGAGGGCGAAGAAATATGTCGCCATGTCGCTCGGAAACGAACTCCAATTCTCGAGATTGTAGTTGACGGCGATGGAGGGCGCCCGGTAGCCGATCCCGCCCATATACATGGGCCGGACGCGAAACGGCAGGCCAGCCGCGAGCGCGCGGTTGACGACGAGGGCGAGGAAGGCGCCGGCGACGACCGAAATGATGGTGAGGCGCCTCTCCTCCTGGCCCGTTCCCTCGCGGAACCAAAAAAAGAAATAGAGGGCAAGCAGCAGCGCGCCCTTGAGGAGGTCGTTCGTCTCCTCGAAATTGGCGAGACGGTCGAACGTCCAGTTTCCCGCTAATCCGTTGAAGGCGTGAAAGACGAACAGGTCGAAGCTGTTGATCATTTTTGAGGCGCGGCGGCCCTTTGCGCGGTGTCGCGCTGACGCGCGGTATCGGGCTAACATAGGCTAAGGGTGTCGGTTCCGAACCTCCCCCGTAAGGAGGCGAGGGCGGCTCCGCGCTCCCCTCCAAGGGGGCGTGCGCAAGCGCGAAGGAGCGCATCCGCGCTCCGGCGCGGCCCGGTCTTCAGGCGATGTCGATCGCGTAGGTTTCGATGACTGTGTTGGCGAGCAGGCGCTGGCACATCGCCTCGAGGCTGGCGCGGGCCCGCGCCTCGTCGGTCTCGGCGAGCTCGATCTCGATGTATTTGCCCTGTCGCACTTGCTCTACCCCGGAGAAGCCGAGATTGCCGAGGGCATGCGCGATCGCCTTTCCTTGCGGATCGAGCACGCCCTCCTTGAGGGTGATGTGGATGCGCGCCTTCACGCTTGCCGCCTATCGCACGAGCCTTGGATCCGGGATGTCGGCGGGGCCGCTCTCGGGCAGAATGCCGAGCCGGCGCGCCACCTCCTGATAGGCCTCGGCGACGCCGCCCAGATCCTGGCGGAAGCGGTCCTTGTCCATCTTCTCGTTCGTCCTCAGATCCCAGAGCCGGCAATTGTCCGGGCTGAGCTCGTCGGCGAGGACGACCCGCATCTCGTCATTGCTCCAGAGGCGGCCGAATTCGAGCTTGAAGTCGACGAGCTTGATCTGGACGCCGAGAAAGAGGCCGCTGAGGAAATCGTTGATGCGGAGCGCCATCTGCATCATGTCGTCGAGATCCTGGGTCGAGGCCCAACCGAAGGCGGTGATGTGCTCCTCGGAGACGAGCGGATCACCGAGCTCCTTGTTCTTGTAATGATATTCGACGATCGAGCGCGGCAGCACCGTGCCCTCGGCAATGCCGAGGCGCTGCGAGAATGAGCCCGCTGCGACGTTGCGCACGACGATCGCGATCGGGATGATCTCGACGGCGCGCACGAGTTGCTCGCGCATGTTGAGGCGGCGAACGAAGTGCGTCGCGATGCCGATCTCGCCGAGCTTCGTCATCAGGAATTCGCTGATGCGGTTGTTGAGCACGCCCTTGCCGACGATCGTGCCCTTCTTGCGGTCGTTGAAGGCGCTGGCATCGTCTTTGAAGTACTGGACGATGGTGCCCGGCTCCGGGCCCTCGAACAGCACCTTGGCCTTGCCTTCGTAGATTTGCCTGCGTCGCGACATTGGCCGCCTTCTCAGCGCCGGAGCCCGGCGGGATTCCAAAGCGGAGGGCTGTATAGCAAGGCAGAGAGGCGGAAACAACGCCGCTAGACCGCGATGGTCCGCCACGGGCCGCGCTCGGGTCGGCGCGCCGCGAAGCGGAAGACGGGGCGCGCGCCGCCTTGCTCCGCCGCCGGCAGGGCGATGAGGGCGCTCGAGACCGTGCCGAAGCCGTCGGCGAGGGCGAAGCTCATCGCGGCTCGCGATGCCGCGCCGGGCGCGCCGCCTTCATCGGCGAGCAGCGCCTCCCAGGCGCGCCAATCGCCGTTGCCGGGGTCGGGGGCGGGCGCCGCGCGGAAGCGCGGAAGGTAGGCGGCGATCCGCGGGTTTCCGCTGTCGTCGAGATCGCCGGACGCGATCATGGAGACCCCGCCGGGGAGCGGCCGGACCATCACCGGCAGGACACCGGTCGGATCGGCATGGCGCAGCCAAAACGCGTCGCGGTTGTCGGCGATGACGAGGTTGAACGGCCGGTAGGAGGCGGGCTCGATCATGGCAAGCGCCGCCGCCGCGGCGGCGGCGTCGGCGTGGTCCAGCGCTTCGAGGACAAGCTCGCCGCGGGAGCGCTTCCCGCTCTGCGGACCGAGGCTGCCGAAGCGGTTGAGAACGCCGGCGAGGACGCCGTGCTCGTTGACGGCGAGCCAGGAGCCGCCGGCGAGCTCGTCGAGCCCGCCCACCGTCTCGGGCCGGTCCGGCCAATGCCGGGCCGGTGCCCGCCATGGTCGATCCAGCATCTCGTCGCGATTGGCGCCGAGGATGACCGGCCAGGAATGCGCCGGACGGCGCAGGATCACGAGGGTGCACATTCCGGCCTCTCCACCTCGCCACAGGGCGGCGTTATCATAGGGCGAAACCGAGGGAGCGCTTCGCCATGACGACGCTCGACGAACGCGAACGCGAGTTCGAGGCGCGCTTCAGCCACGATCAGGAGCTCGCTTTCAAGGTCCGGTCACGTCGGGACAAGCTCTTCGGCCTGTGGGCGGCGCGTCAGCTCGGCCTCTCCGGAGAGGCCGCTGAGGCGTATGCCAGGGACGTCGTTGCCGCCGAATTCGGGGCCCCGCGCGGCCGCGGCGTCCTTGCAAAGGTCAGTGCGGATTTTGCCGCAAAAGGCGTCGGCATCGACGAAGCGCGCATCGCCGACGAGCTGCAGCGCCTCGGCGAGGAGGCGCGGCGGCAAGTCGAGAGGGAATGAGGCGCGCCGAAGCTGCGCCGCCGCGACGTCATGCCGTCCCGAAGACGCGGCGGAAGATCGTGTCGACATGCTTGAAGTGGTAGTCTTCCTCGAATAGCCGCTCGAGCTCCTCGGGCGAAAGGCGCCGCGCCACCTCCGGATCCGCCTTCAGCAAATCGAGGAACCGGCCTTCCCCGCGCCAGACCGGCATGGCGTTGCGCTGCACGGCGCGATAGGCGTCCTCGCGGCTCATGACGGCCTGCGTCAAAGCAAGCAGGACTCGCTGCGAATGGACGAGACCGCCGAGCTGGTCGAGGTTCTGCCGCATCCGCTCGGGATATACCACGAGCTTGTCCATGAGCTGGGTGAGGCGCGCCAAGGCGAAGTCGAGGGCGATCGTGGCGTCCGGCGCGATGACGCGCTCCACCGAGGAATGCGAGATGTCGCGCTCGTGCCAGAGCGCCACGTTTTCGAGGGCGGGAACGACGGCGCCGCGGACGAGGCGCGCGAGGCCCGTCAAATTCTCGGACAGGACCGGGTTGCGCTTGTGCGGCATCGCCGAGGAGCCCTTCTGGCCGGGCGCGAAGAATTCCTCGGCCTCGCGCACCTCGGTGCGCTGGAGATGGCGGATCTCGGTCGCGATTCGCTCGACCGAGCCGGCGAGGACGCCGAGCGTCGCGAAGAAGGCGGCGTGGCGGTCGCGCGGAATGATCTGGGTCGAGACCGGCTCCGGCGCGAGGCCGAGCTTTTCGGCGACATGCGCCTCGACGGCGGGATCGATATTGGCGAAGGTGCCGATCGCGCCGGAGATGGCGCAAGTGGCGACATCGCGCCGCGCGGTGAGGAGGCGTTCGCGCCCGTGCGCGAATTCGGCGTGGAAGCCCGCGAGCTTAAGCCCGAAGGTCGTCGGCTCGGCATGGATGCCGTGGCTGCGCCCGATGCAGGGCGTCATCTTGAATTCGAAGGCGCGGCGGCGCAGCACGGCGAGGAGCGCGTCGAGATCGGCGACGAGCAGGTCGGCGGCCTGGGTCAGCTGCACCGCAAGGCAGGTATCGAGCACGTCGCTCGAGGTCATGCCTTGATGGACGAAGCGCGCTGCCGGTCCCACATGCTCGGCGAGGTTGGTGAGGAAGGCGATGACGTCGTGCTTGGTCTCGCGCTCGATCGCGTCGATGCGGTCGATCTCGAAGGCGCCCTTCTCCCAGACGGCGCGCGCCGCTGCCTTGGGGATGACGCCGAGCGCCGCCTGCGCGTCGCAGGCATGCGCCTCGATCTCGAACCAGATGCGAAAGCGGTTCTTCGCGTCCCAGATCGCGCTCATCTCGGGACGGCTGTAGCGGGGAATCATCGTGGCGGGGCCCGTTCTTGCCTCGCCGCGAGCTTATCCCAGCGCGCCATTCGGCGCGACCCCGTCCTCGTCCCGCGGTCGCGAGGCAGCGTCCGCGCGATGCCACACGGTGCGGCAGATCGCTTCGTGTCGCTCGCAATTTACAGTTGAGAAACGGCCTGCCCTTACGGCATAGTGAAGATGAAATAGTTCTCGTGCTGATTCTTATGGGCAAGCAGGAAGGGAAATTATCGCTGGAGGAAATCCCGGATCCGGAAATGCGCGCCCTTGCGCAATATTTGCAGTCCAAGGCGCCGCCCGGTCGTCTCCCCGGTCGCCAGCACCTCGACCCGACCGAGATCAGCAAGTTTCTCGCGGGCATCGTGCTCTACGATGTGGAGCGGAAGGACGGAATCATTCGCCTTCGCGTGCGGGTGTGGGGCACGCGCGTCACGGATCTCATGGGGCGCGATTGCACCGGATGCTATGTCGATGAAATGCAGCCCTCGGCGTTGATGCAGCCGGTCGCCGCGGCTCTGCGCAGCGTCGTCGAAACCGCCCGGCTGCATTATTGGGAGCGGCCCGTCCAGTTCAGCGGCCGCGGCTTTCTCAGCTATCGCCGGCTCGCCTTGCCGATGGCGCGCGACGGCGAAACCGTCGATATGGTGTTGGGCTATTTCAAGGCGGTCAGCGAGGTGCCGGCAAGGCCGCTCGCCGCAGCGCCCGAAGGTCCGACCATGCCCCGCGGCGCGCCGCTTCGCGGCATCGACGGGACAGCCGAGGGCAACATCTGACGGCGATTTCGCACGATCGGTCTCTTCGGTTTTATTATTTCGTAACGGCTCCTTGCGATAGTGAGGCGCGGCAGGGCTCCCTGCCCGTTACGATTCAGGGGCTGGATCGATGCAGATCGCGGATCAACGCCGGGAGAGGGTGCTGGCGCCCGCGGAACGCCGCGGCCACCCCCGGCTGGATACGCGGTGGTGGGGCGATCTGGTCATCGGCGCGCGCCACCTCGAATGCTACGTCTACAACGTGTCGGTCGGAGGCGCCAAGCTGCTCGTCTTCGGCCGTGTCGAACCGATGCGGCAAGCGCTGCTCTTCGTGCCGCCCTTCGGTGTCTTCCGCTGCGATGTGCGGTGGGCGGCGTACCCCTTTGCCGGCATCGAGTTCGCGCAAAGCGAGCGCCGGCGCAGCGCCGGGCTCGTAACTCACGCGCTCGGCCAGATCGAGAACCGCTTCGCCGCCGGCTGAGCGTCAGGCCCGGCCCGCGGCCGACGGCCGCCGGCTCTGCTGCCGCTATTCGGGCGCTTGCGTCACCACCTGCCAGGTGCCGTCGGCGCGCCGGCAGGCGAGGCCCTTCACCGGGCGCTGTTGTCCCAGCACTGTCATCGAAGCGTTGTAGATCCGGCACACGCTGCTTTCCCTCTCGGCAGGCCCGCGGCTCACCGGCACCGGCAAGGCGCTCATCTGCGGCCCGGGCGGCGCGGCGGCGGCTCTAGCCTCGGCCGACGGCGCGCCGATCGGGGCCGGTGCCGGAACCAGCGGCAGCGGTCGCGCATGCGCGATGATCGGCTCGGCCGGTTTGGGCTCCTCCGGCGGCTGGGACGCGCCCATCGTCGCGAGCGGCGGCAGGTCCGCCGCATCGAGCGGCGGGCCCGAGCGGGGATGCGAGCCGTCCGGTCTCTCCGCCTCCGCTTGCATCTGCGGTGCCGGCGCTCGCGAGCGGCGCGCTGCGCCGTGATCCCGGCTCGGCCGCGATGCGGTCGCGGTCATCTCCGGCGGCGTCGCGCGCGGCGGGGGCGCCGCTTCGCGTGCGAGTGCGGGTTTGGGGGCTGTCGGCGGAGCCGCCTTCTTGTCCGCAATGGTCGCAGCGGGAGCCGTGGGTTCGGCCCTCGGCTGGACTGCATCGGGCGCCTCGTGCGGCGCCGGTGCCCGGTCCGCCGCGCGCGGAGGCGCCGGCGCCGGAGCAGGCGGCTCCGCCTTCGCTACCGAGGCGGCATGCGATGGCGGCGACGGCTCGGGCCTGGCTGCCGCGGCGAGGGGCGGCGGGGAAGATGGCGGCCCGGCCGCTGTCTCGGCGTTTGCCTCCGCCATCGGCGTCCTGCTCGCCTCCGAGCCCGGTTTCGACGCTTCCGTCGGGGCGCCGCTGCGAGTGCTCGTCGCCAGCGCCGGTGACGAGGGCGGCGCAGGCTTTGCTGGCGGCGGCGGCGGTATTGCCGCGGCGCCGGCATCGCCAGCGGCGGCCATCGTCGGAGGCGGCGCCGCCGGCGGTTTCACCGGGGGCGGGGTCGAAGGCTGCGGAGGCTGGGGGGCCGACTTCGGCGCGGCGATGATCGCCGCTGAGGGCGACGCCGGCGGCGAGGGCGTGGCAATCGCGCGCGGCGGCGGTGCCGGCGGCACCGGGGGGATCGCGGCCGAATCGGCCGAGGCCGCGGCATCCGCCGCCGGTTCGCGGGAGGCAATCGCCGCCGAGGGCGCCCCAGCATCCGAGCTTGCCTTCGGCGGAGTCGACTGGCTCGCGCCCGGCGCCGCCGAATTCGCCGACTCCTGCAGCGGAATGGCGACCGTGTTGCTCGCGGCCGAGCGATCGAGCGCGTCGAGGCCGGTCGGGGGCGCCATCACCCACCAGGCGATGCCGCCGCCCGCGGCGCAAGCAAGGAGAAGCACGGCCGGCCAGCGCCGCCGGCTCCGCGACTGGAGGCGCCGGTCTTCAAGCGGCACGCGCAACGGTTCCGGCCGATCGAAGGAAGCCGCGTCCGCGGCGGCGGGCGTGGTGGCTTGGAAAGCGGGTTGCGCCGGCGGGCTGGCGGCGTTCCATTCGTCGGATCGCGCCTCAGGAGCCGCGCCCGTGGGTTCGGGAGCGACCAGCAGCGCGTTCAGCGCGCCCACCCAGTCCGGCTCGGCAATTGTCGAGGGCGGGGCCGCTGCGAACGCCGCATCGAGGCGGGCCTCGAGCGCGCCTTCATCGGCGGGGATGACGAGCTGCACGATCGCCAGCGTTCCCGGAAAGAACGCAGAAAACCCTTCGCCCTCGAGAAAGGCTCGGAATGCCTCGACCGCATCCTTGCCCTTGCCGGGCGCCAGCTCGATGAGCGCGACGCCGCGATCCCGGTGCAGCAGCACGTAATCGGCGCTGATGTCGTCCGGCGGAGCGCCGATCCTGAGGTCGGCCAACACGATCCACGCCGGGTCGAGCTTCATCAAGGCGTCTTCCAGCGGAGCCGCAGCCGGCTTCGCCGCGCCAAGGGTCTCTGGCTCGGGGGATGAATATTGCATGTAGCGCTAACGCCCGATGCCGGGGTTCATTCCGCGTTATTAAGACGACGTAAAGTCATCGCCGCTACAATCGGGCGCAGATGAACGCTGGAGCGTCGCGCCATGGAGCATTTCGACCGCGGCCGTGAAGCAACGACCGCCCCCGCCGGCATGCGCCTTCCCGAGATGTGCAGCACTCTCGACGAGATGATCGGAATCGCCGGCGGCCTCGTCAGCCGCACGACGCTCGACGCGCTCGATGCCGCCCTGGCGGCCGCCCGATGCGAGGAAGGAATGGCGGCGGCGGCCGAAGCGGCGCGACGTCTTGCCGACCAGACGACGGCGGCGATCGAAGAAATCATCCGCTTGTCGTCGCTCGAAGGGCTTGCCGAGGCGTTGCCGCGCCTTAGCCGCGAAGAGCAGCAAAGCGCGCGATAGGGCCGTTCAGGCGAATGCCGCCTTGACGCGCGCGGGGACGAGCGGCAGGTCCCGCAAGCGCTTTCCCGTCGCCTGCGCCACGGCATTGGCGATGGCCGCCGCGACCGGGCCGCCGGCTGCTTCGCCGACGCCGAGCGGCGGCTCGTTCGGGCGGTCCAGCAGCTCCACCGCAATCTCCGGTACCTCGGTAAAGCGCAGGATGGGATAGCTATCCCAGTCGCGCGAGGTTATGCCCTTGCGATCGAAGCCGACCTGCTCCTTCAGCGTCCAGCTCGCGGCCTGGATGATCCCTCCTTCGATCTGGTTGGCGAGACCGTCGGGATTGATGATCTGCCCCGAATCGACGGCGGCCACGACCTTCTCGAGGCGAATGACGCCGCTCGCGCGGTCGACCGCCACATCGGCGATGATGGCGACGTAGCTGGCGTGGTTCTTGTACCGCGCGAAGCCGAGCCCTTGCCCATGCGTTCCGTCGCCGTGCCGGCCAGGCTTCCACCCCGCCTTTGCCGCCGCGGCGTTGATGACGTCGCGCGCGCGGCCGTCGCGGAGATGCCGGATGCGGAATTCGACCGGGTCGGCACCGGCGGCGGCCGCCAGCTCGTCCATGAAGGACTCGATGGCGAAGACATTGGCGAAGGCGCCCAAGGTGCGCAGCGCTGAGACGCGGAGCGGCATCTCGGGAATGAAGTGGTGCGTGACGCGCTGCTGCGGCAGGTCGTAGAGCGGTATGGCATTGCGGTCGCCGCCGCCCGAGGGCCGCGGAATGATCTCCGGGGGCGGCGGCGCCAGCGGCCGGTCGAGATGCCACGCGGCCAGCAGCGCGACCCCGCCCGGCCGCCCGGGGCGCGTGCTGTGCGTGTTGCTCCAAACCTCGTAGCGCCAATCGACGATGCCGCCATCGGCGGCGAGATCGGCGCTGACGCTCATGCCCATGGCGGGGCCGAAGGGCTCCCAGGCGAACTCGTCGTCGCGCATCCATTGCACCTTGACCGCGCGGCCGGGCACGGCCCGCGCGAGCAGCGCGGCATCGAGCGCCACGTCATCGGCGCCGTTCTGCCCGTAGCAGCCGGAGCCTTGGACATGATGCACGGCGATGCGGTCCTCGGGCATGGCGAGGGCGGCGGCGAGGTCGCGGCGGAGCGGGAAGACGCCTTGCGTATGCGTCCAGAGATCGAGCCGCCCGCCGTCGGACCGCGCGAGGGCGCAAGACGGTCCGATCGACGCATGCGCCAGATAGGGCCGCGTGTAGCTGGCGCTCAGCCCCTGCACGGCCGCCGCGACCGGACCCTGTTTCTCGCTGATGACCTCGCTTCGCGCGGGCAGGCTTTTAAGATGGTCGTGGATGCGGGCGGCATCGGGCAGCGCCGGCCCATTCTGCCACCGCGCCGCATCGCGCATCGCGTTGCGAACGGCGATCGCCTGCTCTTCGCGCGCCGCGACAACGCCGAGAAAGCTGCCGTCGCGTGCGATCGCGACGACGCCCGGCATTCGGCGAAATGCCGCCTCGTCGATCCCGAGGAGCCGCGCGCCGTAGGATGGCGGGCGGACGACGCGGCCGAAGAGCATGCCGGGCAGGCGCATATCCTGGACGTAAATGGCGCCGCCCGTCACCTTGGCCGGAATGTCGATGCGTTGCAGGCTCTTGCCGACAAGCTTGTGCGCATCGGCCGGCTTCGGCGCCGCTCGCGCTGTGGCGTCGCGGCGGAAGGTGTCGGGTCCGACGAGCTCCCAATAGCTCGTCCGGCCGCCTTCCGGCGTCGAGATGACCCCGTCGGCGACGGTGAGGCGCTCGGCGGATGCGCCGAGCCGTGCCGCCGCCAGGTCGAGAAGGATGGCGCGCGCCTCGGCGGCGGCGAGGCGGAGCGCGGCGCCGCTCTGCTCGATCGATTGGCTGCCCGAGGTGAACCCCTCATTCGGCGTTTGCGTCGTGTCGCCCGAGACGATGCGCAGGCGCTCGAGGTCGATATCGAGCTCTTCGGCGGCGATCTGGCGCAGCGCGGTCAGAATGCCTTGCCCGAGTTCGACTTTCCCGGCGAAGACGGTGACGCCGCCGTCGCGGTCGATGCGGATCCAGCCGTCGAGGGCGCGGTTCTTGTCGAGGCTTCCGGGCAGATGCTCGCCTTCGGCGACCGCGAGCCCGGGCCTCAGGCTGAAGGCGAGCACGACAGCACCCAGCCCCTGGCCGAAGCGCCGGCGCGTCAGCCCGACAGTCACGACTGCATCTCCCGCGCGGCGCGCCGCACGGCGCGGATGATCCGATGATGCGTGCCGCAGCGGCACAAATTGTCGGCGAGGGCGGCGCGGATGTCGGCGTCGCTCGGATCGCGCTTGTGGTCGAGCAGGGCCTTGGCCTGCATGATCATGCCGTTGATGCAGTAGCCGCACTGCGCCGCTTGCTCGGCGATGAAGGCCCGCTGCAGCGGGTGCGGATTCTGCGCCGTCCCGATGCCTTCGAGCGTCGTCACCGGGAGATCGCCGATCGCCCCGACCGGAGCCACGCAGGAGCGCACGGCCTCCGCGCCGAGGAGCACCGTGCAGGCGCCGCACTGACCGAGGCCGCAGCCGAATTTCGGCCCGTTAAGGCCGAGATCGTTGCGCAGCAAATAGAGCAGCGGCACATCGGGCTCGAGGCTGAGGCGATGCGTCGCGCCATTGACCGTGATCTGGACGATCTCCGCCACCCGCGGCTCCTGTCACCGGATTTGCCGAGTTTTCGCCGGCGCGGCGCCTAGCGGCCGGCGAAATTCGGCTGTCGCTTCTCCATGAACGCGCGGCGGCCTTCGATGTAGTCCTGGCTGGCATGGCACGCGGCGATGAGACGCTCGCAGAGCAGGGTGTCGCGGTCGGCGGGGTCTTTGAGCACTTCGCCCACGGTGCGCTTCACCGCGGCGATGGTGAGCGGTGCGTTCGCCGCGATCATCGCCGCATAGTCGCGCACGTGGCTTTCGAGCGCGGCCGCCGGTACCACAGCGTTGACGAGGCCGAGGCGGAGCGCCTCGGCGGCGGTGTAATGCCGGGCCGTGAAGAAGATGTCCTTCGCCGCGGCCGGCCCCACCAGATCGACGAGGCGGCGGATGCCGTTGACGCCATAGCCGACGCCGAGCCGGGCCGCGGGAATGCCGAAGCGCGAAGTTTCCGAGGCGATGCGCAGATCGCAGGCGATCGCCAGGGCAAGGCCGCCGCCGATGCACCAGCCCTCAATCATCGCGATGGTGGGCTTGGGCAGGTTGTAGAGCGCCGAGGAGGTGCGCTCGGTCGTGGCATTGTAGCGCGCGACCGCATCCGCCGTGGCGCGCTCCCTCTCGAATTCCGAGATGTCCGCGCCGGAAGCGAAGGCTTTGCCGCCGGCACCCGAGAGGACGACGACGCGGATCGCGGGATCGCCGGCGAAATCGTTCAGTATCGCGGCCGCCCTCTCCCACATTCCGAGAGAAACCGCGTTGCGCCGCCCCGGATTGTTGAAAATCATCGAGCCGACAGGCCCGTCTTTCTGGGCGATCACCTTGTCGTCATTCAATTGGGCATCTCCTCCGCCAAACGGGTGCTGCCGGCGGCGGCAGCGCCGGTCAAACGACCTGGCGCTGGCGCAGCCCGGCGATTTCATCGGCGCTGTATCCGAACTCTCCCAGAATCTCGTCGGTGTGCTCGCCCATGGCGGGGGGCGCTTTCTGGAAGGAGCTCGGCGTCCGCGACAGGATCATGGGCTGCGTGCAGAACGAGACGCGGCCGCGCGTCGGCGTGTCGAGCGGCTGCGCCATGCCGAGATGGCGGACCTGCGGATCGGCGAAGACCTGGTCGATCGTATAGATGGGTCCGGTCGGCACCCCCGCCTCGTTGAGCGCCACGACCCATTCCTGGCTGGTGCGGGTCCGCAGGATTTCGGCGATCTCGGCGTTGAGGGCGTCGCGGTTCTTCGAGCGGTCCGCCGCCTTCGCGTAAGCGGGGTTGGCGAGAAGCTGGGGCGCACCGACGGCGCGGCAGAAGCGCTCCCAGATGGTCTGCCCGGCGACGGCGATGTTGATATGCCCGTCGCGCGTCGGGAAGACGCCGGTCGGGATGCTCGTCGGATGGTTGTTGCCGGCCTGCTTCGGGACCTCGTGATCGACGAGCCAGCGCGCCGCCTGGAAATCGAGCATGAAGATCTGGGCTTGCAGCAAGGAGGTCTGCACCCACTGCCCTTGCCCCGACACCTCGCGCTCGAGCAGCGCGACCAGAATCCCTTGCGCGCAGAAGATGCCGGCGGTGAGATCGGCGATCGGGATGCCGACGCGGATCGGCCCCTGGCCCGGCAGCCCGGTTATCGACATGAGGCCGCCCATTCCCTGCGCCACCTGATCGAAGCCGGGGCGGCCGGCATAGGGCCCGTCCTGGCCGAAGCCGGAGATGCTGGCATAGACGAGGCCCGGATTGACCTGGCGCAGCGTTTCGTAATCGATGCCGAGGCGATGCTTCACATCCGGCCGGAAATTCTCGACGAGAACGTCCGCCTTCGCCGCCATCCGCTTCAGCAGCGCCACCCCTTCCGGGTTCTTGAGGTCGAGCGTCATGCTGCGCTTGTTGCGATGAAGGTTCATGAAATCCGAGCCGTCGCGGGGCCCGCCCAGCCCCTCGCTGCTCTCGCCGCGCTCGGGCATCTCGATCTTGATGATGTTGGCGCCCCAATCGGCGAGCTGCCGCACGCAGGTCGGGCCCGAGCGCACGCGGGTCAGGTCGAGGACGGTGAAGCGCGACAAGGCCTCCGAGGCGGGTTGAAAGCTCATGACCACTCCTTAATGACGACGACAGCACCCGTCGAGCGCGGTATGGTGACACGCGCCAGCGGCGGCTCAGGCCGCCGCCAAGCCTAGCCGAGTGCCGCGAAAATGGAAGACGAGGCTTGCCCGATCGTGCGCAAGGAGCGGGAGAGGCGGTGAGCGCCGAGGCGACGGCAGGCGATCTTCCCGCGCTTTGCGAGGGCTTTCGCCACGCGCTCTTCGGGCGGCTGTTGCCGATCTGGCAGGAACATGGGTGGGATGTCGCCCGTGGCGGCTTCTTCGACCGGCTCGACCGGCGTTTTGCCCCGGTACCCATGCCGGCAAAACGCCTCCTCGTGCAATGCCGCCAGCTCTTCGTCTTCAGCATCGCCGCCCGGATGGCGCCCGAGCTCGATTGCGCCGGGCTGGCGCAGCGATGCTTCGCCTTCCTCATGGACCGCTATTGGGACCGCAGCCATGGCGGGTGGTTCTTCAGCCTGTCGCCGGAAGGCGTTCCCCACGACCGGCGCAAGGACACCTATGGCCACGCTTTCGCGCTCTTCGCGCTCGCGCATTATCACCGCGTCTTCGGCGAGACCGCGGCCCTCGACCGCGCGGCCGAGACGCTCGCCCGCCTCGAGGCGCACAGCGCCGCCGCGAATGGCGGATTTCACGACGCCGCGGACGAAAGCTGGCGCATCCTGCCGGGTGCGCGCCGGCAGAACCCGCATATGCATCTCCTCGAGGCGTTCCTCGCGCTCTACGAGGCAAGCGGCGACAGCCGCTACCGCGTTGCCGCGGAACGCATGATCCGGTTTCTCGAAACCGTCTTCTTCGATCCGGCTTCCGGGACGCTCGGCGAGTATTTTTCGCCGGATTGGCGACCGGAGGGGGCCCGCGGCGACATCGTCGAGCCCGGACATCACTTCGAATGGTCGTGGCTGCTCGGCCATGCCGCTGCGCTCTTGCGGACGCCTCGGCACGTCCTCGCCGAACGGCTCTTCGCCTGGGCGGTCCGTTACGGCATTGATGCGGCCGCGGGCGGTGTCTTCGACGAGCTCCAGCGCGACGGCCGCGTGAAGACCGAAACGAAGCGCCTCTGGCCCTTGGCGGAGGCGATCCGCGCTCACGCGATGCGTTGCCGGGAGGGGGCAGACGAGAAGGCGGAAGCGCGCCTCGCCCGCCTTCTACGCCATCTCCTGCGCTGCTACCTCGCGCCCGAGCGCGGCTTCATCGAGCATACGGATCGCGCCGGTCGCCCGCTCGTCGACGAGCTCTATGGTAGCAGCCCCTATCATCTCCTCGGGGCGTACCTCGAACTGTCCCGGCAGTGATGCAGGCGTCGCGAGGCGCCGCCCTAGACTAGCGAGAAGAATGGCGGTCTTGGCTGCGGTGCGACTGGCCGCAGGCGACGCCCATGAGAATGCACCAGAACAAGGCGGCAAGCGGGTTCTGCAGGGCCGCGCCGGCGATCGAACGGGCGGCGACGAGGAACGCGAGGCCGATGCCGAGAGCGGGGAAGATCGCGTTCCGCCGGCGCTGCCACACGCCTCTGGCGCAGAGCACGACGAGGCCGGCGCAGGCGAGGATGAGGGCGAAGGCGGCCGGCATCCCGAGCTCGACGAAGCTCTCGAGCAGGTCTCCGGCACCGGCGCTCGCCGGCTCGGCGCCGTAGAGCGCAAGGACCGCGCGGAAGGTCCCGGCGCCGGTGCCGAGCGCCGGCGCATCGGCGATGGCCTGCGCGGCGATGGCGTAGGGGGTCTGCCCGTCCGGCGCGGCGGAATCGGCCGTCATCCGGTTGAAGCCGGCGGCCGCGGCGACCAGCAGCGCCGCGGCGAGCGCCGCCACACCGAGGGCGGCCGAGGGCCGATGCCGGAAGCCGGCGAAGCTCGGCGCCGCGAGCAGCGCAGCCAGCATGGCGCCGATGCCGATGAGGAGGGCCAAGACCTCGCCGGGACCGCCGGCCGCGACGGCGGCGCCCAAGATGGCGAGTGCGGCAAAAGAGGGGATCGAGGGCGTGGCGGCGAGGAAACCCGCAAGCCCTGACGACGACGCGCGAGGCGGCGAGGCGGCGGGTTGAGCGCTCGCGCCGCGCTGCCCGATCATCGCGGCCAGCGCCGCCGCGAACGCGACGTTCGCGACCGTGGCGAAGCCAGTGGGCGGATCCGGGACGTATTCGGCGACGGCGAGGCCGAGCGCGACGCCGGCCGCGTGCAGCCCCAGCGCAAGCAGCGCCCAGGCCGAGAGCGCGGCGCCGGTCGCCGCCGCGCAGCGCAGCAGGTTCCAGCCATGCCGGGTCGATGCCGCGAGATGGTAGGCGAGCCACAGAAGGGCGGCATCGCGCAGCAGCGCGAGGAGGCGGTCGAAGCCGACGCCGGGATCGAGGCTGACCGCCGCCGCCGGGGGGCCGCTTCCCTCCGGGAGCGCTGCCGCAACGACGCGCCAGAGCGGATGGGTCCAGGCGGCCGGCAGGAACGGGCTCGCCTGAAGCGCGATCCAGGCGGCGGCAAGCCCGATCAGGACAGCGCTCGGCGCCAAGCCGGCGACCGGCAGGGTGAAGGCGAGGCGGCGCGCGACGACGAGGCCTGCGGCTCCGATGGCGAGCAAGCCCGCGGCGAGGTCGAGCAGCGCCGGAAGACCGGGAATGCCGGCGGCCGCGAAGAGCGATGCTGCCGGCAGGACAGCGCAGAGCGCCGCTACCGCGATCACCTCGCCGCGCGCATGGCTCGCCGCGGCGCCCGATGCCTTCCCGCGCCACCTGCCCTCGAATTCGCTCGTGGTCATGCCCTCCGATCCTCTCGCGCAGGCGGTCAGCGCCTCAACGGTCTCGCGCGCGGAAGGTTCATCGCGAGCGGATGGCGGGAGCGGTTCGCCGAGGAACTTTGAGAGGCGGACAGTGTTCGTCCGGCGTGACTCTTCGCGGCTGGAATCGGCGCCCCGGTTGCGAAGAGTCGTGCCGTACCAGGGTCCGCGATTCGGGATCGGTAAACCGGAGATCATCCTGATGACGGTCATTGAAGGTGCCGACCGAGACTTTCTCGTCGCGTCTCTCCGCCGACGACCGGACCGTCCGATCTCCCTTGTTGTTGTCGCCGGAATCCTGCGCGCTGCCGACCTCTTCCTCGTCCTCGCCGGCGGCTTTCTGCTGCGCTGGGCCTATCCGAGCGGAATGGAAAGCGTCGACTGGAACGAGTACGCGTTGGCGATTCTGCTCGCCATGTTCGCAACGGGCACGATCTTCCAATGGAACGGCATCTACCGCTTGCCGGGGCTCAGCGCCGGGCACTTGAAGCTCGGCAAAGTGGCGGCGTCATGGGGCGTCGTCGTGCTCGGCCTCATCGTGATCGGCTTCTTCGGCAAGATCTCGCGGGATTTCTCTCGGCTCTGGATCGGCGGCTGGTTCGCGGTGGTGCTGCTCGGCATGGTCGTTGTCCGCGGCGTGCTGTGGCTGCGCGCCCGCCGCTGGGTCGCCCAAGGCCGTCTTGCTCGCAACGTCGCCATCGTCGGCGGCGGCGATCTGGGGGCGCGCCTCATTGCCGCGATGCGCCGTCCCGATGAAGAGTTCATCAACATCATCGGCGTCTTCGACGATCGCCGCTCGCGCGTCGCCTCTCTCGTCGCCGGGGCCCCCAAGATCGGCACCGTCGACGATCTCGTGACCTATGCCCGCTACAACCGCGTGGATCAGATCATCGTCGCCTTGCCCTGGGCGGCGGAGGCGCGCCTCGCGCAAATCCTGCGGAAGCTGCGCGCGCTTCCGGTCGAGGTCGGCCTCGCCCCGGACCTCGTTGGGTTTCGCCTCAGCCATGCGGGATTCGGCCATCTCGGCGGCGTTCCACTGCTTACGGTCTGCAAGAAACCGCTCGCCGACTGGCACTCGGTCATCAAGACCATCGAGGATCGCGTCCTCGCCGTCGCGCTGCTGGCCTTCCTGATGCCGCTGTTCGGCATCGTCGCGCTTCTGATCAAGCTCGACAGCCCCGGCCCGGTCTTCTTTCGGCAGAAGCGCTACGGGTTCAACAACCATCCGATCGCCGTCTTCAAATTCCGCACGATGTACCATCACTTGCGCGACGAAAACGCCGAGCGGCTGGCGACGCGCGACGATCCGCGGGTGACGCGGCTCGGCGCCTTTCTGCGCAAGAGCTCGATCGACGAGCTGCCGCAGCTCTTCAACGTGCTGAAGGGCGAGATGTCGATCGTCGGGCCGCGGCCCCACGCCCTCTCGGCCAAGGCGGCGGACCGGCTCTATGAGGAGGTCGTCGCCGAATATGCCGGGCGCCACCGCGTCAAGCCGGGCATCACCGGCTGGGCGCAGGTCAAGGGTTGGCGCGGCGAGACGGATACTGTCGAGAAGATCCAGAAGCGCGTCGAGCACGATCTCTATTACATCGAGAACTGGTCTTTCGCCTTCGACGTCAAGATTCTCGTCCTCACCTTCTTCGCGCTGCTCAGGGCCGATAATGCATATTGACGGCGGCGCGGCGGCAGGTCGGCGATGACGGAGCGCTATGGTTCCGGCGGCGCGCTGGCGCCGGCCTGGCAACCGGCGCGGCCCACCGGTGCGCTGGCGCGGCGATCGGCGGTGCTGCTCCTGCTGCTCGGGGTGACCTTCGGGCAGCGGTTCTGCTTTCCGCTCGGCACCTTTCAGATCTCGATCGTCGTTCCTCTCGCCTATCTGGCGATTTATCTCCTCCTCGCCTCCGGTCAGCTCCGCATCAACACCATCGCCATCGTACTCTACGCCGCCACGATCACGGCGATGATCGCCACGCTCTATATCGGCAAGGCGAATTTCTCTCCATTCTCGTTCTGGTATCTCATCGTCCTTTACTTCGTTTACATCTTCTCGGTCGACGTGCCGCTCGGCGAATATCTCGACGATCTCGAGATTTTCCAGAAGCTTCTGCTGATTCTCGCCGGCATCGCCTTCCTGCAATTCGCCGAGCAGCTCCTCTCGGGCGCGACCTTCTCGATCTTCGCCTACATTCCGCACGATTACTGGCTCTTCGGCTACAACACGCGGCCGACGATCGCGTATGAGTCGATGTTCCACAAGGCGAACGCCGAGTTCTTTCTCGAACCGTCGTTCCTCTCGCAGTACATGGCGATCGGCATCATCATCGAGATGCTGTATTTCGCGCGCTGGCGGCGCATCGCGGTCTACGCCGCCGCTATCTTCACCTCCTTCTCGGGCACCGGAATGGTGCTGCTCGCGCTCTTCGCTATCGCCGCGATCGTGCGCTCCAAGCGCTACGAGTTCCTCTATGCGGTTCCGATCCTGGTCTTTCTCTACATCGTCTTCCAGGACAACCCCTACGTGACGGCGATCACCGGCCGCGTCAACGAGTTCGATTCCGAGAATTCCAGCGCCTTCGTGCGCTTCATCGGCCCGAACGAAGCGCTGGCCGAGCTCATCTATCCGGACTTCCTCGCCTTCCTCGTCGGCAAGGGGCCGGGCGCTGTCGACCATCTCGGCCGCTCTCTCGACTTCGTCTCGAATTTCCCGGTGATGCACAAGGTCCTGATCGAATACGGCATCGTCGGCTTCGTGCCGTTCATGACCTTCATCACCTACCGCTTCTTCGCGGCGGCGCGCTCACGCCTGCTCGCGGCCGCGCTCTTCATCATGTACCTGTTCCTCTCGGGAAGCCTGCTGCAGCCGCACACGATCTATCTCTTCTACGTGCTCACCATCATGATGCCGCGGACGGAGATGGAAGCGTGACGGCGCGGCCGCTCTCGGCGCTCCGCATCGGTCGAAGGGCGCGTCGGCGATGAAGATCGCGGTCATCGATCCCTCGCTCTTCACCATCCCCTATGACGACGCGCTCTGCGATGCGCTGGCCGCGCAGGGCTGCCGGCCGCGCCTCTATGGCCGCAGGCTGCGCGCGGGCGAGAGCCGGAGCGGGACGACGCCGCTCGATCCTTTCTTCTATGGCCTCGTCGAGCGCCTCGACGGGCGGCTGCCGCGCCGCGCCTTTCGCGTGCTGAAGGGGGGCGAGCACGCCGTCGACATGCTGCGCTTGCACCGCCGCCTGGCGGCGCTGCGCCCCGACATCATCCACTTCCAATGGGCGCCGCTTCCGATCATCGACCGGATCGCCGTCGCGCACTTGCGCCGCGTCGCGCCCGTCCTCCTCACCGTCCACGACACGACGCCCTTCAACGGCTCGCCCAACGAGGCGGTCCAGGCCCTCGGCGCCACCTCCATCTTCACCGCTTTCGACCACCTCGTCGTGCATACCGAGGCGGGCAAGCGCCAGCTCGCCGCCCACGGCCTAGCGGCCGCGCAAATCAGCGTCATTCCGCATGGCGCGCTGCACTTGCCGGGCGGCAACCCGCCACTGCCCTCGGCGGAAGTCGGGGAAACGGTCATTCTCGCTTTCGGCAAGATCAAGCCCTACAAGGGCACGGATCTCCTGATCGAGGCTTTCGCCGGCCTCCCCGAGGCGCTGCGGGCGCGGGCGCGGCTGCGCATCGTCGGCGAGCCCTTCATGCCGATCGCGCCGCTGCAGGAG
>JAJPHB010000099.1 GCA_021325525.1 Alphaproteobacteria bacterium
ACGCCACTCGAACAAGACTGCGCACCGATCGGTCGAACCCGTTTGCACTCGCTTGCAGGCCTCGTGCCGGGCGTTCGTCGCAAGCCGTCTTCGCCCTCGCGCTTATAACGAATTCAGCTGGCTCCCGTGAGGAGCGCATGGACCCTGGTGGCCAGGGCGGAGAACGAGAACGGCTTGGCGAGCAGTTCGCGGCCGGGATCGAGGCGGCCATGGTGAACGATGGCGCTCCGCGCATAGCCGCTGGTGAAGAGGACGCGAAGATTGTTTCTTCGGCGCTTCGCTTCATCGGCCACCTGCCGGCCGTTCATGCCGCCGGGCAACCCCACATCGGTGAGCAGCAATTTGGTTTCCGGATGCGCATCGAGGAGCCGCAGCCCCGTCGCACCATCCGGCGCATCGACAACAACATAGCCGAGTTCGCGAAGCATCTCGACAGTCGAGCTGCGGACCTCTGCTTCGTCATCGACGACGAGGATGGTTTCCCCTGAGCCGTAGGGTATGCGGCGAGCCGAAGGTGTAACCTCGGCAGCACCGTCGGCGGCGACGTGGCGGGGCAGGTAGAGCTTGACCGTCGTTCCCGCGCCGAGCTCGCTATGGATCCGGACCTGCCCCTCGGACTGCCTGATGAAGCCGTAAACTTGCGACAGGCCAAGCCCGGTGCCGTGTCCCGGCGCCTTGGTCGTAAAGAACGGGTCGAACGCCTTGGCCGCGGTCTCGGGCGCCATTCCGATGCCGGTGTCGCTGACGAAGATGCCGACATACTCTCCGGGCGACACGTCGCCGGAGACATCTTCGCCGAGTTGCACGTTGGCGGCTTCGATCGTCAGCTTGCCGCCATCGGGCATCGCATCTCGCGCGTTGATTGCCAAGTTGAGTATCGCATTCTCGAGTTGATTGACATCGACGAAAATCGGCCAAAGCCCGCCGGCAAGCACAGTCTCTATCGCGATGCTCTCGCCGAGCGTTCGGCGCAGCATTTCGGACATGTTCGAGATGAGTTTGCCGACCCTGACCAACTTCGGTTCGAGAGCCTGCTGGCGCGAGAAGGCCAAGAGCCGCTGCGTCAGGACTGCCGCACGCTCCGTGCCGTGAAGGGCCGAACTCGCAAGCCGCCGCAGATCGGCGGGTGCTGAATCGAGGCGGCGTTGCAGCATCTCGACATTGCCGGAGATGACGGTGAGGAGATTGTTGAAGTCGTGCGCGATGCCGCCCGTGAGCTGGCCGATCGCCTCCATTTTTTGCGCTTGGCGGAGCCGCTCCTCGGCAGCCCGCTTCTCGGTCAGATCACGTGTGATCTTGGCAAAACCAACCAGTTGACCATCGGAATCGTGGACGGCATTGATCACCGCGCTCGCCCAAAAGCGCCCGCCATCCTTGCGGACGCGCCAACCTTCGACCTCGTGGCGACCGGTCTGCAATGCGGTTGCGAGCGCCTTGTGCGGGACGCCTTCGCTGCGCTCTTCCTCCGTGTAGAAGACGGAGAAATGTTTCCCGACGATCTCCTCGCGCGCATAGCCTTTGATCCGCCTTGCCCCGCTGTTCCAGTTGATGACGTGTCCGCTCGTGTCGAGCATGAAAATGGAATAATCGGCAACCGCATCGACCAGCAGCCGAAACCGCCGCTCGGTCTCGATAAGGGCCCGTGACCGCTCCTCGACCCGCTGCTCCAGCCGCTCGTTGAGTTCGCGCAACTGCGCCTGTGAGTTGGCAATCGCGTGCCGAGCGTGCACCGATGCCGATATGTCGCGGAAATGGCCCACGACGCCGTAGCGGCCCTCCGGCAATGGAATACGGGCGATCTGCCACTCGTAGTACTCCGCCGTCCCGCGCTCGGCGCGATGCCCGAGCCATTCAGGCACGTGGCATTGCTCGCCCGTTTCGAGGGTAGAGCGAATGCGCGTGACCATTTCCTCGGCCGCGGCTTTCGACCAGTTGGTCGCCATGACTTCGGCCAGATCGCGCCCGACGAGATCGGGGATATCACCGAGGGCGGCAAGTGCTGTCGGATTGACTTGTTGAATTCGCAATCTGTCATCGACCAGAAAGACGCCGTGGGGGCTGCTTTGGAGCATGGCCTGCAGCTGCTCACGTGTGGTGCCCACGGTCGCTTCGGCGTGGGCGCGCCCCAAATAGTCGGCCGCCTGCCGCGCCAGCAGATCGATGAGGTGCAGCTCTCGCTCGCTTGGCCGATGCCGCTGGCTGAAATGTGTCGAGATCATCCCGAGCACGCTGCCATCGGCGCTCGTCAGCGGCGTCGATTGCAGCGCGCGCACTCCAGCCTCGAGAAGCACACCGAGAGCCGGTTTGCCGGCGAAGCTCTCGCTCTGCATCACGTCGTAAACGACAACGCGCTCTGCGGACTGCAACGCTGCGCTGCACGCCCCCGCCTCCGCTTCGCCGATGCCGGAAAAGAAATCGAGAAACGGCTTTTCGAAGCCACGCTGAACGGCGATCCGCAAGGTGCCGGATTCGGTGTCTAAGAGCTGGATGTTGCCCTTGTCGGCCCCGGTGACTGCGATGGCGAGGTCGAGAATCTCGGTCAGGCAGTCATCGACATCCTCTCCTTGCCGCAGGCAACGAAGCCCGAGCTCATGAAGACGCCTCATCGCTTGCAGATCGGCGGCGATTTGCTGCTCCAGCTCCGTCCGCATTCGCGCCATTTTCAAATTGGCAGCGACCCGCGCCAGCAGCTCTCGCGCGCTGAACGGCTTGATCAGATAATCATCCGCGCCCGCCTCGAGCCCCTCGATGCTCGCTTCTTCTCCGGCGCGTGCCGACAAGAGCACGATCGGCAGATCGGCAAGCAGAAGATCGGCGCGGACTTCGCGCACAAGGCCGAATCCGTCAAGCCGAGGCATCATCACGTCGCTGAGAAGGAGATCTGGACGTCGTCGGCGCATAACGGCTAGCGCCGCGACGCCGTCACCTGCAGTTTGCACCTCATAGCGGGAAGCGAGCAGCCGTCTCAAATATTCCCGCATGTCGGAATTGTCGTCGACCACCAAGACAGTTTGCCTGCGGCCCGATGCCGGCACAGCGATCGGCGGCGCAGGAACCAGCCCTGGCTCGATTTCCGCCGGCGTCTCCGAAACGCTTTCGGGCAGCCAACGAAGCGCCTCCTCGACATAGGGAAGAGCCCCCACCCCTGTCGAGCTGAGGGTTCGCTTGCCACGCAACCGGTCCTGCGGCAAATGCGCTGTGCCGCGCGGTATCGCGACGCTGAATGTGCTTCCCACTCCGTGAATGCTTTCGACGCCGACGGTCCCGCCATGGAGCTTCACGAGCTCCTGAACGAGAGCGAGCCCAATGCCGGACCCCTCGTGGGTGCGTCCGCGCGCACCCTCGACACGGTGAAAGCGGTCGAAGACCTTCGCCACCTCATCGGCGGGAATGCCGATCCCGGTGTCGATGATCTCGAGGATGACCTTGTCGTGCGTCTCACGCAAACGGACAGTGATCGAGCCTTCGAACGTAAACTTGAAGGCGTTTGAAAGAGGATTGAGGACGATCTTCTCCCACATCTCGCGGTCGATCCAGACGGCCTCTGACAACGGTGGACACTCGACGATCAGCCGCAGGCCCGCTTTGTCGGTCGCCGCCCGAAAGGTACTGGCGAGGTCGGCCGTGAAGGCGGCGAGATCGGTCGGCTCGTAGGACGCCTCGACCCGGCCGGCTTCGATCCGCGAGAAATCCAAAAGCGTGTTGACAAGCCGCAAGAGGCGCAGCCCGCTTCGATGGGCAAGAGCAAGATCTTGGCGGCGCTCGGGCAGCGAAGCCGGTGGTGCCGCCAGCGCCTCTTCGAGGGGCGATAGCAACAAGGTCAGTGGCGTGCGGAATTCGTGACTGACGTTTGAAAAGAAGGCCGTCTTCGCCCGGTCTATCTCGGCAAGCGCCTCCGCGCGCTTGCGTTCTACCTGATAAGCACGCGCGTTGGCGATCCCGGCCGCGACCTGACCCGCGAGCACGGTGAGAAACCCGCGGTACTCCTCGTCCAGAGGGCGATAAGGATTAAGGCCTGCGATCAAGTACCCGGCGTGGCCGGGCTGCCCTTGGCGAGCGAGTGGCACGATGGCCGCCTGTGTCGGCGCCCGGTTCCAATCGCCTTTCGGTAGCTCGCCGAAGCGGTCCTGTAGATTTGGCACGATGAAAGGAGCGTCCGCCCGCCCGGCCTCGGCGAGCGGCCATATCGAGTTTGAGCGCTCCATATCGATGACGTGCTCGCCGAGCGCCGCGAGATCGTTCCAGCCCACCTGCGCTGTCAAGCGAGCAAGCTTTCCGCCAGGCTCCGTCAGGTAGATGGCTGCGAATGGCAAATCGCGTGCGCTGCGCGAGATGCACCGCACAACAGCTTCGCAGACTTGCCCAGGGGTCAGGTTTTCGGATGCATCGGCCGCGACCTCACGCAGCAGACGCAGCCGCCGCTCGCCGATCACCCGCGACGTTTCGTCGGTAACGGCGCAGAAGAGCCCGCCGATCTTGCCTCGATCGGTTCTGATCGGGCTATACGAGAAGGTGAAATACGTTTCCTCGGGGTAGCCAAAACGCTCCATGACGAGAAGAAGCGCTTTGTCGAAGGTCGACTCGCCGCGATCGAGAACGGTTTCGGTTCGCGGTCCGATGAGATCCCAGATCTCGGACCAAACCTCGCGCGCCGACTTGCCAAGCGCGTCCGGATGCTTTGTTCCTAGAAATGGACGGTAGGCATCATTGTAGAGATTGATGAGGTGTCGCCCCCACCACACGAACATGGCATAGCGAGAGTTCAGCATGATCCCGACCGCCGTCTGCAGGCTTTGCGGCCAGGTCTCCGGCGGTCCCAAGCGCGTCCGGCTCCAATCTTTTGCGCGGATAAGGGCGCCCATCTCGCCGCCATCAGCCAAGAACGTAGCCTCGTTCGCTGGCTCGAAAGCTAGAGCGCGCGTTTCGTCGAGTTTCTCCACCCTCGGTCCTTCTCGGACGAGGCCGTTACTGCATTCTTGGCTTCCGCAGAGCGCCTGAATGCAAGGAGCCTCAGCCTCCGTGTCGTCATGGAAGATCCAAGATACGTCTCGGCCGGCGGATGCAAGATGGTGCTACGGACTATTGATTTCTGCGTCTGGCTCCAATTACCCGATAGAGTCAGCTGCCGGAGCTGGGCGTCCTCCATTCGGGCAGGGTGGTGCCTCCCCAACGGGCAGCTTTGGTCGTGAGCGCTTCGTTGGAGGTGCCCCTCCCCACCTTAAAGCTCAAAGGCACAAACAACCGAGGAGGTGAATGATCACGACAGCGCCCGCAGATCAGCGCGCAGCGCCGCGGCCGCGGCGCGCGGCAGAAGCTGGTCGAGCGCGGCATGGGTGCTGCGCCAGGCGGGGACGGCGGCGGCGAGGAGGGTGCGGCCGGCGGGGGTGAGGATGAGGCGGCGGCTGCGGCGGTCTTCGCGGTCGACCGTCACGCGAACGAGGCCGCGGCGTTCGAGCGGCTTGAGGTTCGCGGTCAAGGTCGTGCGGTCCATGGCGAGCAGCGCCGCGACGCTGCCGATCCCGGGCGGCTCGGGTCGGTTCAGCGACATCAGCAGCGAGAACTGCCCGTTGGTAAGGCCGAAGGGCCGCAGCGCCGCATCAAAGCGCCGCGCCACCGCCCGCGCCGCCCGCTGGAGATGCAGGCAGAGGCAGGTGTCGCGCACCATGAGCGTCATCGCGTAGGGAAGCTCGGCGTCGTCGGGCATGGCTCAGAAATATTGATATCAACGTAAAAATCAAGATAGGATAGGCCGATGCCCGTCGTCGCCTTCACTCCCGCGCTGGAGCGCTTCCTCAAGGCGCCGCCCGTGACCGTCGAGGGCGCGACGATCGGCGCCGCGCTCGCCGCCGTCTTCGCGGCGCGCCCGGCGCTGCGCGGCTATGTGCTCGACGACCAGGGGGCGCTGCGCCGGCATGTCGTCGTCTATGTCAACAGCCTGCCGGTGAAGGACCGGACGCGGCTCACGGACCCTGTCGGACCGCGCGACCGGATCTATGTCCTTCAGGCGCTGACCGGCGGATGAGGCGAAGAGGAGAGGGGGGATGGCCGATCGGCTTCATGTCGGGACGCGCAAGGGGCTCTTCGAGCTGGCGCGCCGCAGCGGCGGGTGGGAAGTCGACGCCGTGCATTTCCTCGGCGAGCCGGTGACGGCGGTGCTGGCGGCGGAGGGCGCGCTCCATGCGGCGCTCGATCTCGGCCATTTCGGCGCCAAGCTCTGGCGCCGCGAAGCCGGCGGGAACTGGCGCGAGCTCGCGGCCCCGGCCTTCCCGCCGAAGCCCGCGGACGCGTCGGACGATCCGCATCCCTGGACCTTGGGCAAGATCTGGGCGCTCGAGAAGGGCGGCGTTCCGGGCCGGCTCTGGGCCGGCACCATGCCGGGCGGGCTCTTCCGCTCCGATGACGGCGGCGAGAGCTGGACCCTCATCGAGGCGCTGTGGCGCATGCCGGAGCGGCGGAAATGGCTCGGCGTCGCCGGCGGCGAGCAGCCCGGCATCAACTCGGTCCTCATCGATCCGCGCGACCCCGACGACATCCGGATCGGCGTCTCGACGGCGGGCGTCTGGGCGAGCCGCGATGGCGGCGCCTCCTGGCGCATCATCAACCGCGGCATGCGTGCCGAATACATGCCGCCGGAGCTGAGCGAGGAGCCGATCGCCCAGGACGTCCATCGCCTCGCCCGCTGCGCCGCCCATCCCGACATCCTCTGGTGTCAGCATCACAACGGCGTCTTCCGCTCGGAGGATGGCGGCACCAATTGGCGCGAGGTGACGGCGATCCGGCCCGCGAAATTCGGCTTCGCCGTCGCCGCCCATCCGCGCGACCCCGAGACGGCCTGGTTCGTCCCGGCGGTGAAGGACGAGCGCCGAATTCCGGTGGACGGCAAGGTCGTCGTCGCGCGCACGCGCGACGGCGGCCGCAGCTTCGAGGTGCTGCGCCACGGCCTGCCGCAGCACCACGCCTATGACCTCGTCTGGCGCCACGCCCTCGATGTCGATGGCAGCGGCGAGCGCCTCGCCTTCGGCTCGACGAGCGGCGGCCTCTGGATCTCCGAGAATGGCGGCGATTCCTGGCGTATGCCGGAGGCGCGCCTGCCGCCGATCGCGGCGGTGCGCTTCGCCGAGGCGGGCTGACCCGAGGCGGCGATCGGCTATAATCGCCGATCGGCGCCGCGCGGGCGCGGCGCCCCCAGAGCGGAGGGCAAGGCGATGAGCTGGCAGCCGGCGGCGCCCCCCGAAACCACCGACGTCCCCTCCTGCCCCGCGGTGGCGGAGGTCGTCGTGCCGCGCGAGCGCGACCTCGGCGGCTTCTCGGTGCGACGGGTGCTGCCCGCGCCGCAGCGGCGCATGGTCGGGCCCTTCATCTTCCTCGACCAGATGGGGCCGGTGACCTTCCCCGCCGGGCGCGGCATCGATGTGCGGCCGCATCCGCATATCGGCCTCGCCACGGTGACCTATCTCTTCGCCGGCGGCATCCTCCACCGCGACAGCCTCGGCAGCGTCCAGCCCATCACGCCGGGCGACGTCAATTGGATGACGGCGGGGCGCGGCATCGTCCATTCCGAGCGCTCCTCTCCCGAGGCGCGGCAGCGGCCGCAGGGCCTCTTCGGCCTCCAGCTCTGGGTGGCGCTGCCGGAGGCGCAGGAGGAGAGAGAGCCGAGTTTCGCTCATTACGGCGCGGCGTCGCTGCCCGTCCTCGAAGGCGAGGGGAAGTCCGTCCGGGTCGTCGCCGGAACACTCTTCGGCAAATCCTCGCCCGTGGCGACGCTCTCCCCTCTCTTCTACGCCGACGCGACGCTGAGCGCGGGCGCATCGCTGCCGCTCGAGACGGAACATGAGGAGCGCGCCGCCTATCTCGTCGAGGGTGCGGTCGAGATCGAGGGCACGCGCTTCGAGGCCGGGCGGCTTCTCGTCTTCGCGCCGCGCCGCCGCACCCGGGTGACGGCGCGCGGCGCCGCGCGCCTCGTGCTGATCGGCGGCGCGCCGATGGAAAGCCCCCGCCATATCTGGTGGAACTTCGTCTCGAGCCGCCGCGAGCGCATCGAGCAGGCGAAGGCGGATTGGCGCGAGGGTCGGTTCGGGCAGGTTCCGGGCGAGACGGAGTTCATTCCGCTCCCCGAGGGAGTGTAGCCGTTGCGGCGCCCGTCGGGCGACGACACAAGCTCCTCACAGGGCAGGCCAATTCCGTTCGTTTACCATACCGCCCGCGATCGGAATGGTTCGCGAGGTCGGGGGATGGGCTGGTTACTCGTCTACTTCATCACCGTTGCCGTGCCGGCGCCCGCCGCCGCGCCGGGACCCGCCTCCTATACCGTCGAGCCGCGGGTGATGGAGTTCGCCTTCGCGACGCAGGCCGACTGCCTCTCGGCGCTGCATTTGCTGCAGCAGTCTCGGCAATCGGAGCCCAATGCGGGATGCTGGCGTCCCAAGGCCTGGCGTCGCCAGCAGCGCCTCAACCACTACGCGCCGGTCGGCCCGGGCGAGGTTCCGCTCGCCTCGCGCTGAAAGGCGCGCGAGCCGTCTCACGCCGCCATCGTCATAGCCTCGCGGAACGGGGACAAAGCCCGCCCGGAGCCGCTATCCTGAGCCGTGCGGGCGGGTGATCTGCCCGCGCAGCTCCGCGACGAGACGAGGAGGCCCTTCATGATCGACCGCGCCCATTGCGTTGCGCGCGACCGCAGCGATCCCCTCGCCCATTGCCGCGAGCGCTTTCACATTCCCGAAGGGCTGCTCTATCTCGACGGCAATTCGCTGGGGGCGATGCCGAAGGCGGCGCCGGCGCGGCTGCGGCAGGTGATCGAAGAGGAGTGGGGGGAAGGCCTCATCCGGAGCTGGCTCGATGCCGGCTGGTGGGACATGCCGCGGCGGCTCGGCGCCAAGATCGCGCCGCTGATCGGCGCCGGCGCAGACGAGGTGGTTGCGACCGACACGACCTCGGTCAACCTCTTCAAACTGCTGATCGCCGCTCTGGCGCTGCGCCCGGATCGCCGCGTCATCCTCTCCGATCCCGGCAACTTCCCGACCGACCTCTACATCGCGCAAGGCGTTCAGGGTCTCCTCGGCCGGCACGAGCTCCGCCTCGTCCCCGCCGAGCGGATTCTCGACGCCATCGACGAGAGCGTCGCCGTCGTGACGCTGACCCATGTCGATTTCAAGAGCGCGCAGATCCACGACATGAAGGGGATCACGGCGGCGGCCCATCGTGCCGGGGCGCTCACGCTCTGGGACCTCTCGCATTCGGCGGGTGCCGTGCCCGTCGATCTCGAAGGCGCCGGCGCCGATCTCGCGGTCGGCTGCGGCTACAAATATCTGAATGGCGGGCCGGGCGCTCCCGCCTATCTCTATGTGCGCCGCGCCCTCCAGGACAGCATCCGGCCGCCGCTCTCCGGCTGGTGGGCGCATGCCCAGCCCTTCGCCTTCGATATCGAATTCACCCCCGTCGCCGGCATCGGGCGCAATCTCTGCGGCACGCAATCGGCCCTCGCCATGGCGGCGCTCGAAGTGGCGCTCGATATCTGGCGCGACGTCGATATGACGGCCGTGCGCGCGAAGAGCGTGGCGCTGACGGAGCTCTTCATCGCCCTCGTCGAGCAGGACTGCGCCGGGTTCGGCGTCGCCGTCGCCTCGCCGCGCGATCCGGCGCAGCGCGGCAGCCATGTCTCCATTCGCCACGCGGAGGGATATGCGGTGGCGCAGGCGCTCCGCGCGCGCGGCGTCATCGGCGATTTCCGCAGCCCCGACCTCATGCGCTTCGGCTTCACGCCGCTTTATCTCTCCTATGCCGAGGTCTTCGATGCGGCCGCGCATCTGGCCGAAGTGCTGCGCAGCGGCGCCTGGCGCGAGATGAAGACCGACGCGCCGGCGCGCGTCACCTGAGAACTCGCCGAAGCCGAGGGGGAGGCGGTCCGCGCGGCGTTCGCGGCCGGCGGGCTGCGCCTGTGGCGTCATGCCTCGGGCTACGCTGCAAGAGGACAGCCTCGGCCGAACCCGGCTATAATCGCGCCGCGAATTCAGGCGAGGAGCGGCAATGGCTGAGCATGGTTATGAAAAGGGTCGGCTCGATTTGCCCTTCGTCGGCCATTGCACCTTCGGCAAGCAGCCGATCTGCACCGATTGGGACAATATCGCTGCCGATGCCGCGATCCTCGGCGTCCCTTACGATATGGGGACGCAGTACCGCTCGGGCGCGCGCTTCGGGCCGCGCGCCATCCGCGAGGCGTCGACGCTCTTCTCCTTCGGCCACAGCGGCGCTTATGACTACGAGGACGACACCGTCTACCTGCCGCGCGACAAGGTGCGCATCGTCGATCTCGGCGATGCCGACATCGTCCATACCGACACGGCGAAGAGCCACGAGAATACGCGCTTTGCCGTCCGCAAGATCCTGAAATCCGGGGCGCTTCCCGTCATTCTCGGCGGCGACCATGCGGTTCACGCGCCGGTCATCGAGGCCTTCGACGGCAGGGGTCCCATCCATATCGTCCATATCGACGCCCATCTCGATTTCGTCGATGAGCGGCACGGCGTCCGCTACGGGCATGGCAACCCGCTGCGCCGCGCGGCCGAGACGAAGCATGTCGTCGGCATGACGCAGCTTGGCATCCGCAACGTCTCCTCCTCCAATCGCAGCGATTACGAGGCGGCGCTCGGCTTCGGCTCACGCATTCTGTCGGTGCGGCAGTTCCGCGCGCTCGGCGTCGCCCGCGTGCTCGACCTCATCCCGGCCGGAATGAATTACTACGTGACGATCGATATCGACGGCTTCGACCCGTCGATCGCACCGGGCACCGGCACGCCGAGCCATGGCGGCTTTCTCTATTACGAGGTGCTGGAGCTGCTGAAAGGCGTCGCCGCCCGCGGCCGCGTCATCGGCATGGATCTTGTCGAGGTGGCGCCCGCCTATGATCCGAGCGGCATCACCGCCTTCCTCGCGGCGCAGCTCCTCCTCAACTTCCTCGGCTTCGTCTTCCACAACCGAAGCTGACGGGCCGCCGCCTCCGCTCAGGCGGCGCGGATCGCCGCCAGGAACTGATCGACCTCGGCGCGCAGCGTCTCGGATTGCCGGCCGAGCTCGCCGGAGGATGCGAGGACCTCCGACGCCGCGGCGCCCGTCTTGGTCGCGGCTTCGTTGACCCCGGCGATGTTGCGCGACACTTCCTCGGTGCCGCGCGCCGTGTCCTGGGTGTTGCGCGTGATCTCGGCGGTCGAGGCGCCCTGCTGCTCGATCGCCGCCGCGATCGTCGTCGCGATGGCGCTGATCTGGCCGATCGTGCCGTCGATGCCTTGGATCGCCTCGACGGCGCTGCGGGTCGCGGCCTGGATGGCGGCGATCTGGCTGGCGATGTCCTCGGTCGCTTTGCCCGTCTGGTTCGCCAGCGCCTTCACCTCGCTCGCCACCACGGCAAAGCCCTTGCCGGCCTCGCCGGCGCGCGCCGCCTCGATCGTGGCATTGAGCGCGAGGAGATTGGTTTGCGAGGCGATGTCCTGGATGAGCTGCACGACCTCGCCGATCCGGTGCGCCGCATCGGAGAGGCCGCGGATGGTCGTATTGGTGCGGCCCGCCTCCTCGACCGCCTTGGCGGCGATCGCGGTCGAATGCGCGACTTGGCGGCTGATCTCGGCGATCGAGGCCGTCATCTCTTCGCTGGCGGCGGCAACGCTCTTGACGTTGGAGAGCGCCTGCTCGGTCGCGCTGGTGACGGCGCTCGCCTGCCGGCTCGTTTCGCTCGCCGTCGCCGACATGCCTTCGGCGGTGCCGCGCATGGCGCTGGCGGCCGTGGACAGCGTCTCCAGCGAGCGCCCGATCGTCGCCTCGAAGGCGGCGATGGCGTCCTCGATCGCCTGCTGCCGCTGCTCCTTCCGTGCCTGCTCGGCCTGCCGCGCCGCGGCCAGCTCGTCGGCTTCGATCATGCCCTTCTTGAAGACTTCGACCGCCTGCGCCATCTCGCCGATCTCGTCCTTGTCTCCGAGCGCCGGGATCGCCACCGAGCGGTCGCCCTTGGCAAGGCGCGTCATGACGCCGGTCATGCCGGTGACCGGGCGGACGATGCTGCGGCCGATGAGGAAGGCGAAGGCGATGCCGAGGAGAAGCCCGAGCCCGCCCATGAGCGCTTGCGCCGCCGTCGTCGCGGCGATGCTGCGGTCGGTCGCCGCCTTGTTCTCCTTGCGGTCGGCGTCGAGCGCCGCCTGCGTCTCGGTGCCGAGCTCCTCGACCTTCGTCAGCTTGGCGCGCAACGCCTCGTCATAGAGCTTGTTGGCTTCGATCATCTCGGCCGAGATCTTGGCGAAGCTCTTGCCATAGGCGTCGAGCGCGCTCTGCACCGCCGGGAAGGTGTCCTTGATCATGTCCGCCTTCGGCACCGTCGCCAGCGATTTCAGCGTCAGCCCGGCGGTGACGGCGGCGAGCTTGAAGGCGCCTTGCCCTTTCGCATCGTTGGTTGCAAGAAAGCTCCAGCTCGCCACTTCCGCGCGCAGCGTGTTGTTCTCGACGTCCTGGGCGCTGGCGATCAGCGTGTCGTTGAGGGTGGCGTGCGCCTTGACGATCATCGCCTCGGTCGCTTTCGTCAGCTCCTCGCCGCGCTTGAAGAGCTCGGCGCGGTCCGCAGCGATCGCCTTGCCGATGGCGACGAGCTTGCCGAATTCCTGCTGGATGCCGTCGAACTCGGCTTTCGTTGCCGCGTAAGTCTGGCGCCGCTCATCGGAGAGCGTCGCATCGGCGGCTTCGCCGAGCAGCGCCTCCGCCTTGCTCGCATCCTCGGCGAACTCCTTGACCCCGGCCTCGTCGCCGGTCGTCTTGTAGCGCAGCCCGATACGGCGCATCGCCTCGGTGATGCGGTTCACCTCGAGGTTGCGGGTCACGTTGTCGGAGGCGGCAACGAGCCGATCGACGCGGCGGCCGAGCATGGTGAATTGCCAGACGCCGCAGATGGCGACGCCGAGCCCGATCAGAATGACCGCGCCGAAGCCGGTGTAAATCCTGGTCTTGATCCGATAGTCGCTGAGACGCACGGCTTGCGCCCTTCCGGTCAGAAGAAGTGGAGTTTCGCCGAGTATTCGCAGGAACCGTTAACTGCAGCTTACTCCCCTGAGGATTGATATTTCGCAAGAAGCGGCCGTCGACGCGTTCGTGTTTGGCGTATCCAGGGCGAGGCGAGGATGGTGTAATGGCGCCCCGGTTCGGGCAGGAGAAGGAAGACCGAGGATGAGGTCGCTACAGTCGGACGAGACATCCAATCTGCGGCAATTCGTCAGCGAGGAGGAATGGCAGGTGCGGATCGATCTTGCCGCCTGCTACCGCCTCGTCCACCACTACCGCATGACCGACCTGGTTTATACGCATCTGACGGCGCGCGTGCCGGGTTCGGAGCATCACTTCCTCATCAACCGCTACGGTCTCCTCTTCAACGAGGTGACCGCTTCCAATCTTCTCAAGATCGACGACGAGGGCCGCGTTGTCGGCGGCAGCGCCGAGGACGCGTCGGCGGTCAATTACGCGGGCTTCGTCATTCACAGCGCCGTCCACAAGGCCCGTGCCGATGTCGGCTGCGTCATGCACACGCATACCGAGGCCGGGATGGCGGTGGCAGCGCTCAAATGCGGCCTCTTGCCCTTGAGCCAGACGGCGATGCGCTTCTATGGGCGCTTGGCCTATCACGATTACGAGGGGCCGGCGCTCGATCTCTGCGAGCAGGCGCGCCTCGTCGCCGATCTCGGCCCGCACGATGCCATGATCCTGCGCAACCACGGCCTCCTCGCCTGCGGCCCGACGGTGGCCGAGGCGTTCAACACCATGTATTGGCTGGAGCGCGCCTGCCAGGCTCAGGTCGCGGCCATGTCCTGCGGCAGCGAGCTCGTCCTGGCGAGCGAGGAGATTGCCCGCCGCACCGCGCATCAATACGCGCCCGGTACCCGGCGCCGCTTCGGCCTCATGGAATGGCCGGCGATGCTGCGCCTCCTCGACCAGATCGATCCGAGCTATCGGAGCTGAGGAGAGGGACGCCGCAACAGCGACGCGCGGGGAGGGGCGCTCCGAAGGGAGACCGAAATGCCGAATTCACCGCCGCGACCCCTCGCTTTGGTCACCGGAGCCTCGTCCGGGATCGGCGCCGCCTTCGCCGAGCGCCTGGCACGAGAGGGTTACGACCTCATCCTCGTCGCGCGCCGGCGCGACCGCCTCGAAGCCGCGGCCGCGCGCCTCAGCCGGGAGTTCAGCGCCGGGGTCGAAGTCGTTGCGGCCGATCTCACCGACGCCGCCGCTCTCGCGCAAATCGAGGCGCGGCTCGCCGATGACGAGCGCTTGGGGCTCCTCGTCAACAATGCCGGGTTCGGCGGCTACCGCCCCTTCGTCGAGATCGACCCGAAGGTCGCGGACGATCTTGTCGCGGTCCATGTGCGCGCCGCGACGCGCCTGGCGCGGGCGGCGCTCCCGGGCATGATGGGTCGCGGCCGCGGCGGCATCATCAACATCGCCTCGCTTCTCGCCCTGAGCGGCGCCATGCCGCCGAACCCGCTGCCCTACCGCGCCGTCTATGCCGGGGCGAAGGCGTTTCTCCTCGCCTTCACCGAGGCTCTCGCGGGAGAGGTCGTCCATGCCGGGGTCCGCGTGCAGGCCTGCCTCCCCGGCCTCGTCGCCACCGAATACCATGCCGTGGCCGGACGCGATCCGAGCAAGATGCCGCCGATGATGAGCGCCGCCGATGTCGTCGCGGCCTCGCTCGCCGCGCTGGCAAGCGGCGAGGTCGTCTGCGTCCCCGGCCTCGAGGACGTATCGCTCCTCGACCGGCTGTCCGAGCTGCGGCGCGCCATTCTCCTTGCCGCCAACACGCCCGTCCTCGCGCCTCGATACCGGGCGCGCTGAAGGGCTCCTCCTTATCGATTGGGGGAACCTGCCGCTCCGCGGCGTGGTTCACCTGCACCCGCGTCGAGAACGGGCCAATCAACGGGAGACGGGAGGGACGCGCGATGAGCAAGGGTCTCAAAGCCGCAGCAGACGCCATTTTGCAGCAAGCCGTATCGGGAGAGCCGCGGGTACCGGGCGTGGTGGCGATGGCCACGGACCGGAGCGGAACCGTCTATGAAGGGTGTGCCGGACAGCGCACGCTCGGCGAGCACGCTGCCGTGACGATGGATACTGTCTTCGCCATCTGCTCGGCGACGAAGGCGATCACCGGGACTGCCGTCCTGCAACTCGTCGAGGAGGGCAAGCTCGACCTCGACGCGCCGGCCAAGCTCTACGTGCCGGAGATCGGCAAGCTGAAGGTGCTGGAAGGATTCGACGACGCGGGGCAGCCGCGCTTGCGCGCCCCCAAGCGCGACGTGACGACGCGCATGCTGATGCTTCATACCGCTGGCTTCGGCTACGACATCTTCAACGAGCAATACCGCCGTCTCGCCGAGGCGCACGGTCAGCCGAGCGTCCTAACCGCGTCGAAGGCATCCCTCGATACGCCGCTCCTCTTCGATCCCGGCGAGAGGTGGGAATATGGGAGCAACATGGATTGGGCCGGCCAAGTCGTCGAAGGCATCACCGGCAAGCGGCTGGGCGAGGTCATGGCGGAGCGGATCTTCGCGCCTCTCGAGATGACGAGCACGGCCTTCACAATGACGCCGTCCATGCGCTCTCGCTTGGCGCGCGTTCATCAGCGCGGTGACGATGGCTCTCTGACGCCGATGCTGGACTTCGAGCTGCCTCAGCAGCCGGAAGTCCAGATGGGCGGGCACGGCCTCTATGCGACGGTCGGCGACTATTGCCGGTTCATCCGCATGTGGCTCAATGACGGTGTCGGCGAGAACGGCCGCGTTCTCCGCGCGGAGACCATTCGCGCCGCGGAGAAGAACGGGCTCGGCGACGAAAAGATCAGGCTCCTGCCCGGCGTCATCCCGGCGCTTTCGCATGATGCGGAGTTCTTCCCGGGATTGCCCAAATCCTGGGCGCTGAGCTTCATGGTGAACGATGTCGCGGCGCCGACCGGCCGCCCGGCCGGCGCGCTCGGTTGGGCGGGGCTCGCCAACCTCTTCTACTGGATCGACCGCAAGAACGGCATCGGCGGCTTTTGGGCGACGCAGATCCTGCCCTTCGGCGATCCCGTCTCGTTCTCCGCTTATCTCGCTTTTGAAACGGCGGTCTATGACAGCCTCTCGCGGCGAAGGGCGGCCTGACGGGGCGACCGCCACGGCGGGCAATCCTCACGGTGATCGAGCGGCGACGATCGCTTTCAGACGACGCGCAATCCGAGGTGCTGCTCGAACGGGTCGAAGTCGCGATCGTCGTGGAGCAGCGCGTGCCCGTGCTCGATGCAGTAGGTGCCGATGATGAGGTCGGCGGTTTTCGCGCGGTGATGCCCGCCGCCTGCAGCGAGCGGTCGCTATGGGCGGCGCGCGAAGCGAGGCGGTCGTCCAGGAGTGGGAGGATCGCTAACCGACGCAGATTGCGCTCGGTGCGCCTCGCCGGAGCTTCGTTGCGCGCGCCCTGGAGCACTTCGAGGAGGATGACGTCTCGTGCCCCCGGAGCCGTGCGATTCAGACGGAGCTGTCGACCAGGATCACTGGCGGGGTCGGAACCGCGCGCCTCACGCGGCGCGTCGAGCCGCCACCCTCAACCCGCTCGCTCCTCGCCCAGAATCTCGGCATAGAGCGCGCGGTCGATGTTGCCGCCCGAGAGGATGATGGCGACGCGCTTGCCCGCCATCCGCTCCTTCTCCTGGAGCAGGGCCGCGAGGCTGGCGGCGCCGGCGCCTTCGGCGACATTGTGGGTGTCGGTGAAGAGATGGCGCATGGCGGCCCGGATCTCGGCGTCGCTGACCGTCAGGATCCGCTCGGCGCTGCGGCAGATGCGCTCGACCGCTTCCGCGGCCGGCACGCGGCAGGCGACGCCGTCCGCCAGGGTCTCGGCGCTGTTCGTCGAAACGGGCTTGCCGGCGGCGAAGGAGAGCGCGTAGGCGGGGGCACCGGCGGCGACGACGCCGACCACCTTCGTCCGCAGCCCCAGCGCGTCGCGCGCCGCGATCATGCCGCAGATGCCCGAGCCGAGCCCGATCGGCACATAGACCGTGTCGAGATCGGGAATGCCGCGCAGCAGTTCGAGGGCGTAGCTCGCGACGCCGGCGACGAGGCGGTCATCGAAGGAGCGGACGAAATGCAGCCGCTGCTCCTCGGCGAGAACCTCGGCGTGCTCGGCCGCCGCCTGGAAATCGTGGCCCTCCTCGATAAGCGTCGCGCCGAGCGCGCGCATCGCCGCGTTCTTCTCGCGGCTGTTGCCGTGCGGCACGACGATCGTCGCCGCGAGCCCGGCGCGGCGCGCCGCAAGGGCGACGCTCTGCCCGTGATTGCCGCGGGTCGCCGTGATGACGCCGGCGACGGCGGGCTGGCGGCGCCGCAGATCGGCCATGTAGACGATCCCGCCGCGCAGCTTGAAGGCGCCGATCGGGGTGTGGTTCTCGTGCTTCACCCAGAGCTCGGCGCGGCAGCGCTCGGCGAGGAGCGGCCAGCCGATCTGCGGCGTCGGCGGCATCGCGGCATGGACGAGATCGGAGGCGGCGTCGAGCTCGGCGAGGCTGAGCATGGCGGAGGGGCTCGTGTGGTTGCCGCCCATTCCTAGCACAACTCCGGCATTTTGCGGCGCGCGGCGCGGTGGGGGCGGCGGGCTCAACGCGGTCCGGTCGGACCGGTGATGAGGCGCGCCCCGCGCTGGAAGGTGAGATAGGCCCAGAGCCAGTCGAGCAGGACCGCGACGCGGTTGCGGAAGCCGATGAGGAAGAAGATGTGGACGGCGCCCCAAAGCAGCCAGGCGATCCGGCCCGACAGGCGGAGAACGCCGAAATCGGCGACCGCGGCCCGCCGCCCGATCGTCGCGAGGTTGCCGTAATCGCGGTAGCGGAAGGGCGGCGTCGGGCGTCCGGCGAGGCGGTTCTTGATCGCCCGCGCGACATAGGCACCCTGCTGCTTGGCGACGGGGGCGACGCCGGGCAACGGCTTGCCGGTGCCATCGCGGGCGAGGGCGGTGTCGCCGATGACGAAAATCTCGGGATGTCCGGGGAGGGTGAGGTCGGGGCCGACGAGCACGCGTCCGGCGCGGTCGTGCTCGGCGCCGAGCCATTTCGCCGCCGGCGACGCCTCGACGCCCGCCGCCCAGAGAATGGTCCGGGCTTCGATCCGGCGCTCGCCCAGCTCGACGCCATCGGCATCGCAGCGCGTCACCGGCTGGCCGAGCAGCACTTCGACGCCGAGCCCTTCGAGAGCGCGCTTGGCGGCGGCGGAGAGGCTCTCGGGGAAGGCGGCGAGGATGCGGGGGCCGGCCTCGACGAGGACGACGCGCGTGTCGCGCGGATCGATGTTGCGGAAATCGGCGGCAAGCGCCTTGCGGCCGAGCTCGGCGAGCGCGCCGGCCAGCTCGACGCCGGTCGGACCCGCGCCGATGATGAGGAAGGTGAGGAGGCGCCGCCGCTCCGCGGCGTCCGCGACCTGCTCGGCGCGCTCGAAGGCGAGGAGGATGCGGCGGCGGATGCCGGTCGCATCGTCGATCGTCTTGAGGCCGGGTGCGACGCTCTCCCATTCGTCATGCCCGAAATAGGCGTGACGCGCCCCCGTCGCGACGACGAGGACATCATAGGGGATACGCCGCGTCTCGGTCTCGATGATGCGTGCCGCCGGATCGATGCCGCTGACGCGCGCCAAGAGAATCGTGGCGTTGCGCTGCCGGCGCAGGATGGCGCGGATCGGGGTCGCGATATCGGCGGGGGAGAGGGCGGCGGTCGCGACCTGATAGAGGAGAGGCTGGAAGAGGTGGTAGTTGTGGTGGTCGATGAGCGTGACCTCGACGGGCGCGTGGGCGAGCGCTCGCGCCGCCGAAAGTCCGCCGAAACCGGCGCCGATGACGACGATGCGCGGCTTGCCGGCGGGGAAAGCCTCTTCCGCTGGGTGCGACATGCGTTGCGCCTCTCCGTCTCGTCATGGGCTGAACGCCGCGCGCCGCGCGGTGTTGCTGGCTTGCCGGCGCCCGCCTTTCCCTGATTTTCCTTGCCGGGCGGCGCCGGCTTTATGCATGGTGAACCGGCCCTCTCTTGCCCGACCTGCCGATGCCAGCCATCACCACGGCGATCGATCCGCGCTCCGAGACCTTCCGCGGCAACGCCGAAGCGATGCGGCGGCTCGTCGCCGATCTCCGGGACAAGGTCGGAGCGATCCGAGAGGGCGGCGGGGCCGAGGCGCGTGCGAAGCACCTCGCGCGCGGCAAGCTGCTGCCGCGCGAGCGCATCCGCACTCTCCTCGATCCCGGCTCGCCCTTTCTCGAACTCTCGCAGCTCGCCGCCTTCGGCATGTATGGCGGCGAGGTGCCGGCGGCCGGCATCATCACCGGCATCGGCCGGGTCTCGGGCCGCGAATGCGTCGTCATCGCCAATGACGCGACGGTGAAGGGCGGCACCTATTTCCCCATGACGGTGAAAAAGCATCTGCGCGCCCAGGAGATCGCGCGGCAGAACCGCCTGCCCTGCCTCTACCTCGTCGATTCGGGCGGCGCCAACCTGCCGAACCAGGACGAGGTCTTTCCCGACCGCGAGCATTTCGGCCGCATCTTCTATAACCAGGCGACGATGTCCGCCGACGGCATTCCGCAGATCGCCATCGTCATGGGCTCGTGCACGGCGGGCGGCGCTTATGTCCCGGCGATGTCGGATGAAAGCGTCATCGTCAGGAACCAGGGCACGATCTTCTTGGGCGGGCCGCCGCTGGTGAAGGCGGCGCTCGGCGAGGTCGTCACCGCCGAGGAGCTGGGCGGCGCCGACGTCCATAGCCGCGTCTCCGGCGTCACCGACCATTACGCGATGGACGATGCGCACGCGCTCGGCATCGCCCGGCGCATCGTCGCGCGGCTCAACAGCGTGAAAAGGCCGGGCGTGGAGCTCCGCCCCCCGGCCGATCCGCTCCATGATCCCGAGGAGATCTACGGGATCGTCTCGGCCGATTGGAAGAAGCCCTACGAGGTGCGCGAGGTTATCGCCCGTATTGTCGACGACAGCGCGCTCGACGAGTTCAAGCAGCTCTACGGGACGACCCTCGTCACCGGCTTCGCCCATATCTGGGGCTATCCCGTCGGCATCATCGCCAACAACGGCATTCTCTTCTCGGAGAGCGCGCTCAAAGCCGCGCATTTCATCGAGCTCTGCGACCAGCGCGGCATTCCGCTCGTCTTCCTCCAGAACATCACCGGCTTCATGGTCGGCCGCAAATACGAGGCGGGCGGCATCGCCAAGGACGGCGCCAAGATGGTGACGGCGGTCGCCTGCGCCGCCGTGCCGAAATTCACCGTCATCATCGGCGGCAGCTTCGGCGCCGGCAATTACGGCATGTGCGGCCGCGCCTTCGGGCCGCGCTTCCTCTGGATGTGGCCCAACGCCCGCATCTCCGTGATGGGCGGCGAGCAGGCGGCCTCGGTGCTGGCGACGGTGCGGCGCGACGCGCTCGAGGCACGCGGCAAGGCCTGGAGCGCCGAGGAGGAGGCGGCCTTCAAGGCGCCGCTCCTCGAGCAATACGAGACGCAGGGCCATCCCTACTATGCGAGCGCCCGGCTCTGGGATGACGGCGTCATCGACCCGGCCGAGACGCGCATAGTGCTGGGCCTCGCCCTCTCGGCCGCGCTCAACGCGCCGATCGAGACGGCGCGCTTCGGCGTCTTCCGCATGTGACGCGAGCGGCGGCCGCCCCGATGTTCGCCAAAATCCTCATCGCCAACCGCGGCGAGATCGCCTGCCGGGTGATGCGCACGGCGCGGCGCCTCGCCATCCGCACCGTCGCCGTCCATTCCGAGGCCGACCGCGACGCCCTGCACGTCGCCGAGGCGGACGAAGCCTACGCGATCGGGCCGGCGCCCGCGCGCGAGAGCTACCTCAACATCGAGCGCCTCATTGCGGCGGCGAAGGCGAGCGGCGCCGAGGCGATCCATCCGGGCTACGGCTTCCTTTCGGAGAATGCCGATTTCGCCGAGGCCTGCGCCGCCGCCGGCCTCGTCTTCATCGGCCCGCCGCCCGCCGCCATCCGCGCCATGGGCTCGAAATCGGCGGCGAAGGCGCTGATGGGCCGGGCGGGCGTGCCGCTCGTCCCCGGCTATCACGGGGCGGAACAAGGCGAGGTTCAGCTCGCGGCCGAGGCCGCGGCGATCGGCTATCCCGTCCTCATCAAGGCTTCGGCGGGCGGCGGCGGCAAGGGCATGCGCATCGTCGAGCGCGAGGCCGATTTCGCGGCGGCGCTCGCCGCGGCGAAGCGCGAGGCGAGATCGGCCTTCGGCGACGACACGGTCCTCATCGAGAAATACCTGACGCGGCCGCGCCATATCGAGATGCAGGTCTTCGCCGATGCGCGGGGGCAGTGCATCCATCTTTTCGAGCGCGATTGCTCGGTGCAGCGCCGGCATCAGAAAGTGGTGGAGGAGGCGCCGGCCCCGGGCATGGACCCGGAGCGGCGGCGCGCCATGGGTGCGGCGGCGGTGGCGGCGGCGCGGGCGGTGGGCTATGTCGGCGCCGGCACGGTCGAGTTCATCGCCGAGGGCGGCCAGTTCTTCTTCATGGAGATGAATACGCGCCTCCAGGTCGAGCATCCGGTGACCGAGATGGTGACCGGGATCGATCTCGTCGAATGGCAGCTGCGCATCGCCGCCGGCGAGCCGTTGCCGCTGCGCCAGGACGAGGTCGCGATCTCGGGCCATGCGATCGAAGCGCGCATCTACGCCGAGGATCCGGCGCGCGACTTCCTGCCGGCGACGGGTCGGCTCCAGCATCTGCGGGCGCCGGCGGAGAGCGCCGAGATCCGGGTCGAGACCGGCGTGCGGGCGGGCGACGCCATCGGCATTCATTACGATCCCATGATCGCAAAGCTCGTCGCGCATGGCGTCGACCGCGCCGCGGCGTTGCGTCGCCTGCAAGCGGCGCTCGCCGCCTACGAGGTGATGGGCCTCGCCACCAATCTCGACTTCCTCGCGCGCCTCGCCGCGCATCCGGACTTCGCAGCGGGCGCGGTGGATACCGGCTTCATCGCCCGGCACCGCGCGATCCTCTGCGGCCCGCCGCCGCCGGCTTCCGAGGATGTTCTCGCCGCGGCCGCTCTCGCTCTGCTGCTCGATGAAGCGGCGGCGGCGCGCGCGGAGGCGGCGCGTTCGGCCGATCCCTATTCGCCCTGGCACCGCCGCGACGGCTGGCGCCTCAATGGCGACACCTATCAGGATCTCGCCTTCGCCGAGGGCGAGGCGCGGCGGGCGGTCCGCGTCCATTACGGGCGCGAGGCGTACCGCCTCGAAATCGGTGGGCGCAGCATCGCCGCGCGGGCCGAGCGCAGCCCCGATGGGAGCCTGCGGCTCGACCTCGACGGCGTTCGGAGCAATCTCCGCGTTCTGCGGCAGGGCGGCGCCTTCTGCGTGCTGAAGGCGGGCCGAACCTACACCCTTCGCCATATCGACCCCTTGGCGCCGCGCGATGTCGCCGAAGCCGCCTCGGGCCAGCTCGCAGCGCCGATGTCGGGCCGCATCATCCAGGTTTTCGCCGCGGCGGGAAACGCCGTCCGGCGCGGCCAGCCTCTTCTCGTCATCGAGGCGATGAAGATGGAGCATACGATCAGCGCGCCCGCCGACGGCATCGTCGAACGCATCGGCTACGCGGTCGGCGACCTCGTCGAGGAAGGGGCGGAGCTGCTCGCCCTGGCGCCGCACGACGCGGCTGCGAAAGAGGCGGCGGGCGGAGGCGGCGATCGCCCGTGACTCTGCATCTCATCAAAATGGCCGTCGGGATCGAGGATCTCGACGAGCTCATCGAGCACCGCCGCCGGCGGCGCGAGCGCGAAGGCGAGGGCCCCTGCCGTGTCTATACCCGCCACATGCCGCGCCGTGCCGCCGAGGTGCTGGATGGCGGCTCGATCTTCTGGGTCATCAAAGGGTTGGTGCGAGCCCGCCAGCGCGTGCTCGGCCTCGTCCATGGCCGCGATCCCGAAGGGCGCGCCTGCTGCGTCTGCGAGCTCGACCATGCGCTGGTCGAGACCGAGCCGCTGCCGCACCGTCCCTTCCAGGGCTGGCGCTATCTCGATCCGGCGGCCGCCGCGCCCGACCGCATCGCAGGGCGCGGCGACGAGCTGCCGCCCTTGCTCGTCCGCGAGCTGCGCCAGCTCGGTCTGCTTTAGCGAAGAGCATTATCTTTCAAAGTCAGTCGATTATGGGGTAATTCTCGCCCAATCTATAAGGAGAGGCGGCGTCAGCATGGAAGCGTGTCCCGAAGAGCTGGTGGCCTTCGCCGATCGCCTCGCCGACATCGCGGGCGAGATTCTGCGCGGCGCCTTTCACCGGCCGGTCGAGATCGAGCGGAAGGCGGACGGCACGCCCGTCACCAATATCGACCGCGCCGTCGAGGCGGCGGTGCGCGCCGAGATCGAGCGCCGCTACCCCGGACACGGCATTCGCGGCGAAGAGTTTCCGGCGGCGCGCAGCGAGGCGGAGTTCGTCTGGATCATCGATCCCTTGGACGGAACCAAGGAATTCATTCAGGGCCTGCCGCTCTTCGGCTTCCTTCTCGGCCTCGTTCAGCGCGGCGACTTCGCGCTCGGCCTTGCCGAGCAGCCGGTGACGCGCGACCGCTGGCTCGCGGCCGCGGGGCATGGGGCGCGCCTCAACTCGGCGCCGATCGCGACTCGGCGCTGCTCGTCGCTCGCCGAGGCGACGGTCTCGATCATGGGCTATGACAGCTTCTGCCCGGCGCATCACGACCGCCTCGCCGCGATCGGCGCCGCCGCCAAGGCGCGCGTCATTGCCGATTCCTTCTATGTTTTCGGCCTCCTCGCGACCGGCCGTGTCGATGCGATCGTCTCGGCGGGCTTTGCCCTCCACGATTACGCGGCGCTCGAGGTCATCGTTCGCGAAGCGGGCGGGGCCATGACCGACTGGGCCGGACGGCGCCTCGGCCTTTCCGGCGACGGCACCGTCGTCGCCGTCGGTGATCCGGCGCTGCTGCCGGACATCCTGGTGCGCATCGGCGCCTGACCGGCTCCTCCGCAAAGCGATGGCGGAGCGGCGATAAAGGGTGCAAGATTGCCGCGGGGCGGAGCGCTCCGCGCCTTGATCAGAAATGTCGAATCTTGAATTCGCCCGCAGTGCCTGAGACCAGCGCAAGCGAAGGAGGTTCGATATGCCTATCTTCATCACGCAAGGCCGGTTCACGCGCGAATACATCAAGGGCGGATTGGCACGGCCCGAGGACCGGCATGCCGCCATTTCCCATTTGTGCGAGATGGTGGGGGGGCAGCTGCACTCCCTGCACTTCACGCTGGGCCAGTACGATTTCCTGTTGATGTCGGAGATGCCCGATGCGAAAGCGGCCGCGATGCTGTCGCTGGTCGCGGCCGGCGGCGGCGGCATCGAGGGGAGCACGACCACGCAAGCCTTCACCACCGCGGAGGCGAAGGAGCTGTTCGCCAGCGCCGGAAAGGTCGCCGGAAGCTATAAGCCGATGGGCGCCTGATCCCCTAGCGCCGCGATGGCGCAGAGGGTCGCGGGAGTCCGGCCAAGCGCGGCCGGACTCCCGTTTTCGGGCCCGCGCCCTATCCCTCCGCTTTCTCCTCGCGGAAGAAGCCGAGCTTCTCCTGCACGCCCTGATCCGAGAAGCTGAAGAGAACGGCGTCCTCTTCGGCCTCGTGGCTGTGCCGCACCCAGCTCGGCGCGACGAAAATATCGTGCGGTCCCCAGGCGAAGCTCTCCTCGCCGATCCGGGTACGGCCGCGCCCCTCGACGCAGACGAAGACCGTGCTGGAGGTCGAGCGGTAAGGGGCGGTCTTGAAGCTCTTCGGCAGGAGCTGGATGAAGGTCGCGATGGTCGGCATCGCGTAATCGCCGGTGACCGGATTGGCGTATTTCATCTTGAGGCCGTGCCACCGGCTCCACGGCGCCCTCTGCCGCATCGCCTCCAGTGCCGCCCGCGTCCGCGCATAGGGGTAGCTGAAGACGGGCGAGCTCGGCCCTCCGCGATCGTCCTCGACCGGCAGCAGGTTCGCGCCGTAGCGCGCCGCGGAATAGCCCTCGGGCTGCGCCGGCGTCGTCGCCTCGCCCGGACCCGCTGCCGCGCCCTCGCGGAAGCTCGCCTCGAAGAGCTTCACGATGTGAATGTCGAGACCGTCGAGCCAGACCATGGGTCCCGTTCCGGTATTGCCGTGGTCGTGCCAGGTCCAGGACGGGGTGACGACGAAGTCGCCGGGCCGCATGGTCGTCCGCTCGCCATCGACCGCGGTATAGGCGCCTTCGCCCTCGATGATGAAGCGCAGCGCCGCCTGGCTGTGGCGGTGCGGCGGCGCGACCTCGCCGGGCATGATGATCTGGAGGCCGGAAAAGAGGCTCTGCGTGATCTTCGCCTGGCCCTTGAAGGCCGGGTTCTCGAGGATGAGCACCCGCCGCTCGGCCTCTTTTGCCGAGATCAGCTCGCAGGCTTCGAGAAGGAACGGCCGCAGCGCCGCATAGTGCCAGAGATGGGGGCGCACGGCGCTCTGCGGCTCGGCCGTGATGAGGGTGTGCAGCACCTCCCAGAGCGGCGCGAGGTTCCGCTCGCCGCTGCGCGCGTAGAAGTCGCGGCGCGCCGGGTCGATATTGTGGTCGGACGAGGCGGGTCGGCTGCTGTCCATCGACATCGCTCCGTTTCGGGTTCGCCGCGCGGGCGCGCGCCGGCGCGCCAAGCGACTCTACCGCAGATCACCTGAGCGTGCAGCTTCGCGCCGGCCGGCCGACGGAACGGCTCTGGACCCCGCGCGTCCGCGGTGCGACCATCGCAGGGGGGCCATCGAAGGAGGTCGCCATGATGATGGATTGGAACGCCTACCGCCAGCAGCTCGCGACGACCTTGGGCGGGCTCGGCAAACTCTCGCCGGATACGCTTCGCGGCTTGCAGACCCTCGATCATGCCGGCGAGAAAACCGGCCACTTGAACGCCAAGACGCGCGAACTCATCGCGCTCGCGGTCGCCGTCACGACACGCTGCGACGGCTGCATTACCTTTCACACCGACGCCGCCGTAAAGGCGGGGGCGAGCCGCGAGGAAATCGCCGAAGCGCTCGGCGTCGCGGTGGCGCTCAATGCCGGCGCGGCGATCGTCTTCTCGGCGCGCGTCCTCGACGCGCATGCGGCGGTCACCGCTTGATCGGCGCCGAAGCGGCGCGGCGGCGATGAGCGGCATTCGCGAATACCGACGCGAACGGGCGACGGGGCAACCGCCGCATTTGCATCCGCCCTATGGCAGCACCGTGAAGCGAGCGCCGCGGCGGCCGCCGCACCCCATTGTGCAGACGCTTTCGGAAGTGACGGGTCCCGGCTTCGCCGATGGCTGGGCCGGGCCCGATCGCGCCGATCTGACGCGCCAGGGCCAAGGCGCACCCATCGGCGAGCGCATCATTCTCGCGGGGCGCGTTCTCGACGAGGACGGCCGGCCGGTGCCGCGCACCCTCATCGAGCTCTGGCAATGCAATGCCGCGGGACGCTACCGGCATGAGCGCGACCAGCACGATGCGCCGCTCGACCCCAATTTCTTCGGCGCCGGCCAGGTCGTCACGGGCGCGGAGGGCGAATACCGGTTCCTGACGATCAAGCCCGGCGCCTATCCCTGGCGCAACAGCGACAATGCCTGGCGGCCGGCGCATATCCATTTTTCGCTCTTCGGCCCCGCCTTCGCGACGCGGCTCGTGACGCAGATGTACTTTCTGGGCGACCCGCTGCTGGCGCTCGATCCCATCTTTCTCAGCATCGCCGACGAGGAGGCGCGGCAGAGCCTCGTCGCCGCCTATGATCCGGCGCTGAGCCAGGCGGAATTCGCGCTCGGCTATCGCTTCGACATCGTGCTGCGCGGTCGCGAGGCGACGCCGCTCGAGGCGGCGCCGTGACACGGACCGCGACGCCCTCGCAGACGGTCGGCCCTTTCTTTCATGACGGGCTGTCGCGCCCGGGCTGGAGCGACCTGACGGGGGGCGGCCGCGCCGCCGGGCAAGTCATCCGTATCGCGGGCCGGCTGCGCGACGGCGACGGCGCACCGGTCGACGACGCCGTTATCGAGATTTGGCAGGCGAATGCGGCGGGCCGCTACGCGCATCCCGAGGACCGGCAGGAGAGGCCGCTCGATCCCGCCTTCCGCGGTTTCGGGCGGGCCTTCACCGGTCGCGATGGCGGCTATGCCTTCACGACGATCCGCCCTGGCCCGGTGCCGGGCCGCGGCAATGCCTGGCAGGCGCCGCATATCAATGTCGCGGTTTTCGCCCGCGGCCTTTTGAAGCGTCTGACGACGCGGCTCTATTTTCCCGCGGAGCCGCTCAATGAGACCGATCCGGTGCTGAATTCGATCGACGATCCGGCGCTGCGGCGGACGCTGCTCGCGGTCGCCGAAGCGGCGGAGGGCGAGACGCCGCGCTACCGCTTCGACATCGTCCTCCAGGGCGAGGGCGAAACAGTGTTCTTCGCGGTTTGAGGGTTGGGACGATCGCAGTGCGGCCTTCGAGACGCCCACTTCGTGGGCTCCCGAGGATGAGGTAAGTTGTTTATGCCGTTAAGAAAAATCCTCTTCCTGCGGA
>JAJPHB010000031.1 GCA_021325525.1 Alphaproteobacteria bacterium
AGTCGGCAATCGGACCATCGGGCGACCCGGCAACCGTCCTCTGGAGGGGGAAGCCTCTCCAGCTGACGAGAAGAACATTGCCGCTCCGGTCGGTTCCACAACAATCGAGAAGAGGGAGGAAGAAGAATTCGATTCACCCGTCGATTGCTGCGACGGGAGCGCCCGCGCGGCGCCGCGGCAACACAAAATTAACCATGCGCGGCGAGGCTCGCGGGGGCGCGCAAGGAGAGGATTGTCGCAGCATGTTGGATGCCCTGAAGCGCCGCCAGCGGGTGATGGCCGAACCCGCCCTCCTCGCCGAGGGAGCCGCTTGGTGGCGCGGCGCCGTCATCTACCAGATCTATCCGCGCAGCTTCTTCGACAGCAACGGCGACGGCGTCGGCGATCTCCCCGGCGTCGTCGCCAAGCTCGACTACGTCGCCTCGCTCGGCGTCGACGCGATCTGGCTGTCACCCTTCTTTGCCTCGCCCATGCGCGATTTCGGCTATGACGTCGCCGATTATTGCGCCGTCGATCCGCTCTTCGGGACGCTTGCCGATTTCGACCGGCTCATCCGCCGCGCTCACGCCCTCGGCCTCAAAGTGCTGATCGACCAGGTCTGGGGCCACAGCTCCGACCGCCACGCCTGGTTCCTCGAGAGCCGCGCCAGCCGCAGCGGGCCGCGCGCCGATTGGTATGTCTGGGCCGACGCGAAAGCGGACGGCACGCCGCCCAACAATTGGCTCTCGGTCTTCGGCGGCGCCGCCTGGAGCTGGGAGCCGCGCCGGCGGCAGTATTATCTCCACCATTTCCTGCCGAGCCAGCCGCAGCTCAACCTGCGCAACCCGGCCGTCCTCAATGCGCTGCTCGAAAGCAGCCTCTTCTGGCTCGACCGCGGCGTCGACGGCTTCCGCTTCGATGCCCTCGATTTTCTCATGCATGACCCGATGCTGCGCGACAATCCGCCGGCGCCGCCGCCGGGCGGCGTTGTGCCGGCGCGCCCGTTCGGCTTGCAGCGGCACCTGCACGACATGCTGGATCCCGATATCTTCGATATCATCCGGCATATCCGGGCGATGACCGATTTCTACCCCGGCACGGCGAGCCTCGGCGAGGTGTCGAGCCAGGACGGCGCCTTTGCCCGCATCGCCGAGTATACCGGCGGCAGCGACCGCCTGCAGATGGCCTACACCCTGCGTCTCCTCCGCGCCGAGCTGACGCCGGCGGCGCTGCGCGAGGCGTTGCGCGAGATCGCCGCCGGCGAGGCGCGCGGCTGGGCCTGCTGGTCCTTCAGCAATCATGACGCGATGCGCGTCGTCAGCCGGGCGCGCGACGTTGCCGCGGGCGACCGCCCGGCCCTGGCGCGCATGCTGCTGGCGCTGCTCGTCAGCCTGCGCGGCAGCGTCTGCCTCTATCAGGGCGAGGAGCTGGGCCTGCCCGAGGCCGAGCTCGGCTTCGAGGATCTGCGCGATCCCTTCGGCATCGCCTTCTATCCCGAGTTCCGCGGCCGCGATGGCAGCCGCACACCGATGCCGTGGCAGGGCGACGCGCCCCATGCCGGCTTCACCGAGGCCGAGGCCCCGTGGCTGCCGGTGCCGGCGGCGCACGCCGCGCTCGCCGTCGCGGCGCAGGAGGGCGATCCGCGATCGCCGCTCAACACGCTGCGCCGGCTGCTGCGCTGGCGCCGGACCCAGCCGGCCTTGCGCGAGGGCGATCTCGTGCCGCTCGACCTGCCGGCGCCGCTCTTCGCTTTCGAGCGCCGGCTCGGCGGCGAGCGCCTCCTCGTCTGCTGCAACTTCTCCGCGGCGGCGCAGGCGCTTCCCGCCGCGGCGGCTGCCGGCATGGTTCCCCTCTGCCAGGAGGATTTTCCCGTCACCGCCACGGGCGGGGTCGCCGTCCTGCCGCCCTTCGGCGTATTCTTCGCCCGGCGCGGCGGCGTCTAGCTCGGGCAAGTCCGGCCGCCGCCCGGAGGCGCGGCGGTGGCGCAGCGGCAAGACGCTCCGACCATTTTCACGATCGGCCATTCGACGCGGCCGGTCGGCGAGTTCATCGCGCTGCTGCGCGAGGCCGGGGTCGATTGCCTCGTCGATGTCCGGTCAGCGCCGCGCTCGCGCACCAATCCGCAATTCAACGCGGATACCCTGCCGGCGACGCTCGCGGCGGCGGGCATAGGCCATTGCCACCTGGCGGCGCTCGGCGGGCTGCGCGGCCGGTCGCGCCGCCTCGGCCCCTCGCCCAACACGCTGTGGCGCAACGCCTCCTTCCGCAACTACGCCGATTACGCCATGGGAGCGGAATTCCGCGCCGGTCTCGCGGCTCTGCGCGGCCTCGCCGCGGAGCGGCGCTGCGCCATCATGTGCGCGGAGGCGGTGTGGTGGCGCTGCCACCGGCGGATCATCGCCGACTACCTGCTTGCCGAGGGCGTGGCGGTGGCGCACATCATGGCGCCCGGCAAGATCGAGCCGGCGCGGATGACGCCCGGCGCCCGCACGCAGCCGGACGGGACGATCGTCTATTCAGAGGCGGCAGGCGCCTGAAATCAGGCGGCGGCGCCGCGCTGGCGCGCGAGGCGCTCCATCTCCGCCAGCGTGTCGCGCAGCGCCTGGTCGGCCTGGAACGTCATCTTGGCGAAGCTGCGCTGGAAGGAATCCGAGCGCGGGAGCTGGAACAGCGTCTCCTCGGCCTCGTCCTCGCCGACCGCGGCGCCGACCATGATGACATTGTCGTGCGGCGTCAGGATCAGCTCGCTGAGCGGCGTGCCGGGGCCGGTGACGTATTCGACGACGCGGTGGCGCTCCGTCTTGCCCGGCGCCTGCACGATGCTCATCCGGTAGGCGACGCGGGTCGTCGCCGCCTCGATGAGCGCGCGGGTGAACGGCCGCAGGAAGGCCTCGTCGAAGCCGAGCACCGCCGTCGGCCGCTCGTCCATCGCTCCCGAGCGGACCTCCAAAGTCGCCCAGACCGAGGCGCGGCCGCTGAAATAATCGGCCGAGGCGAGATCGAGGTTGATGGCGTCGACCGGCATCGGCGGCAGGATGGCGCGGCTGCACAGGAAGGCGAAGCAAGCCGGCTCCCGCTTCAACGACATGATGGTCGTCTGCTCGAGGTTCCGATCCTTCAAAACGGGGGAGTTTCCGATCATCGGTAGACCTGTCTGCCGCGTCGCTGCGTCCGCCCGAGTCGGCACCCAATCCCGTAAACAAATCGATAACGATTCGGCCGCTTTGCGTATCTTCCGAGCGAGGCGGCAGCTGCCATCAACCTGCGCGCTTTTTCGCCGTCTCCAAGTAATAGATTTTGGTTTGTCTTGCCGGAGATGGTATAATCATCGTCGTTATTGGGCAGCCGAAGAAAATGGAAACCGAAATCTGCGGCGGTGAAACGCTTTCTTAAGGGATCGCCCTCTATATCGGCCGAATACCGTCGCGGAGGGTGGAAATGAGTTCGTTGGCCGAGACCATCAGCAGCGCCTTGCGGTCCATCGGACCCGCCAGCGAAGATCGTATGCGGGATACCCTCGCCGATTTCGACAACCTCAATCTCTCCGGCGAGGAGCGGCTGGCGGCGGTGGCGACGACGATCGCGGCGACCGCCTTCACGCATCACCGCCGGCACAAGATGGTCTATCTCGATGCCGTCCGCACCTGGTCCCTCGAAATCTCGGCCGAGCTCAGCCCGACGCCGCTCCGCCTGCGCCTCAAGGCCGAGGCCGAGCGCATCGCCGAAGGCGCCGAGATTCTGGTGAGCGGCATCGATGCCCTGATCGAGCTGATGGCCTCGGGCGGCGTCAAGACGCAGGACCGGCTGGTGACGGAGCTCGCCGTCGTCACCCGTCTCTTGGGCCAGTACGACGCGCGCACCATCCACATGACGCTGAGCGCCGTCGACCGGGCGCTGTCGCTCGACCGCTTCGAGCCCGGCACGATCGTGCTCGTGCCGTTGCGCGAGGTGGATCGCGTCCTCAGCCGCGAATCCAATCTCGAACTGCTGGAGCCGCGCGGCTACGCCTGAGGGCGTTGACAGTCCAGAGGGTTGCGGCTTCACTGGCCCTCCTCAGCCGAGGAGGAGGGGGTGACGACATCCCGCCGCAAGTCATATGCCGAGCTGCGCAGCGCCCGCTGGTACGGCGCCACCGATCTGCGCTCCTTCGGCCACCGCTCGCGCACCAAGCAGATGGGGTATGACGCCGCCGATTACGGCGGCAAGCCGGTGATCGGCATCATCAATACCTGGAGCGACATGAACTCCTGCCACGCGCATCTGCGCGACCGGGCGGAGGAGGTGAAGCGCGGCGTGCTGCAGGCGGGCGGCTTCCCCGTCGAGATGCCGGCGATGTCGCTCGGCGAAGCCTTCATGAAGCCGTCGACGATGATGTACCGCAACCTCCTCGCCATGGAGACCGAGGAGCTGCTGCGCGCCAATCCGATTGACGGCGCCGTTCTCCTCGGCGGCTGTGACAAGACGGTGCCGGCGCTCGTCATGGGCGCCGCCAGCATGAATTTGCCGACGATCTTCGTTCCCGCCGGCCCCATGCTGCGCGGCAATTGGCACGGGCAGCCTCTCGGCAGCGGCAGCGATGTGTGGAAGTACTGGGCGGAGCTGCGCGCCGGCAAGATCGACGAAGAGGATTGGCGGGAGATCGAGGACGGCATCGCCCGCTCGGCCGGCACCTGCATGACGATGGGGACGGCCTCAACCATGGCGGCGATGGTCGAGGTGCTCGGCCTCACCCTGCCGGGGGCGTCCTCGATTCCCGCCGTCGATTCCAGCCATTCGCGCCTGGCGGCCGCCAGCGGCCGGCGCATCGTCGAGATGGTGTGGGAGGATCTGAAGGCCTCCGCCATCCTGACGAAGGCGGCCTTCGACAACGCCGTCACCACCTTGATGGCGATCGGCGGCTCGACCAATGCCGTCATTCACCTCGTCGCCATGGCCGGACGGGTCGGCATCGACCTGCCGCTCGACCGTTTCGACGCGCTGTCGCGGACGACGCCGTTCCTCGCCAATATCCGGCCCTCGGGCAAGTACCTGATGGAGGATTTCTACTACGCCGGCGGCCTGCGCGCCTTGCTGCGCCAGCTCGGCGGCAAGCTCGACACGCGCTGTCTTTCCGTCAACGGCAAGAGCCTCGGCGAGAACATCGCGCGCGCCGAGATCTATAACAACGACGTGATCCGGACGCCGGACTCCGCCCTGCGCGCCGAGGGCGGCCTCGCCGTCCTGCGCGGCAACCTCGCCCCGGACGGCGCCGTCATCAAGCCCGCGGCGATGGAGGAGCGGCTCCTGCGCCATCGCGGCAAGGCGGTCGTGTTCCGCGACTACAACGACATGGCGGCGCGGATCGACGATCCGGCGCTCGAGGTCACGGCCGATTCGGTGCTCGTCCTGCAGAATGCCGGGCCGCAGGGTGGCCCCGGCATGCCGGAATGGGGCCAGCTGCCGATTCCGAAGAAGCTGCTGAAGGAGGGCGTGCGCGACATGGTGCGCATCTCCGATGCGCGGATGAGCGGCACCAGCTACGGCGCCTGCGTCCTCCATGTGGCGCCCGAATCCTTCATCGGCGGCCCGCTGGCGCTGGTGCGGGAGGGCGATGTGATCGAGCTCGACGTGCCTGAACGGCGCCTTCACCTCGCCGTCGCGGCGGAGGAGCTGGCGCAGCGCAAGGCGGCCTGGCGGGCGCCGCCCCGGAAATTCGAGCGCAGCTACGGCGCGCTCTTTTCAGCGCATATCGGCCAGGCCGATCGCGGCTGCGATTTCGACTTCCTCGCCGGCGCCGCCCCGGTGCCGGAGCCGGAGATTCACTGAGGCGCTGTCAGCCATCAGCTTCAAGCTGAGAGCTCAGAGGCACGCTTACAGCCAATGGCCAACTGCCCAGGGCATCCCATGATCGACGATCTTCCACGGAACAACTTCAAGCGTGCCCTCAAGGCCGGAGAGGCCCAGATCGGGCTGTGGCTCAGCATGACGAGCCCGGTCGCGACCGAGATCGTCGCCGGCGCCGGCTTCGACTGGATGCTGGTCGATATGGAGCATTCGGCGAACGACCTCGTCGAGGTCGCGGCGCATCTGCGCGCCGCGGTCGGCGGCTCGGCGGAGCCGGTGGTGCGCGTGCCGTGGAACGAGCCGGTCATGGTGAAGCGCGTCCTCGACATCGGCGCCCGCAGCCTCCTCTTCCCCTTCGTGCAATCGGCCGAGGAGGCGAGGCGCGCCGTCGCGGCGACGCGCTATCCGCCGAAGGGCATCCGCGGCGTCGCCGGAACGACGCGCGCCAACCGCTATGGCCGCGTCAAGGACTACCCGAAGCGCGCCGAAGAGGAGATCTGCATTCTCGTTCAGGTCGAGACGCAAACGGCGGTCGCGGCTATCGAGGCGATCGCCGCGGTCGAGGGCGTCGATGGCCTCTTCATCGGCCCCGCCGACCTCTCGGCCTCGATGGGCCATGTCGGCAATTGGCAGCTCCCCGAGGTGTGGCAGACGATCCTCGCCGCCGGCAAGCGCATCCGTGCCGCCGGCAAGGCGCCCGGCTTCCTCAGCGCGCGCGAGGAGGAATGCCGCGCCGTCCTCGATGGCGGCTTCCAATTCGTCGCCGTCGGCAGCGATGTCGGCATCCTGGCGCGGCAGAGCGAGGCGCTGGTGCGCGCCTATGGGAGCTATCGCAAGGCGCCGCAATAGCGGCGCGGCTCAAACCGCGGCGGCGCGCCCGCGCGGCTCTTCTCCGTCCACTCCTTCGGAGCCCCGCTGCCGCGCGCGGTCGGCGAGGGCAACGAGACGCCCGCCGATCTGGATCGGCATGAGCTGGCGGCGCGCGATCGCCGCCTGCAGCGTCGCGCCCGATGGCTGCTCCAGCAGATAGGCGAGCGTCGCTTCGCCGATCCGGGCCGTATCGTTGTCGAGAACGGCGAGGGTGAGGTCGAGATCGCCGCACCGGCAGAGAGCGTCGGAGAGGGCGGGCGTGAGCGGGCGGCGGCGCGCGATGGCGAGGCGGTGGCGCCCGGGATGTTCGCGGGCGACGGCGAGGAGATCCCATTCCGGCAGGGAGGGCGAGTGTTCGAGGAACGGAGCCGCGACCTCGGGCTTGTCCGTCGCGAGGCGAAAGGCGATGTCGCGCGGGAGGCGCGGCGCCGTTTTGAGGCACTCGGCAAGGACGCGGCGGACGAGCACCTCGGCATCGAAGCGCAGCGCGCGAAACGCGTCCTCGGCGGCGCGGCGCGCGGCGGGGCCGAGCGTGCCGGCGCAGTAGAGCGCGGCGAGGCGCTCGACGCCTTTGGCCCGCGCCGTCCAGCTCTGCCCCTCCAGCACCAGGCGGAGGAGGTCATCATCGACGCGATTCTGGGCCGCAGCGGACCGGGCGCACGCAAAATCCATGATCGTCATGGCAGCCAGTTTGTCGCGTGCGAGTTAAATCCGGCTTAAGCGAGGTGCAATCTTCAGTTCTAATTTTATTCGCCGTACCAAATGTACCTACCAAAAATATTCAGCTTTCTGGCGAATCTTTGTCCGGATCATCACCCTTTCGGCGGAATTTCCCTGCAAGCGAGCGCTGTTGTGTTCTTTTTGTGTCACGGCGATGCTCGACGAATTCAAGAAGTCATGTGGCTCACCCCTCGGCGTCGCGTTCGAGTTCTTCGGCCGAGCGGAACCATTCGGCCTCCGCCTCGGCGAGGCGCCGCGCCAGTTCGGCCTGACGCTGCAGCAGGGACGGAATGTCGCCCGTCGCCGCCCCATAGGTCTCGGGATCGGCGAGCTTGCGTTCGAGCGCGCTCCGCTCGGCGCTGAGGTGCTCGACCAGCCGCTCCGCGTCGCTGGCGCGCCGCCGCAAGGGGCCGAGCTCGGCCCGCCGCGCCGCGGCCTGGCGGCGCTCGCGCCGGCGGTCGGATAGGGCGGATCTGCCGGTCTCCCGTGGCATCGGCTCGGCGGGCTTCGCCAGCACTTGCCGCCGGTAATCATCGAGATCACCGGCAAAGGGCCGCGCCGTGCCGTCGGCGACGAGCCAGAGGCGGTCGGCGACGAGCTCGAGGAGATGCCAATCATGGCTTATGACGACGACGGCGCCGGCATAATCGTTGATCGCCTCGACCAGCGCCTCGCGCGCCTCGATGTCAAGGTGGTTCGTCGGCTCGTCGAGGATGAGGAGCGGCGGCGCCGCATGGGTGATGAGGGCGAAATTGAGCCGCGCCTTCTCGCCGCCCGAGAGGTCGCGCACCTTGACGAGCGCCTTCTCCTGGCCGAAGCCGAAGCGGCCGAGCCGCGCCCGCACGGCGGATTCGCCGGCTTCCGGCATCAGCGCCGCCATGTGCTGGAGCGGCGTGCGCTCCGCTTCCAGCTCCTCGATCTGATGCTGCGCGAAGAAGCCGCAGCGCAGCTTCGGATGACGCGTCTCGCGACCGGCTTGCGGCGCGAGGCGGCCGGCGATGAGCTTCGCCAGGGTCGACTTGCCGTTGCCGTTGGCGCCGAGAAGCGCGATGCGGTCATCGGGGTCGAGGCGTAGATCGAGATGGCGCAGCACCGGCGCTCCCGGCGAATAGCCGACGGCGACGCCGTCGAGCGTCAGGATCGGCGGCGCCAGCGCGGCCGGCTGCGGGAACTGGAAGGTGATCGACGGGTCGTCGGCGATGGTGGCGATCGGCTCGAGCCGCGCCAGCGCCTTCAGCCGGCTCTGCGCCTGCCGGGCCTTCGTCGCCTTGGCGCGGAAGCGGTCGATGAAGGATTGCAGATGCGCGCGCTGCGCCGCCTGCTTCGCCGCCAGCGCCTCGCGGTGCTCGAGGCGCTCGCGCCGGGTGCGCACGAAGCTGTCGTAGCGCCCCGCATAGAGGACGAGTTTCCTGTCCTCGAGATGCAGGATATGGCTCGCGACGGCGTTGAGGATGTTGCGGTCGTGGCTGACGATGAGCAGCGTCCGCCGCCACGCCTTCAGATAGGATTCGAGCCAGAGCGCCGCTTCGAGGTCGAGATGGTTGGTCGGCTCGTCGAGGAGCAGGAGGTCGGGCTCGGCGAAGAGCGCGGCGGCCAGCGCGACGCGCATGCGCCAGCCGCCCGAGAAGGACGAGAGCGGCCGCTCCTGCGCCGCGCGATCGAAGCCGAGCCCGGCCAGGATCTCGGCGGCGCGGGCGGGCGCCGCATGCGCCGCGATGTCGATGAGGCGCGCCTGGATCTCGGCGATGCGGACAGGATCCGTCGCGCCTTCGGCCTCCTCGAGCAGCGCCGCGCGCTCGGCGTCGGCGGCGAGCACCGCCGCGAGCGGCGTCGCCGCGCCGCCGGGCGCCTCCTGGGCGACGAAGCCGAGGCGCAGCCCCTTCTGCAGGCTGATGGTGCCGCCATCGGGCTGGAGGCGCCCGAGGATGAGGTCGAGCAGCGTCGATTTGCCCGCCCCGTTGCGGCCGACGAGCCCGACCTTCCAGCCGGCATTCACCTGCGCCGAGGCGCCCTCCAGCAGCGTCCGCCCGCCGACGCGGTAGGTCATGTCGGTGATGGTCAGCATGGGGCGCGCGTCATAGCACAGCGCAGGCGAGTTGTGGCAGTGTCTCGTCCGCAATGGGAGCGAGTGTCTATATCTTGCGATGCACGGACGGATCGTACTACGTCGGCAGCACGCGGGTCTCTCTGGAGGACCGATTGGCGCAGCATAATGCGGGGCATTTCGACGGATATACGAGCGTCAGACGCCCGGTCTCGCTGGTTTTCAGCGAACCTTCGACCGGATCACTGACGCGATTTCCGCCGAGCGCAAATTAAAGGGTTGGAGCCGGGCAAAAAAAGAGGCTCTCATACATGGCGATTTCCATCTCCTGCGCGAGCCGGAGAGGCAAGAACGAGTTGCAGCGCAAGCGTGCGTCCTTCGAGACGCGCCCCTCGCGGGGCGCTCCTCAGGATGAGGTGGATCTGTGAATGGCAGAAGCTTTGTCGATGGAGAATAAGATGTGCCTCATCCTGAGGAGCATCCGAAGGATGCGTCTCGAAGGACGCACGATCGTGGTCCAGCGCAATCCCGCCTCGGCTGGGTGAATCTGTGAATGGCAGAAGCTTTGTCGATGGAGAATAAGATGTCCCTCATCCTGAGGAGCATCCGAAGGATGCGTCGCGAAGGACGCACGATCGTGATCCAGCGCAATCCCGCCTCGTCTGGCTAATGCCCGACGCCGCGCCGCCCTCGGCCCCGGACTCCGCCCGCGCCGTCCTCCGGCGCGTCTTCGGCTATGAATCCTTCCGCGGACAGCAGGAGGAGATCATCGAGCATGTCGTCGCCGGCGGCGACTGCCTCGTCCTCATGCCGACGGGCGGCGGCAAGTCGCTCTGTTACCAGATCCCGGCGCTGGTCCGCCCGGGCGTCGGCATCGTCGTCTCGCCGCTCATCGCCCTCATGAAGGATCAGGTGGACGCGCTGCGCCAGGCGGGGGTGCGCGCCGCCGCGCTCAACTCGGCGCTGGCGCCGGGGGAGGCGGCGGCGGTCGAGCGCGACATGCGGCAGGGGGCGCTCGATCTCGTCTATGTCGCGCCCGAGCGGCTGGTGACGCCGCGCTGCCTCGATCTCCTCGGCGCGGCCCGGATCGCCCTCTTCGCCATCGACGAAGCGCATTGCGTCTCGCAATGGGGCCATGATTTCCGCCCAGAGTAC
>JAJPHB010000026.1 GCA_021325525.1 Alphaproteobacteria bacterium
CGTCTTCGGCTGCGGCCCGGTCGGCCAATTCGCCATTGCGAGCGCGAAGCATCTCGGCGCCGGCCGCGTCTTCGCCGTGGACTGCCTGGCCGACCGCCTCGCCATGGCGCGCGCCCAAGGCGCCGAAGCGATCGATTACGAGAAGGAGGATCCGGTCGAGACGCTGCGCGAGCTGACCGGCGGCATCGGCGTCGACCGCGTCATCGATGCGGTGGGCATCGACGCCTGCCGGCCGCATGGCGGCCCGGCGGCGAAGAAAGCGGCGCAGCACAAGGACGAGTTCGCCGCCGAGCTCAAGGCCGGGATCAAGCAGTCGGGGGCGAGCAATGGCAATTGGGAGCCGGGGGACGCGCCGAGCCAGGTGCTGCGCTGGGCCGTCGAGGGCGTGGCGAAGGCGGGGACGCTGTCGATCATCGGCGTCTACCCGATGACCGCGAAGACCTTCCCCATCGGCGCCGCGATGAACAAGAACCTGACGCTGCGCATGGGGAACTGCAATCACCGGCGCTACATCCCGCATCTCGTCGAGCTGGTGCGTAGCGGCACGATCGATCCGAAGGCGGTTCTCACCAAGACCGAGCCGCTTACCGCGGCGATCGACGCGTTCCGCGCCTTCGACCGCCGTGAGCCCGGCTGGATCAAGGTCGAGCTGCTGCCGCAGCGCCAAGCCGCGGCAGCCTGAGGAGCGCCGGCACAAAGATCGCTTCCCTCCCCGGCCTTTACACCGCAGACGGGGCGACGACGTTAGCTGCCTTCCAGCGGCGCGCCGAGGGGGGCCGTCTTCTGTTTCCGCCAGCGGCGCGGCAGAGCGCGCTTGGCGCGATGGCGCAGCTTGCGCGTCCAGTGATCGCGGAACGCACCTTCGGGGCGAAGACGAACGGGCGCTGCCGCTAATCGCGAGGGTTCGCGGCACAGCCGAGCGGCGATGGCGAAGAGATTGTAGTCGTCGAGGACACGGCGCCGCACTTCGCCGAGAGCGGGGAGTGCGCTTTCGTAGCGCTCGCCCCGGATCGCCGCCTCGATCGTGCGGATGGCGTGATCCGGATCATAGATGTTGATGCGCTCGAAGGCGCCGCTCGGGAAATAGTCGCCAAGATTGGGGCAGCCCCAATAGAACGGAAAGCTCCAGCAGAGCAGCGGGTCGGCGAATTTCTCCGTCCAATAGTGAAAGCACGCACTGTTCTCGATCGCTACATGGTACTTGAACGGCAACAGCGCTTCGGCCTTGTCGCCGATATCGCGGACCCCGCGGCCGAAGACCGCGAGATCGTCGCCGAAGTGCCGGCGCAGCGCCGCGACGAGCCTGCGCCGCTGATGATGGGCGGGCGTGATCGCCTTGTCCGAGACGATCACCGACAGCAGCCGCGTCTTCGCGGGCGGCGCTCGCGAGACGAAGTCATCGTAGCTCGTCGCATTGCGCCCGAGCTCGATCGCATTCTTGTCCATGCCGACGATCCACGGATGGCCCTGCGCCCCGAGAATGACGTTCCGGTGCGGCAGGTCGGCGTGACAGGTCACCACCGCCGAGAACTGCGCGGCGAAGGCCTCGTTGTAGGATTTGATCGAGGGCGGCTCGCCGGTGATGAGGAACAGGCGGTCCGGCGGACATTGGATCGTGATGTCCGAAAGCAGCGCATCATAGGCAACGCAGCCATCGAACGGCCCGCCCGGCGGATTGACGACGAAGGAGCAATCCCCCCATCGAAGCGAGCTTTGCGGCGTCTGACGCGCCAGGGGCCAGCGCGGCGTATGCGTCAAAAGCGCTATTTTCAACAGCGTCTTGCTCCCCGGAGCGTTCGATCGTGGCGGCGGGTTATGCCAGCCTAGCCCGGCCGCGACAAGCGCAGCGCGGCGCCAGTACCGGCCGACAATCGGCAGCCCTTCCGGTGGCGCGCAACTCTTTGTTAGCTTATTGAAAGCAAGCTTACTATATTTCTACCATGACGCGTCGCGAGCTCGACTTTACCTTCGGCTTCCTGCTGCACGACATCGCCCGGCTGATGCGCAAGCGCTTCGATCAGCGGGCGCGCGGGCTCGGCTTGACGCGTGCCCAATGGCAGGTACTAGCGCATCTCGCTCGCCATGAGGGCATCAACCAGGTGGGCCTCGCGGAGATCCTCGAAGTCGAGCCGATCACCCTGGGTCGCCTCATCGACCGCATGGAGGAGGCGGGCTGGGTCGAGCGCCGGCCGCATCCGAGCGACCGCCGGGCCCGGCTGCTCTATCTGACGGCCAAGGCGCAACCCGTCTTCGCGCGCATGCGGGCGCTCGGAGAGGAGGTGCGCGGCGAAGCCCTCGCCGGCCTGTCGCAAGCCGAGCGCGACCGTCTGATGGCGACGCTCATCGCCATTCGCGGCAACCTTTCCGACCGCGGCCTTGCCGCCGGCGACGATCCGCCCCGGTCGGCCGCCGACGGAGCGCGCTCTTGAGCAATGCCGTCGAGACCTCCTCTCCGGCGAGCGTCCGCATCGCCGAGGTCGTCGCCCGGCCGCGGCGCCGGCAGCGCCGCTGGGTCCGCCCGCTGGCGATCGTCCTCGGGCCTGCCCTCGTGCTCATCGCGGGCGCTTACCTCTATCTGACGGGCGGGCGCTACATTTCTACTGAGGACGCCTATGTGCGGGCCGGGGTGGCGCAGATCAGCACCGACATTCCCGGCCGCGTCAGCGAGATCGACGTCCGCGAGAACCAGAGAGTGAAGGCCGGGGATACCCTGTTCCGCCTCGACGATCGGCCTTACCGCTATGCCCTCGAACGCGCCCAGGCGCAGCTCGCGCAAAGCCGCCTCACTGTCGAGGCGCTGCGCGCCACCTACGCGCAGAAGCAGGCCGACCTCAAGACCGCGGAGGAGGATCTCGATTTCCGCAGCCGTGAGCTCGAGCGCCAACGGCAGCTGCTGGCGAGCCGCGTCGCCTCGCAGGCGCAATACGACCAGGCGCGGCACAATTTCGCGGCGGCGCGGCAGGCGGTCGAGGCGGCGCAGCAGGCCCTCGCCAATGTCCTTGCGAGCCTCGGCGGCAATCCGCGGATCGAGACGGACCGCCATCCCGCCGTCCTCGCCGCGAAGGCACAGGTCGACCAGGCGGCGCTCGACCTCTCGCACACGGTGATCCGCGCCGCGGGAAACGGCATCGTGGCGCAGGTCGACAAGCTGCAGGTCGGCGATTATGTCACCGCCGGAACGCCGCTCTTCGCCTTGATCGGTACCGATGACATCTGGATCGAGGCGAATTTCAAGGAGACGGATTTGACGCATATGAAGCCGGGCCAGGCGGTAACCGTCGAGATCGACACCTATCCGGGCCGCCGCTTCAAGGGCAAGGTCGTCGGGATCAGTCCCGGCACCGGATCCGAATTCTCGGTCCTGCCGCCGCAGAATGCGAGCGGCAATTGGGTGAAGGTGGTGCAACGCCTCCCCGTGCGCATCGCGCTGTCGGAGAGCGATCCGGAGATGCCGCTGCGCGCCGGCATGAGCGCCACCGTCGAAGTCGACACCGAGATCCGCCGGCCGATCACGAGAATGATCGAATCCGCCCTGGCTGGCCCGTGGCGGCAGGATTGACGGCGCTGCCGCCCGAGCACGCCCACTGACCCGACGCGCTCCGAGCGGACGAGCCGTGGCCCGGATCCTGTTCGCCGATGACGGCATCGTCTTCGATGGCCGGCGCGCCGAGGAAGCGCCGATCGGCGGCGCCGAATCCGCCCTGGTCGGCCTCGCCGAGGCGCTCGCTCGGCGCGGCCACGCTGTCGGGGTCTACAACAATTGTGCGGCGCCTCTCGACCACAGGGGCGTCGAGTGGCGGCGGCTGCGCGACGGAATGCCGGCCGGCGCCGATCTCTATATCGCCAATCGCGGCGACAAGCTGCTCCGTCTCGTTCCGGCGGCACGCCGCACCCTCTTCTGGATTCATAATCCCGCCCGCTACCTGTTGAAGTGGCGCTACCTCGCAAAGCTCGCCTGGCGGCGGCCGCTCATCGTCTTCTCGGGGCCTTACCATGCCGCGACATATCCGCGCTGGGCGCCCGCGGGCGGCCGCGTCGTCATTCCCCACGGCATCGCCGAAATCTTCCGAACCGGGGCCCCGGCCGCGGCGCCGCCGCCGCCGCGCGCCGTCTTCACCTCGAATCCGCTGCGCTCGCTCGACTGGGTTCTCGACCGCTGGGAGCGCGACATCCAGCCGGCGGTTCCCGGGGCGGAGCTGCATGTCTTCTCCGGCCCCGAACCTTATGGCGGCATCGGCGCGCGCAAGGCGGGCCTCATGCGACCCGTGCTCGACCGCGCGCGAGCGCTGGCGCCGGCGGGCGTCGTGCTGAGGCCGCCCGTCGCACGCAACGTCCTCGCCGCTGCCTTGGCCGAGATGCGGGTCTTCCTTTATCGCGGCGACCCCGGCGAGACGTTCTGCGCCGCCGCGGCCGAGGCGCAGGCCATGGGCGTTCCCGCCGTCGTCCAGGACATCGGCAGCTTGCGCGAGCGGGTCGATGACGGCCTCACCGGCTTCATCGCCAAGGACGCCGCCGCCTTTTCCGCCGCCGCCATTCGCCTTCTCACCGATGACGAGCTCTGGCGCGCGCAGCATGCGGCGGCATTGGCCGGCAAGCGCTCCTACGGTTGGGACGAAGCCGCCGCCGCGTTCGAGAGATTGCTGGCCTAAGGAGGCGTTCGAGTCAGGTCTGCCAGCCCGCTCTCGTGCGATGAGCGGCCAGGTTCTGGACTGCGTCGCCGAGAGCTATCCCGACCCGCTCACGATCTGATCAGCCCCGCCACCTCCCGCGGATGGCGACGGAAACAGGGCGTCGGTCCGCCCGAGCAAGCGATAGGCGACGAGCCCCAGCCATTCCTTGGCGGCCTGATTGGCGAGATCGAGACCGGCCGGAAACTCGAAGCCGAGGCCCAGCGGAACGCGCGGCGGGCTGCGGTAGTCGACGGGGTAGGCTTCGAGCGGCGGCCATCCGGCGCGGCGAAAGCAGCCCATGGCGCGCGGCATATGCATTGCCGAGGTGACGAGCAGCCATTTCTCGCCGGCGCGCGGCCGAACGGTCCTATAGGAAAAGAGGGCGTTTTCCCAGGTATTGCGCGAGGCATCCTCGGTCGTGATCCGATCCGCGGCGACGCCGAGCTCAAGAAGCAGGCGACGCGTCGCCTCGGCTTCGGCGAGGCCGCGCGGCAGCAGGCGGTTCTCGCCGCCGCTGACGACGATCCGCGCCTCGGGATAGCGCCGCGCCAGCGCGGCCGTCTCGGTCACCCGCTCGGCCGCCTCGTCGAGCTGCACCTGACCGCGCTCATGGCTGAGCTCCGCATCGACGGCGCCGCCGAGCAGGATGATGCCGTCGATATGCGCCGGCGGATCGCGCAGCAGCGGAAAACGATTCTCGAGAGGCGCGGCGAGCCAGGCGCCGAGCGGCAGCACGGCGAAGGCGAAGAAGGCCAGGGTCACAACAGCGAGGACGCCCCGCCCGCGTGCCCCTTTGCTCAGCACGAGCCGCAGAGTCGCGAAAATAAGGAGCAGCAGCAGAAGGTTGCCCGGCGCGAGCACACTCCAGATCAGCTTGCTGGCGATAAAGGTCACGGCTCCTCTGAGGCCGATTGCCACGCCGGCCATCGGCGCGCCCGCCGGGCTTCCTAGTACCCGGAATCAGAGCTCCGCGAAACCGCGGCGGTGAGCCGTTGGGAAGTTCGCGGCGGGTGAAGCGGCATGGCATCCTGACTGGCCGCTCGCGAAGACACACATCATTCAGATGTGATTGGCAATGCCGTGAAGTATACGGAACGAGGCCGCGTCCTCATTGGCTGCCGCCGACGCGGCGCCGGCATGCGCTCGCAGCCCGGCAGGAGAACTTGCTTCTCGGTGGAGGTGCCGATCGCCAAGACATAAGGCCATCCTACCTACGTCGCGCAATGGCTACGGCCGGCGCCTCCTTTGAGCGAGCCTGGCGCCGGATGGCCGAACCGACCATCCGGCGCCCGGGTCGTGCACGCTTCGACTTCTCGAGATCGCTGCCAAGCACGCGTCACCCTTTGATCGGGATCCGTTTGACTTGGCTCTGGGCCTCAGGCCGTTTCGCCAGTGTGACGGTCAGCACGCCGTTCTTGAAGGACGCCGCCACCTTGTCCGGATCGACCTCCGGCCCGAGCTGTATGGATCGCTGGAAGCTGCCCTGCCAGCGTTCGCTATAGACGGACCCATTGCTCTCGGACTTCTTTTCGCCCTTGAGCGTGAGCACGCCGTCATGGAGCGTCACATCGACGTCCTTCTCTTCGAGGCCGGGCAGCTCGGCCACGACCTTGAACTCCTTTTCGGTCTCGCTCACCTCGACGCTGGGCCATCCGGCCGACCAGCCGAAGCGCGAGGGCACCGGCAGATCCCAGCCCCGGAAGAAGTCGTCGAACAGCCGGTTCATCTCGCGATGCAACGCCAGAAACGGGCTCGCTTCCTCGGCATAGCGCAAGGCCGGCGCATTGCGATTCCGGCCCCAGGGAATCAGGCTCTTCACATCCATGGTTCACCTCCATTTCGAGAGGCGACCGGCGCGCACCCTGGCTTCGCGGGCGCAGGGGCACGCCCGTCGCGAAGTTTCAGATCGTCTGGTTGACTGGCTTCTGGCTTAGGCCGCTTGCCTGCTCTCGACCGCCCTGATCTGGCTGCCGCTGGCGATCTCGATGCGACGCGGCTTCATCGCCTCAGGCACCTCGCGCACGAGGTCGATCATGAGCAGGCCCTGCTCGAGGCTCGCCCCGGCGACCTTGACGAAATCGGCAAGCTTGAATTGCCGCTCGAAAGCGCGGGCTGCGATCCCTTGATGCAGGAATTGCCGGCTCGGAGCATCGGCCTTGTTACCCGAGATGACCAACAGATTGGGCTGCGCCGTGACCGTCAGCTCGTTCGGCGCGAAGCCTGCCACCGCGAGCGTGATTCGGTAGGCATCCTCACCGGTCTTCTCGATGTTGTATGGCGGATACTGATCGGCCGGCTCGAAGCGCGTCACTTCGTCGAGCAGGTTGACCATGCGGTCGAAGCCGATGCTCGACCGCCACAGCGGTGAGAAATCGATTGCGGTCCTCATAGCCACATCCTCCTTTGAGCAACATGGATACGAGCACGGGACGCCGTTGGTCGGCGTCGGCCAAGCCCCATCATGAGCGCCTGGCGATTTTCGACATAGGACGGCTCTGCGTCATGTTCAAGACCCGGTAGCTCGCCCTGCCACGCGAAAGCGAAACGGCGGCATCACGGCGCTGTCTGCGGGCGGCGCCTCGGGGTAGCATTCTCCCATGGAGCGCATCTTGATCACCGGGGCGACCGGCTTCATCGGCCGCGCGCTCGTGTCGGCCCTGGCGCCGCGTTACCGGCTCGTTCTGGCGCTGCGCACCGTTCCCGATGGGCCGCTGCCCGCCTCGGCCGATCTCCGCCATATCGACGACATCGGTCCCGATACGGATTGGGCGGAAGCGCTGCGGGAGGTCGATACGGTCATTCATCTCGCCGGGCGCGCCCATGTCGCGCATTGCAACGCCGCCGAGTTCGATCGCGTCAACCATCGCGGGAGCTTGCGCCTCGCGGAAGCGGCGCGGGCGGCGGGCGTCGGGCGCCTCCTCTATCTCAGCAGCGCCAAAGTCCATGGCGAGGAGAGCCGCGGCCGGCCCTTCGACGAAGCCGACGCGCCGCGGCCCGAGGGCGCTTATGCGGCATCGAAATGGGCGGCCGAGCAAGGGCTGGCGCGCCTTGCCGCGGAAGGCGGGCCGGCGACGGTGATCCTCCGCCCGCCGCTCGTCTACGGTCCCGGCGCCAAGGCCAATTTCGCGGCGCTGCTGCGCCTCTGCCGCTCCGGCCTGCCGCTGCCCTTCGGCGCGCTCGCCAACCGCCGCAGCCTGCTTTTTCTCGGCAACCTCGCAGCCGCCATCGAGGCGGTGCTCGGGGCGCCGCCGCAGCCGGACTGCCGCACCTTCCTGCTGCGCGACGGCGAGGATCTCTCGACGCCCGAGCTCGTCCGGCGGATCCGGCGTGCCCTTGGCGGCCGAGCCCGCCTTCTGCCGGTGCCGGCACTCTTGCTGTCGGCTACCCTCCGCCTTGCCGGCCGAGGCGCCATGGCGAACCCGCTCCTCGGTTCCTTCGCGGTCGATGATTCGCGCTTCCGCCGGGAATTCGCGTGGACGCCGCCCTTCACCGTGGATGAAGGCCTCGCGATCACCGCGGCCGCGCAGCCTCCCGGCCTTGTGTCTTTGCCGGCGGGCGCGCGATAGGGTATAGGGACGGGCGAGCGCCTGTTGCAGGGGAATTCGGCGGTCCGATGATGACGCGCACCGGGCAAATGCGATGAGGACCGTCCGCTTCCGCCACGGCCATGTCGCCTATGCTCACGACATCATCATGGCGGCGCTCTCCTTCGCGCTGTCGCTTTATCTGCGCGTCGGCGACCAGATCACGCTCTATGGCGGCGCCCTCCTCGAAGGGACGCTGCTCATCACGGTGATCGCCGCCGCGGTCTTCTGGTCGCTCGGCCTCTATCGCGGGATCTGGCGCTACGCCTCGGTCAACGACCTCCTCGCCCTCGTCCGCGCGGCCAGCCTCATCATTCTCATCTTCGTTCCCGCCCAATTCATTCTGACGCGCGCCGGCGGGCTGCCGCGCTCGGTGCCGATCATCAACTGGTTCCTCCTTCTGTTCATGATCGGCGGTCCGCGATTCGTCTACCGCGTCCTCAAGGACCGGCGCCAGGCGCTCTGGCACGGTACCGGCGAGGCGCAGGCGGTTCCTGTCCTTCTCATTGGCGCCGATGACGGCGCCGAGCTCTTCATACGCGCCGTCCACAACAGCGCGGCACAGCTCTATCGCGCCGTCGGCATGGTGAGCATCGGAGCGGGGCGCGTCGGGCGGAACATTCATGGCGTCGAGGTTCTCGGCACCCTCGACGATCTGCCCGCCGTGCTGGAGCGCCTGACGCGCGCCGGCAATCGGCCGCAGCGGCTCATCCTGACGCGCGACAATCTCGAGGGCCGGATCGTCCGCAAGATCGTCGAGGGCGCCGACCAGCACGGCATGACGGTGGCGCGCATGCCGCGGCTCGTCGAGTTCCGCGACGGCGCCGTCGAGAAGCTCGAGATCCGCCCGATCGCGATCGAGGATCTGCTCGGCCGCGCGCAGGCCGTGCTCGACCGCGAGGGCATGCGGCGCCTCGTGGCGGGCCGCCGCGTCCTCGTCACCGGCGCCGGCGGCACCATCGGCAGCGAGCTCGCCCGCCAGATCGGCGCCCTGGGCCCGGAGGAGATCGCACTCCTCGACAGCGGCGAGTTCAACCTCTACTCGATCGACCTCGAAATCGCCGAGGCGCATCCGCGCTTGCCGCGCCGCGCGGTACTGGCCGACATCCGCGACAAGCCTCGGCTCGATCAGGTGATGCGCGAGCTGCGCCCCGAGCTCGTCTTCCACGCGGCGGCGCTGAAGCATGTGCCGATGGTCGAGGCCAACCCCGTCGAGGGCGTGCTGACCAACGTCATCGGCTCGCGCAACGTCGCCGATGCCTGCCGGGCGACCGGCGTTTCGGCAATGGTCCAGATCAGCACCGACAAGGCCGTCAACCCGACCAGCGTCATGGGGGCGACGAAGCGCATCGCCGAAAGCTATTGCCAAGCCCTTGATCTTGCCGAGCGTCGCCCCGGCCAGGCGCGCCCGACACGCTTCATCACGGTGCGCTTCGGCAATGTGCTGGGCTCGACGGGCTCGGTCGTGCCGCTTTTCCAGCGCCAGCTCGCCGCCGGCGGGCCGCTCACCGTCACCCATCCCGAGATGATGCGCTACTTCATGACCGTGCGCGAAGCCGTCGAGCTCGTCCTGCAGGCCTCCGCCCTCGGCAGCAACAGCGAGGCGGCGGGCACGATCTTTGTCCTCGACATGGGCGAGCCGGTGCGCATCCTCGACCTCGCGCATCAGATGATCCGCCTCGCCGGCAAGCGCCCCGGCATCGACGTCGCCATCGAATTCACTGGACTGCGGCCCGGCGAGAAGCTCTTCGAAGAGATCTTCCACGGCGGCGAGGCGCTGCTGCCGACAGCCTGCGAGGGCATCCTTCTCGCGTCGCCCCGCACCGCCGACGCCGCGACGCTCGGCGCCGCGATCGACGAGCTCGCGCAGAGCTGCCGGCGGGGCGAGGTCGGCTCCCTTCAGGCGCAGCTCCGCCGCCTCGTCCCGGAATATCGACCGTCCCAGATCGAGGTTGGCAATGTGGTGCCGCTGACGGGGCGCGCTGTGCGGAGCGAGGGCGCGCCGCGGCGGTCCTGAAGCCGTTTGCGGGAACCCATTCTTCTTCCCCTCGGGCACAGATCGCCATGCATCCCGTCATCGAGTCGGCGCTCGTCGTCGCCATCGCCGAAATCGGCGACCGGACGCAGCTCCTCTCCCTCGTCCTTTCTGCACGCTATCGCCGGCCGCTGGCGATCACCTGCGGCATTCTCATTGCCACCATCGCCAATCACGCCCTCGCCGGGTTGATCGGCCAGTGGATCGGGAACGCCGTCGAACCGCAGCGGCTCCGTTGGATCCTCGGCCTGTCCTTCATCGCCATGGCGGCCTGGGCGCTCATCCCCGAGCGCCTCGATGAGAAACAGACCGCCACCGCCAAGCGCGGAACCGCCTTTCCCGCAACGCTGGTGAGCTTTTTCCTCGCCGAGATCGGCGACAAGACTCAATTCGCCACCGCGGCGCTCGCCGCCCGCTTTGATGACGTCCTCTGGGTCGTGCTCGGCACGACGGCCGGCATGATGGCCGCCAACCTGCCGGTCGTGCTCATGGGCTCTTTCGCGAGCCACCGCTTCGACCCGCGCTGGGCCCGCTACGGCGCGGCGGCGTTGCTGGCGGCGCAAGGCGCCTTGACGCTCCTCGGCGCCCGCCTCCTCTGAACGCGCTCAGCTATGGGCGGCGCCGCGGACCGGCACGCCGAAGCCGGCGCTCCTCAGCGTCTTCTCTTGGCGCGCCAAATCGTGATCATGCGCGACCATCATCTTGACGAGCTGCGCGAAATCGACGCGCGGCCGCCAGCCGAGGCGCTCGCGGGCCTTGGTCGCATCGCCTTGCAGCGCATCGACCTCGGCCGGGCGCAGATAGCGCGCATCGAAGGCGACGAACTCGCGCCAGTCCATGCCGAGCTCGGCGAAAGCCGCGGCGGCGAGATCGCGAACGCTGTGCGAGGCGCCGGTCGCGATGACGTAGTCGTCCGCGGTCTCGTGCTGAAGCATGAGCCACATCGCCTCGACATAGTCGCCGGCAAACCCCCAGTCGCGCCGCGCCTCGAGATTGCCGAGATAAAGCTTCTCCTGCAGCCCCTCCTTGATGCGCCCGACGGCGCGCGTCACCTTGCGCGAGACGAAGGTCTCGCCGCGCCGCGGGCTCTCGTGATTGAAGAGGATGCCGTTGCAGACGAACATGCCATAAGCTTCGCGGTAGTTGACCGCGTACCAATGCGCCGCAACCTTGCTGACGGCATAGGGGCTGCGCGGATGGAACGGCGTCCGCTCGCTCTGCGGCGGCGGCGCCGAGCCGAACATCTCCGAGGAGCCGGCCTGGTAGTAGCGGACCTTGGCGCCGCTGACCGTCATGTGATCGCGCAGCGCTTCGAGAAGGCGCAGCGTGCCGAGCGCGACGATGTCGGCGGTATATTCGGGGACCTCGAACGACACCTTGACATGGCTTTGTGCCGCGAGGTTGTAGACCTCGTCCGGCTGGACCTTCTCGAGGACGCGGCGCAGCGCCGTGCCGTCACCGAGGTCGCCGTAGTGAAGGCGCAGCGCCGGTCCCTCCACATGCGGGTCGTGGTAGATGTGATCGATGCGGTCGGTGTTGAAGAGGCTGGCGCGGCGCAGCAGCCCGTGGACCTCGTAGCCCTTGCCGAGGAGGAACTCCGTCAGATAGGCGCCGTCCTGGCCGGTGATTCCGGTGATCAGCGCCCGTTTCATGATGCGCTCACGGTGGTTGCGACGCCTCCTCGGCGAGCCGTTCGAGATAGTGACCGTAGCCGGATTTAGCGTAGAGCCGCGCCTGCCGCAACAGCTGCTCGGCATCGATGAAGCCCTGGCGGAACGCCACCTCTTCCGGGCAGCCGATCTTCTGGCCAGTGCGCTTCTCCAGCGTCCGCACGAATTCCGAGGCTTCGAGCAGCGAATCGTGGGTCCCCGTGTCGAACCAGGCGTAGCCGCGCCCCAGCCGCTCGACCTGCAGCTTGCCAGCCTTGAGATAGGCGTTGTTGACGTCGGTGATCTCGAGTTCGCCGCGCGGCGAAGGCCGCACCGCCGCGGCGATGTCGCAGACATCGCGGTCGTAGAAATAGATGCCCGTGACCGCCCAATCCGAGCGCGGCCGCGCCGGCTTCTCCTCGATCGACACGGCGTTGCCGGCGCGATCGAACTCGACGACCCCGTAATGCTGCGCATCGACGACCCGATAGCCGAAGACGGTGGCGCCTTGCGGCCGCGCCGCCGCCTTTCCGAGGAGACCCGTCAGCCCGTCGCCATAGACGAGATTGTCGCCGAGGACGAGGGCCGCACCTGATCCCGCGAGGAAATCGCGGCCGATGAGGAAGGCCTGGGCGAGTCCGTCGGGGCTCGGCTGTTCGGCATAGGCGAGGCTGATCCCCCATTGCCCGCCATCGCCGAGGAGCGTGCGGAAGGCGGCGTTGTCCGACGGCGTCGAGATGACGAGAATCTCGCGAATGCCGCCCAGCATCAGCGTCGTCAACGGGTAGTAGATCATCGGCTTGTCGTAGATCGGCAGGAGCTGCTTCGAGAAGGCGCGGGTCAGCGGATAGAGCCGCGTCCCCGAGCCGCCGGCAAGAATGATCCCCTTCATCATGCGCCTCGCTTCCCTCCCCGGCCCGCCTCCGCGAGGAGGGAGGGAGATAGCGGTTGCACCCTGTCGCCCCCGCCCCCCTCGCGGGGGATGGCGAGGGAAGGTGCCCCCAGCCGCTCGCCGCGATAGACGCCGCTGCGGATCGGCTCCCACCAGGCGCGGTTGTCGAGATACCAGCGCACGGTCCGGCGCAGCCCGCTCTCGAAGGTCTCCTGCGGACGCCAGCCCAGCTCGCGGCGCAGCTTCGTGTCGTCGATGGCGTAGCGCAGATCATGGCCCGGCCGGTCGGCGACGAAGCGGATGAGGCGCTCGTGCGGGCGATGCGGCGCGCTCGGTAGCTCCTCGTCGAGAATGGCGCAGATCATGCGCACCACCTCGATATTGCTGCGCTCGGCCCCGCCGCCGATATTGTAGGTCTCGCCGAGGCGGCCCTGCCGGAGCACGAGGAAGAGCGCCCGCGCATGGTCCTCGACATGGAGCCAGTCGCGGATATTGGCGCCGCGGCCATAGACCGGCAGCTCCTTGCCTTCGATCGCGTTGAGAATGACGAGCGGGATCAGCTTCTCGGGAAATTGCCAGGGGCCGTAATTGTTCGAGCAGTTGGTCGTCACGACCGGCAGCCCGTAAGTCCGGTGCCAGGCGCGCACGAGATGGTCGGCGCCGGCCTTGCTCGCGGCATAGGGGCTGTTCGGCCGGTAAGCGGTCTCCTCGCTGAAACGGGCATCGCCCTCCACCGATCCGAACACCTCGTCGGTCGAGATGTGATGAAAGCGGAAGCTCTGCCGCGCCTCCCCGGCAAGGCCCTGCCAGTACGCGCGCGCGGCTTCGAGAAGGGCGAAGGTCCCGAGGAGGTTTGTCGCAATAAAATCATCGGGACGGTCGATGGACCGATCGACATGGGTCTCGGCGGCCAGATGCATGACGGCGTCCGGCCGGTGCCGCGCAAACACGTCGCGAAGCCGCTCCCGGTCACAAATATCGGCGACTTCGAGCCAATACCGATCGGCAGCAGCGAGCTCACCCAAAGGCGGGTTTGAGCCGGCATAGGTCAGCTTGTCGAGATTGACGACGGCGGCTCCGACATCGCGCAGCAGGTGGCGGATGACGGAGGTGCCGATGAAGCCGGCGCCGCCTGTCACCAGAATTTTCATCCCTGAAACTCCCCCACAAGGTTCACGCGGTCATCCACCCGACAGGGTCAGGGCGCTTCATTGTCTTCGCTCAGAAAGCAGCAAATCGACGACATCGGCAAGTCTCGGCACGATCCAGTAATCCTCGCGGCGCGAAATCTCCAATGCTTTCGGGTCGAAAAGAACGAGGGTCCCGACGCCTGCCGCTCGACCTGCGGCGATGTCGCTTGCCTGATCGCCGAGGCACCACGAGCGCGCGAGATCGAGCGAGAGCTCGGCGGCAGCTTCGAGAAGCATCCCGGGTCCGGGTTTCCGCCGCGGGCTGTCGCGGCGATAGGCGCCCTGCCCTTCGGTCGGATGATCGGGGCAGTAATAGACGCCGTCGAGTGCAACGCCGTTTTGCGCGAATGCCGCACGCATCCAATCCATGAGTTCGAGGAATTCCCCCTCGCCGTAATAGCCGCGGCCGATCCCCGATTGGTTCGTCGCGATGACGATGGCGAAGCCGCGCCGGGCGAAGGCGCGGGCCAAATCGAAAATGCCTTCGACAAAACGGCACTCGGCGATTTTGTGGAGGTATCCCGTATCGTCGTTGACGACGCCGTCGCGGTCGAGGAGCAGAGCCGGCCTCGGAGCGGCGCTCATGGCGGCGCGGCGGCAGCCAAGGCGCGATGGGCGGCCACGAATTCCGCCATGCCGGCGAAGACGAAATCGGGCGCGACGGGCGCCGCTGCCGGCGTCGCGCCGCCGCCCGCCTTGCCGCGCCGGCGGTCGATCCAGGCGGATGTGAGTCCGATCGCCTTCGCCGGAACATGGTCGTGATAAAGGCTCTGCGCCGTGTGGAGGATTTTCTCCTTCGGAACGCCGAGCTTCGCCATGGTCGCGAGCAGCGCCTCGAAATTGCGCCGGTCCGGCTTGTACGACCCGACATCCTCGGCCGTGACGACGGCATCGAAGACGACGCCGAGCTTCTCGTTGCTCGCCGCGAAGGAGGCGCGGTCGACATTGGAGAGGATGACGAGCTTGTAGTGCCGCTTCAGGTAGCGCAGCGCCTCGACGCTGTCCGGGAAGGGCGGCCAGTCGCGGATCGAGGCGGCAAAGCGCGCGGCCTCTGCCGCGTCCGGCGTGATGCCGAGCTCGCGCGCGAGGCTTTGATGGACTTCCGCCAGCAATTGGCTGTAGCGCATCGTCGGATGGGCGGCTTCCACCGCATGTTCGACCCGGCCAAAGGCTTCGAGGAGGGCGTCGTCGGAAAGGCCGGGTCGCCGCGCCGCGATCCAGGGCCGCGCCGCTGCCAGGATGCCGCTCTCCCAATCGATGAGCGTGCCGTAGCAGTCGAAGGTGAGCGCCGCGAAGTCATCGAGTCGCATCGATCGCCTCCACATGAGGTGAGGCCGGCATGGCGTCGAGATGCAGCGGCGCCAGCGAGGCCAGGAGCTGTTGCTCCGCGGCGGCGTCGAGCGGATACAGCGGCGGCCGCACGCGGCGCCATGCGGCATCGCCGCTCTGCGCCGCCGCGATCGCGCGCAGCGCCGTCACGAAAAAATGCGGCTCAATCGCCGCGAGCATGGTCTCGACCTCGGCGAGAGGCGCTCGGACCGCCTCGGCATCGACAGCGTCGTAAAGGGCGCGGATGCGGCGCGGAGCAACATTGGCGAGCCCGCAAATCGTGCCAGCCGCCCCGGCGCGCAAGGCCTGCGGGATATGGTGCTCGGCGCCGACGAAGATGGCGAGGTCGGGAAAGCGCTCAAGGAGCGGCGCCGTGTAGCTCCAATCGAGCGAGCTGTCCTTCACTCCGGCGATGACGCCCGGGAAGGTGCAGGCAAGCCGCTCGATCGTCTCGTAATCGAGGGCGACGGCGCTCACCGACGGAATATTGTAGAGATAAAGCTTCGCTGCCGAATGGCGCACTCCTTCAGCGATCCGGGCGAAGGCGCGGAACACGCCTTCCCCATCGACTCCCTTGAAGAAGAACGGTGGCAACACCAGAGAGCCGGCGCAGCCCGCCTCGGCCGCAGCGCGGCTGAGCTCGATCGTGTCGGGAATGGCGGGGCAGCCCGTGCCGAGGATGATCCGATCCGGCGCAATGCCGGCGCCGATGACGGCCTCCAGCGCGCGGCGGCGCTCGCGCGCTGTAAAGGACGGCCCCTCGCCCGTCGTGCCGAACAGAGCGATGCCATCGCAGCCCGCGGCCAGCAGAAAGCGGCAATGGTCAGCAAGGCGGCGCGTGTCGCAGCCGAAATCGGCATCGAGCGGTGTCAAGCTCGCGACCCAAAGGCCCTCCGGCATCGTGCCTCCCTTCCGCATGACCTGCATCATAGGGTGAAAGCGCGCGCAGCGTGAAGTGCAAGCCGGCGCCGCCTTTCCTCAGCCGAGCGCCTCCTTGGCGATGCGCAGATCGGCGACAAAAGCGGCAAAGGCGGCGTGCCGCTCCTCCTCGTCGCGCAGGCGAAGAAGATAGGAGGGGTGGACCGTCACCAGCGCCGCGCCGCCGCCTTCGAGCGGAATGAGACGCCCGCGTTCGCGCGCAATCGCGACATTGCGGCGCAGCACGCTGCGCGCCGCCGTCGCGCCGAGGAGGATGATGATCGCCGGCTCGACGAGCGCCCGCTCGCGCTCAAGCCAAGGCACGCAGGCGACGATCTCGCCGGTGCTCGGCTTCTGATGAAGGCGGCGCTTGCCGCGCGGCTGGAACTTGAAATGCTTGACCGCATTGGTGACGTAGACGCGCCGACGGTCGAGCCCAGCCTCGGTGAGAGCCCGATCGAGCAGCCGCCCTGCCGGTCCGACGAAGGGGCGGCCGGCGAGATCCTCCTGATCGCCCGGCTGCTCGCCGACCAGCATGACGCGCGCCGGCGCCGGCCCTTCGCCGAAGACGGTTTGGGTCGCCGGCGCCCAGAGCGGGCAGGCCCTGCACTCCCGCGCCGCGGCGGCGACAGCCGCGAGCTCTTCCTTCACCCGATCATGCGCTCCAGCCCCTCGACCCGGTCCGCCTCGGCGGCGGGCTTATCCCATCGGATGCGGTCAACGCGCGGAAAGCGCGTCGCGATCCCGGATTTGTGCCGCCTCGAATCATCCGGCCGACTCCTCGGCCGAGAGCGGCGTCGCCACATCTTCGAGCGAGCGCCGCTCCGCCTTGATGCCGAGGACGAGTTCACCGCCTGCGCCGACGAGCATCAGCACGGCGCCGAAAAGATAGCCCCAGACGATCTCGATGCGGGCGCCGCTCTCGATGAGGCGCCCGAAGATCCAGGGCGCGGCGACGCCGCCGAGCAAGGTTCCCGCGGCATAGAAGAGCGCGATCGCGAGGGCGCGGATCTCGAGCGGGAAACACTCGCTGACGGTGAGATAGGCGGCGCTCGCCGCCGCCGAAGCAAAGAAGAAGATAGCGGTCCAGGCCGCCGTCTGCGTCACCGCGTTCAACTGTCCCGCCCCGAAGAGGAAGGCGGTCGCGGCGAGGAGCAGGCCGGAAATCGCATAGGTGCCGCTGATCATCGGCTTGCGCCCGATCGAATCGAAGAACCGTCCGAGGAGAAGCGGCCCGCAGAAATTGCCGAGCGCGAAGGGCAGCATATAGCGTCCGACTGCCGACGAAGCGACATCATAAAATTTCGTCAAAACAAGCGCATAGGTGAAGAAGATCGCGTTGTAGAAGAAGGCCTGGGTGGTGATGAGGATAAGCCCCAAGAGCGTCCGCCGCGGATGGGTGCGGATGAGCGTGCGGGCAACGGCGGCGAGCGTCGCGCGCCCGCGGCCGCTGACGCGCAGACGCGCCAGCGCCCGCGGCAAGACCGTGCCGGTCGCGGTCACGACCCGGCTTTCGATCTCGGCGATGATACGGTCCGCCTCGGCGGGACGGCCGTGAATGAGGAGCCAGCGCGGGCTCTCCGGCACGAATTGCCGCAGATAGAGGATGACGAGGCCCAGCACCGCGCCGATCCCGAATGCCGAGCGCCAACCCCAATCGGGCGGCAGCAAGCGGGGATTGAGCAGAATGATCGTTCCGGCGGCGCCGAGCGCCGCACCCACCCAGAAGCTGCCGTTGATCGTGAGGTCGGTCCAGCCGCGAAAGCGCGCCGGTATCAGCTCCTGGATCGCCGAGTTGATCGCAGTGCCTTCGCCGCCGATCCCGGCGCCCGTGAAGAAGCGGAACAGGGCGAAGCTCCAGAAATTCCAGGACAGCGCCGTCGCCGCCGTCGCCAGAAGGTAGAGGCCGAGGGTAATGTTGAAGAGCTTCTTGCGGCCCCACCGGTCCGTGAGCCAGCCGAAGAAGACGGCGCCGGAGATGCCGCCCAGAAGATAGATGCTGGCGGCGGCGCCGACCTCGGCGGTATCGAGACGAAGGACCGGGCTCTCCTGCAGCGCCGCCGCCACGGAGCCGGCAAGCGTCACTTCGAGTCCATCCAAAATCCAGGTGATGCCGAGCGCGACGACAACGAGCCAGTGAAAGGGGCTCCAGGGCAAGCGATCGAGCCGCGCCGGTATGTCCGTGTCGATCGCCGCGGAAACCGCCGCTCTGCCGCGCAAGCCACGCCCTCGCCCGATTGGTCTGCAAGATGAACGCATGGCGGGCGGCCTCGGCACCGGGCGGCGTTCGAAGCCATCCGCGCGTGCGGCCCAGCCGCTCGCATCCCTGAATTGCGGCAAATCGCCTTTACCCGCCCTTCCTCGCCCCTAAAATCCTTCGCGCTTCAAGGGCAGCGTTCATCCGCGATCGCAAGGAGGAGCCGTTGGGTCAGTTCGGCATCGGGCAGGCGGTGCGCCGCAAGGAGGATATTCGGTTCGTCACCGGGTCGGGCTGCTATACCGACGATCTCAGCCTGCCAGGCGAGGCGCATGCCGTCTTCCTGCGCTCCCCGCATGCTCATGCGCGCCTTCGCGGGATCGAGGCGGCGGCCGCGCGCGAAGCGCCGGGGGTGCTCGCCGTCTACACGCATGCCGATATCGCTGCGGCGAAGCTCGGCGTCATTCAATGCACGGTGCCGCTCAAGAACCACGACGGCAGCGACTATGTGAGCCCCGGCCGACCGCTCCTCGCGTCCGATCGCGTGCGCTGCGTCGGCGAGCCCGTCGCGATGGTCGTCGCCGAGACCGTGGATGCCGCGAAGGACGCCGCCGAGCTCATCGAGGTCGCCTATGAGCCGCTGCCCGCGGTAACGGAACCCGCGGCGGCGATCGCATCGGGGGCGCCGCTCCTCCATGAGGCGGCGCCGGACAATATCAGCATGGATTGGCGGCTCGGCGACGTCGAGGCGGTCGAGGCCGCTTTCGCCAAGGCGGCACGCATTGTCCGCCTCGACCTCGCGATCAACCGCGTCGTCGTCATGTCGATGGAGGCGCGCAGCATCGTCGGCGAATACGATCCCGCCTCCGGCCGCTACACCGTCCAGCTCGGCTCGCAAGGCGTCATGGCGCAGCGCCGCAACTTGGCGAAAAACCTCGGCGTCGCCGAAGACAAGGTGCGGGTCGTGACGCGCGACGTCGGCGGCAGCTTCGGCATGAAGGGCTTCGATTTCCCCGAGAACACGCTCGTCGCCTGGGCAGCGCGTCAGCTCGGCCGTCCGGTCAGATGGGCGAGCGAGCGGCAGGAGGCGTTCCTCAGCGACAGCCAGGGCCGCGAGCAGCAGGTCCATGCCGAGCTCGCCCTCGATGCCGAAGCGCGCTTCCTCGCCATTCGCGTCGACAGCCTCGCCAATGTCGGCGCCTATCTCTCCTCCTTCTCGCTCATCATCCCGACCATCGCCGGCTACCGCCTGCTGACCGGCGCCTATCGCATCCCGGCAGCGCATGCCCGCGTGCGCGCGGTCTTTACCAATACCGTCTGGGTCGATGCCTATCGCGGCGCGGGGCGGCCCGAGACTTCCTACATTCTCGAGCGCCTCGTCGACACGGCGGCGCGTGAGACCGGCCTCTCTGCCGACGAGATCCGGCGGCGCAATCTCGTGCCGCCGGAGGCGATGCCCTACCAGACGCCGATGATCGCGCTCTACGACAGCGGCGATTTCCCCGCGATCCTGGAGCGCGCCCTCGATTTCGCCCAATGGCGCGATTTTCCGGCGCGACGCGCCGAGGCGAAGCGGCGCGGCAAGCTGCGCGGCATCGGCATGAACTACTACATGGAGGTGACCGCCAACACGCCGCAGGAGGCGGCCGACATCTGCTTCACCGATGACGGCCGCATTCTGATGCATGTCGGCGCCGGCCCCTCGGGTCAGGGCCACGAGACCGCCTTCGCGCAGATCCTCGAGGAGAGCCTCGGTGTGCCCTTCGACCGGATCGACTTCATCCATGGCGACAGCGACCGCCTGAAGCAGGGCGCCGGCACGGGCGGCGCCAAGACCTTGATGCTGGCCGGCACGGCGCTCCTCGACGCCGCCGACAAGATCGTCGCCCGTGGCCGCAGGCTCGCCGGGCATTTCCTCGAAGCCGCCGAGCCGGATATCGAGTTCCGCGACGGGGTCTTCGCCATCGCCGGGACGGATCGCCGCATATCGATCATGGAGCTGGCGCGCAAGACGCGCGCCAATGACCGAACCTTGCCGGACGGCCTCCCGCGCGCTCTCGACGACATCGGCTACAGCACGGCGACGAAAAACACCTTCCCGAATGGCTGCCATATCTGCGAGGTCGAGATCGACCCGGAGACCGGCGCCACCACGATCTGCGGCTACGCGCTGGTCGATGATTTCGGCGTCCTCGTCAACCCGCTCATCGTCGAGGGGCAGATCCATGGCGGCGTCGTTCAGGGCATCGGCCAGGCGCTGATGGAGCACGCCGTCTTCGAGCGCGAGAGCGGGCAGCTCCTCACCGGGTCGCTGATGGATTACGCCGTGCCGCGCGCCGGCGACGTCCCCGAGATCGCGGTCGCCTACAACAACGTTCCCTGCACGACAAACGCTCTCGGCATCAAGGGCGTCGGCGAAGCAGGCTCGGTCGGCGCGTTGGGCGCCGTCATGAATGCGGTGATGGATGCGCTGGCGCCGCTCGGAATCCGCCATCTCGATATGCCGGCCTCGCCGCAACGCGTCTGGGCAGCAATCGAGCAGGCGCGCCGCGGCGGGTAAGGATGGGCTAAGACGTTCTGCCGATCAGCGCGCCCGATCAACCTGCGATCTCATCACTTTTGGATAATAAAATTCCCCCTTAGGATGCATTCCATTTACGAATGGCGCAATTACGGATCGATATGCCGTGTAATCGACCTGACATCAAAGGTTCTGTTGCGGGCCACATTCATTCGTTCTATTTTGTCGTCTCGGACGCAATGTCTTTCTTCTGCAATAATCGTTCGGCCGGGAAGAGACTTCGCATTCCATGGAGGGTTGCATGCCGAAGGTGGAAGAATCAACCAACAAGCGCAGCAGCGACACGGAGGAGCGGCGCCTTGGAATGGCCGGCCAACTGCCGGATTTCGATCCGTTCATCCGGCTGAGCAACAAGCTCATCGAAGGCTGGATGGCGGTCAGCACCGAGATGCTCGAATTCGGCCGGAGCCGGCTCGATCAGAATATCGAGATGGGCAAGGCGATGGCCCAATCGACGAGCCTCAGAGAGGCGATGGACGTCCAGGCCCGCTACACCCGCTCGATCATGCAGGATTATATCAGCGAAGCGAACAAGATCGCCGATCTGAGCACGCGGAGCCTGCTCGACGGAATTTCCAGCCTGCAATCGGCGCCCCGTCGCGCCGAGCAGCGCACCCACGCCGCCGAGTGACGCTCGGCGAGCGGCGTATCGGCCGTCGCGCGTGAAGGCCGGCGGCCGCCACCCGCCCCGCTGCCACCCCCCGGCGGCGGGGCGGGTGAACAATCTGAAAGAGCCGGTCCTCAGCGCCCCGTCACCGGATCGGCGGCGAGAATTTCCGCGAGATTGACCAGCATGCCGGCCGTCGCACCCCAGATATAGCGGTTCTCGTAAGGCAGCACGAAGAAGGTGCGGGTCGTCCCCTTCCATTCACGGCTGCCGCGCTGGTGATTGACGGGATCGACGACGAAGTCGAGCGGCACCTCGAACATCTCGGCGACTTCGAACGCGTCGAGCTTCGAAGGGTAAGGCGCGCGAACGAGGCCGACGACCGGCGTCACCTCGAAACCGGTTCCGGTCAAATAAGTGTCGAGCCGGCCGATGATCTCGACATGGTCCGAGGGCAATCCCACCTCCTCATGCGCCTCGCGCAGCGCCGCCGCGACGGGGTCCGCGTCGCTGGGCTCGATGCGGCCGCCGGGGAAGGCGATCTGTCCCGCATGGTCGGCGAGATGCGCCGTGCGCTGGGTCAAGAGGACGGTCAGCCTTTCCGCTCGATCTACGATGGGGACGAGGACCGCGGCGGGGGTGAGCAGCCGGTCGGGCGGTCTTCCGCCCGGCGTCAGGGAATGGTCTCCTCGCAGCCCGACGGGCTCGCCCGGCACCTTCCCGGCCGAACTGCGGCGTCCGGTTCCGGATTGCCCGCTGAAGCGCTCGAGGACGAAGCTGCGCGTCAGCCGCCGTTCTGCAGATCTCCCAGCGGAAAAAAAATGCGATTGCTCCATACGCCATAGAGGGTCTTGTCGCCGACCCGCTCCTCCCTGCCGAGATCGACGAGCTGGTAGAAGACGGCGCGCGTCAAGCGCGCCTCCAGGCCGTCCCTCACTACAATATACGGGTTGGGTTCGCCCGTCACACCATTCGCTGTCACACGAAGGGGGTGGTTCTCTCCTGCCGATACGCTATCATCCAGGTTTGTGCGGAAGATCAGGGTCTGCTCCTTGCCCGTCCCGGCGACGGTGAGTTCGACTGCGGTAAACGGCGCGTCCTCGACCGTGATCCGGCCGCGCTCCGCCGGGGTGACGAGCCAATACGTCCCGTCGGGGGCGCGCCGCAACACGGAGGCGAAGAGCTTGGCGAGCGCTAGGCGCCCGATCGGCGAGCCGCGATACCACCACGTGCCATCCCGCGAGATGTGGATACCAAAATCGCCACAATCTGTTTGTCTGCTGGTCGCACCGGGCGGCAGCGATGGGGAGGCGGCAGGATCGGCCTCGCCGAAGCGGGCCGACGGCAACTCGGGCGGCGTTCTGTTATCGGCGCTGCGCGTCGTCATCGAGGCCCGCATCCGGTCATGGCGAAAGGACCGCAATTCGTGAGCGTCAACACCGAACCCCTTCTGCCGTCCTCCGAGGAATCGGCCCACCTCCTCGCCGAGGTCGAAGCGCTGGGCCATCGCCTGGCGCTCGTGCGCGAGCGCATCGGCCGCATCATCTTCGGCCAGCGCGAGGTGGTGGATCAAGCGCTGATCACGCTGATTGCCGGCGGCCACGCGCTGCTGATCGGCGTCCCCGGACTCGCCAAGACCCGCCTCGTCGAGACGCTCGGGACCATTCTCGGCCTCGAGGACAAGCGCATCCAATGCACGCCCGACCTGATGCCGGCCGACATCATCGGTTCGGAAGTGCTCGAGGAGGACGACAATCGCCGCCGCTCCTTCCGCTTCATACCGGGCCCCGTCTTCTGTCAATTGCTGATGGCGGACGAGATCAACCGTGCGAGCCCGCGGACGCAATCGGCTCTGCTCCAGGCGATGCAGGAGGGGCGCGTCTCCGTCGCCGGCCACTATCACCCCCTGCCGCGGCCCTTCCATGTGCTGGCGACGCAGAATCCGCTCGAGCAGGAAGGAACCTATCCGCTGCCGGAAGCGCAGCTCGACCGCTTCCTCCTGCAGATCGATGTCGGCTATCCGGATTTCGAGGCCGAGCGGAGCATGCTGATTGCCACGACCGGCCTTGCCGAAGAGCGTCCAATGCCGGTGATGACGGCGCAGGAGCTGCTGCAGGCGCAACGTCTCGTTCGCCGGATCCCGGTCGGCGAAAGCGTGGTCGAGGCGATTCTCGCGCTGGTGCGCTCCGGGCGGCCGGACAGCTCGACGATTCCCGAGGCGCAGCGCCACGTCGCCTGGGGTCCGGGTCCGCGCGCGAGTCAGGCGCTGATGCTTGCCTGCCGCGCGCGTGCGCTGCTGGAAAATCGCCTCGCGCCCTCTGTCGACGATGTGCTCGCCCTCGCGGCGCCGGTTCTGCGCCATCGCATGGCGCTCAACTTCGCCGCGCGCGCCGACGGTGTGACCCTGAGCCAGATCATCGACCGGCTGACGGCGCCGCTGCAATGAGGCACCGCCGCGCAGCGCTGCCGCGAGCCGGTCTCTGACGTGGCCGAGCGCGTCAGCGTCCAGCATCGCGCCGAAGAGCTGGCCGCCACTCTGCCGCCGCTCCTCGTCGCAGCCGAGCGCGTCGCGGCGACGGTGGCGCAGGGCGTCCACGGCCGGCGCCGTGTCGGTCAAGGCGAGACCTTCTGGCAGTTTCGGCAATACCAGCCGGGCGATTCGGCGCAGCGGATCGATTGGCGCGAGAGCGCGAAATCGGAGCGGCTCTACATCCGCGAGACCGAATGGGAGGCGGCTCAGAGCGTCTGGCTCTGGCGCGACGACTCACCCTCGATGAGCTACGCCTCAACGGCAAGGCTGCCGGAAAAGCGGGCACGCGCCGATCTCCTGCTTGTCGCCCTGGCGGCGCTCCTGGTGCGCGGCGGCGAACGCGTCTGCGTGCTGGGCTCGGGATTGCCCCCCCTCAGCGGCCGCATCGCCTTGAGCCGGATTGCCGCCGTCATCGATCGACCCGTCTCGCCGGGCAGCAGCCTGCCGGAGTTCGAAGCCCTGCCGCGGCATGCGCAGATCGTTCTCTTCAGCGATTTTCTCTCGCCTCTCGACGCGGTCGGCGCGGCCATCGGGCGCTTCGCGGCCTCCGGCCTGCGTGGTCATTTGCTGCAGATCCTCGACCCTGCCGAGGAGACGCTGCCCTTCGACGGACGCGTGCGCTTCGAAGGGATGGAAGCGGAGGGAGAGGTGCTGATCAGCCGCGTCGAGGCGGTGCGGGACGATTATGTCGACCGCCTCGCGGCGCAGCGCGAAGGCCTCGCCGCAATCGCCCGCCGCGCCGGATGGAGCTTCGCGACGCATCGCAGCGACCGGCCGCCGCACACCGCCCTGCTGGCGCTCTACGCCGCCCTCGCGCAGCCGATGGGACATTGACGCGTGCTTTCGCTCGGCGCCCTCGCCTTCGCCTCGCCCTGGCTCCTCCTCGGTCTTGCCGCTCTGCCGGTGCTGTGGTGGCTGCTCCGCGTCACGCCGCCGGCGCCGCGGCAGCTGCGCTTTCCCGCGATCCGCCTGCTCTTCGGCCTGACCCCGCGCGAGGAGACGCCGGCGCGGACGCCGCTCTGGCTCATCCTGCTCCGCACGGCCCTCGCGGCGCTGGTGATTCTCGGCCTCGCTCATCCGCTGCTCAACCCGAGGGCCGAGCTCGGCGAGAAGGGGCCGCTCCTGCTCGTCGTCGACAATGACTGGGCCGCCGCGCGTGACTGGGCGGCCCGGCAGCGGCTGATGAAGGAGCTCCTCGGCCAGGCGGAACGTAGCGGCCGGCAGGTCATGCTGCTGCCGACGGCGCCGCCGCCGGGCGACGAGGCGGCTCGGCCGGTTTCGCTGCTGCGCGCCGCCGATGCCGACGCCGCGGCCGAGGCGCTCGTGCCGCGGCCGTGGCCGGCAGACAGGATGGCAGCGCTCGCAAAGCTCGACGGCTTGCCATTGCCGGGCAATGCGAATGTCGTCTGGCTGAGCGACGGAATCGATGGCGGCAATGCCTTCGATTTCGCCGAGCGGCTCCAGCACTTCGGCAGCCTGCGCCTCGTCACGGACCCGCCCGAGCGCCTCGCGTCGTTGATTGCCCCGGCGCAGCATGAAAGCGGCGAGCTCGCCGTCTCCGTCCATCGCGCCGCCGGCGACGGGCCGGCCGAATATCACCTGCGGGCCAGCGGCGAGGATGGCCGGCTCCTGGCGCGCGACAGCTTGCGCCTCGCCGCCGGCGAGAAGGCGGGCGATGTGCGCCTGGCGATGCCGAGCGAATTGCGCAACCAGGCCGTGCGCGTCGATATCGAGGGCGATTCCTCGGCCGGCGCCGTGCTCCTGCTCGACGAACGCTGGCGTCGTCGGCCGGTCGGCATCGTCTCCGCCGGCGCCGGCGAAGCCGCGCAGCCGCTCCTCACCGGGACCTTCTATCTGGAACGCGCGCTCAACCCCTTCAGCGAGGTCCGACGCGGCAGCGTCGGCGATCTCCTACGGCGCGACATCGCCATGATCATCCTCGCCGACGCGGCGCCGGCGAGCCGTCCCGAGCATGACGCGCTCGTCAAGTGGATGGAAAATGGCGGCGTGCTGCTGCGCTTCGCCGGTCCCGACCTCGCCGGCAGCGCGAGCGACGATCTCCTCCCGGTGACGCTCCGCCGCGGCGGCCGAACGATCGGCGGCACGCTCTCCTGGGAACGGCCGGCGCATCTCGCCCCGTTTGACGAGAAGAGCCCCTTCGCCGGCCTTGCCGTCCCGCCCGACGTCACCGTGTCGCGGCAGGTTCTAGCCGAGCCGGCGCTCGATCTCGCGAGCAAGACATGGGCGCGCCTCACGGACGGGACGCCGCTCGTGACCGGAGAGCGGCGCGGCAAGGGCTGGCTGGTGCTCGTTCACACCACCGGCAGCCCCGCCTGGTCGAACCTGCCGCTCTCCGGGCTCTTCGTCGAGATGCTGCGGCGCACGCTTGCCCTCAGCCAGGGGGTGGGCGGCGCCGGCGACGCGCCGCTGCCGCCGATCGAGATCCTCGACGGCTTCGGGCGGTTGCAGAAACCCTCGCCCGCGATTCATCCGATCGCCGGCGCGGCCTTCGCCAAGACCGTCGCCTCGGCCGCGACGCCGCCCGGCTATTATGGAACCGAGGACGCGCGGCATGCCCTCAACCTCGCGAGCGCCGTCCGGGACTTCACCGCGATCGCGCGGCTGCCGGCCGGCATCGCCCGCGACAGTTTCGCGCGTGGCGCCGAGACCGACCTGCGCCCGCCGCTCCTCGCCGCCGCCCTCATCCTCGCTCTCCTCGATCTCCTGATCGCTTATGCCCTGCGCGGGCTGCTCGGCCGCGGCCGTCGCCTGCCGCAGTCCGGCGCCGCGGCCGCCGTCGCGCTCGCCGCCGCCCTGCTCACCGCCGGAACAGCCCGCGCCGACGACGATTTCGCCCTCAAGGCGAGCTCGGAGATGCATCTCGCCTATATCCGGACGGGCGTTGCCGCTGTCGACGACGAGAGCCGTGCCGGGATGATCGGCCTCGGCAACGTCCTCAGCCGGCGGACCTCCGTCGACACCGCCGAGCCGATGGAGGTCAATCCCGAAACCGATGATCTGATCTTTTTTCCGCTGATCTATTGGCCCGTGGTTCCGGAGCAACCCACGCTTTCGGCGAAAGCGATCGAGCGGCTCAACAACTATCTCGCCACTGGGGGGACAATCTTCTTCGATACGCGCGACCAGGGGAGCGCCGGCGCCGCGGGCGCCTTGTCGGGCGGCGTCAACGATACGCTGCGGCAGATCGTCGCCGGGCTCAACATCCCGCCGCTGCAACCCATTCCGCCCGACCACGTCCTCACCAAGGCGTTCTATCTGATGCAGGAGTTTCCCGGCCGCTGGGCGGGCGGCCAGCTTTGGGTCGAGCCGACCGAAGATCACGTCAATGACGGCGTCTCGACCGTGATCATCGGCTCCAACGATTATGCCGGCGCCTGGGCGGTCGACGA
>JAJPHB010000035.1 GCA_021325525.1 Alphaproteobacteria bacterium
GAGGCCAATGCAGATCGAATTTCCCGGCAAGAAGGTGATCGTCACCGGCGGCGGCCACGGCTTCGGGCGCGCCATCGCGCATGCCTTCGCCGCGCGCGGAGCCGAGACCTGGAGTTGCGACATCAATGCCGACGGCCTGCGGGTCACCAAGGCAGAGGCGCGGCCGGCGCAGGGCGGCAGCCTCGAAGTGCGCACGGTCGACGTCACCGACCGCGCCGCCGTCGCCGCCTTCGTCGCCGAAGCCGCGGGGCCCGGCGGCCGCATCGACATCCTCGTCAATAACGCGGGCGGCGTCTGCGGCCAAGTGGGGCAGCCGCTCGAAGCGGTGACGCCGCAGCAATGGCAGGTGATCTTCGACGTCAACGTGACCGGCGCCTTCAATTTCGCGCAGGCCGTCGCGCCCGGCATGAAGGCGGCACGCGCGGGCCGGATCGTCAATATCTCCTCGGGTGCCGGTCTCGGCGTCAGCCTCACCGGCATCCAGGCCTATGCCGCGGCGAAGGCGGCGCAGATCGGACTGACGCGCCAGCTCGCGCACGAGCTCGGCCCCTTCGGCATCACCGTCAACAGCATCGCTCCCGGCTTCGTGCGCTCCAACCCTACGACCGAGAAGCAATGGGAGTCCTACGGCGCCGAAGGGCAGAAGCGCCTCGTCGAAAGTATCGCGCTCCGCCGCCTCGGCGCGCCCGCCGATATCGCCCATGCCGTCCTCTTCTTCGCCTCCGACTATGCCGGCTGGATCACCGGCCAGGTGCTGTCGGTGAGCGGCGGGAAGTGATCGGGTCGACGCCGCCTTACGATTCTTTCGGCCGAAACGCTGGGTTCCCGCTTTCGCGGGAACGACGACATGGGTTACTCGGAGGGGCTGTGCGTTGCGGCAGCCGGAGCGGGGCGGTTCGCAGAGCGCTTCCCCGATCATGGATCGCCGAGCGCGCCAGTGATACTGAGATCGAGGCATGTCTTCGCGGTACTGGCGACCGGACGGAATTGCGGGCCTCGACCTCCTGCGCTCGGAGGACAGCACGCATCGCTATGCCCGGCATTCTCACGAGGGTTACGCGCTGGGCGTCGTCGAGCGCGGCGCGCATGGCTTCGCCGCGCGCGGCCGCGCGTGGATCGCAATTCCGGGCCGCGTTATCCTCGTCAATCCCGACGAGGCCCATGACGGCGGTCCCGCCGCGAGGGCCGGTGCCTATTCCTATCGCATGCTCTATGTCGACGGCGCCGTGCTGCGGGAAGCGCTCGCTGAGGCGGCAGGACGACGCGTCGCGATGCCGTTCTTCCCAGAGCCCGTCGTCAGCGACTCGGCTCTTTCCGAGCGCCTCTTCGAGCTCCATCGCAGCCTCGAGCGGAGCGAGGCGCGGCTCGAACGGGAGGCGCTGCTGATCGCGGCGCTGGTCGCTCTCGCGCGGCGCCATGGCGGCGCCCCGCCCGCCGCTGATCAAACACGGCGCTGGTCGCGCGAGGTCGCGCTGGCACGAGACTATCTCGAAGAGAATTTCGCCGCGGATTGCTCGCTCGCCGACCTCGCCGCCCTGGCGGGGGTCGGCCGCTTCCGCCTGCTCCGCGCCTTCCGCCGCTCCCTCGGCCTGCCGCCGCATCTCTACCAGACGCAACTCCGGCTGCGCCACGCCAAGCGGCTCATGCTGTCGGGCGAGCCGCCGGCGATGGCGGCCGTCGCCGCCGGCTTCGCCGATCAGAGCCATATGATCCGCAAGTTCAAATCCGCCTACGGCGTCACCCCGGGCGAATATCTGGGTCGCCACGCCAAATCCCGAGCGCCGCAATAACGTTCAATCGGCTGTAGCGGGGCGAGCGCTAGGGTACCGGGACCCGACGCCATCCTGGAGCGACCCATGCCCGTCATCAACCGCATCGCCGATTTTCATGCCGAGATGAAATGCTGGCGGCGCGACCTTCACGCCCATCCCGAGATGGCATTCGGGGAGCGCCGCACCGCCGATTTCGTCGCCACGACCCTCGAAGGGTTCGGCATCGAGGTCCGCCGCGGCTTGGCGGGAACCGGCGTCGTCGGCACGCTGCGCGCCGGCAGCGGCAAGCGGGCGATCGGCCTGCGCGCCGATATGGACGCCCTTCCCATTCACGAAAAGACCGGCTGCGCCCACGCCTCGACGCATGACGGCGTCATGCATGCCTGCGGCCATGACGGCCACACGGCGATGCTGCTCGGCGCGGCGCGCTACCTCGCGGAGACGCGGAATTTCGACGGCACCGTCCATTTCATCTTCCAGCCTGCCGAGGAGAATGAATGCGGCGGGCAGAAGATGGTCGAGGACGGCCTCTTCGAGCAGTTTCCCGTGGAAGCCGTCTACGGCATGCACAATTGGCCCGGCCTCCCCGTCGGCGCCTTCGGCGTCTGCACGGGTCCCATCATGGCGGCGGACGACAAGTTCGAGATCACCATCACGAGCCGCGGCGCCCACGCCGCGATGCCGCATCTCGGCGACGACCCGATTGTCGCCGCCGGCGCGATGATCGGCGCCATCCAGACGATCGTCAGCCGCACCGCCGATCCTCAGGACGAGCTCGTCGTCAGCATCACCCAGCTGCATGGCGGCAGCACCTGGAACATCGTCCCCGAGGAGGTCGTGCTGCGCGGCACCTGCCGCTATTTCAAGCCGGAGCTCCGCAGGCTGCTCGACGGCGCGCTGCGCCGGGTCGTCGAGGGCATCGCCGCGACGCATGGCGTCGTGGCCGCCTTCTCCTTCTACAAGCCGATCCCGCCGGCGGTGAATGCCGAGGGCCCGACCGCCGCGGCGATCCGCGCCGCCGCCATGGTCGCGGGCGACGAGAATGTCCGGCGCGACGTCGCGCCCAGCATGGGATGCGAAGATTTCGGCTTCATGCTGGCGGCGCGCCCGGGCTGCTATCTCTGGATCGGCAACGGTCCCATCCGCGACGGCGTCGGCCTCCACAGCTCGCGCTACGATTTCAACGACGAGATCCTGCCGGTGGGGGCCAGCTACTGGTCGAAGCTGGTCGAGACGGTCCTGCCGAGGGGGATCTGAGCCCCGGCCGGTGTCGTTCCGCCAGGCAAGTCAGCGGCGGCTGTATCCTCTAGCGCCGGCATTCGCCATGGACGGCGGCGAAGATGTCGCCGCGGTTGATGCCGATATCGGCCAGCATGTGGTCGCTGCAGAGCCGCAGCTCCTCGACGGCGCGGGCGCGCTGGCGGCGGCGCTCGAAGCGACTCCAGAGAGCGGCGCAAAACCCGAAGAGGCTGCGCGCCCGGTCGGCGCCGGTATCGGTCAGGACGAGGTCGGTCATAGGAATGTTCCTCCGCGATGGGCGGAGCGCACTCATGCGCCATCACGGCGAATAAAATCTTAATCGAACGCCTTCCGGTTGCATGGAAGGGCTGCGCGCGGCGCAGCGCTCGCGGCGGCACCGCCGGCGATCAAGGCGGCGCCAGCGCGTGCGCGACCAGCGGATGGAGAGTGCGGTGATGCGCGAGCGGTCGCGGCGCACCCTCGGGCGGCGTCATGCCGATGCGGTCGTGCCAGAAGGTCGGGAGGCCGATCGCGGCGGTGCCGAAAAGATCGTAGGCCGAGCCCGCGACGAAGAGACAACGCGACGGCTCGACGCCGAGCTCTGCGAGGGCGAGGCGGTAAGGCCTCGGGTCGGGCTTGTAGAAGCCGGCGCGCTCGGCCGTGACGACTGTCGCGAAGGCGATGCCGGTGCAGGCGACGGCCTTTGCGCCCAGCGCCTCGGAACAGTTCGTGACGATGCCGAGTGGCAGCTTCGCGCCGAGGGCGGCGAGGACCGTCCCCACCTCGGGCCAAGGCCGCAACTCTCCGTAGCGCGCCGCGAGACGCTGCGCGAGGGCGGGGTCGAGACCCGCCTCCGCCGCCGCCGCGGCGACCATCTCCTCATAGGGGCGGTAGGCGCCGGTGGCGTAGGTGCGGCTGAGATAGGCGCCGCGCCAGCGGCGGCCATCCTCGGTTCCGCCAGCGACGCTGTCCCAGAGCGACCAGGAATCGAGGAGCCCGGTCAGGAGGTCGAACAGCACGGCATCGTAGTGCAGGCGGGAATTCATCGGCGCGGCGCTCTATAGTCGCGGACCCTTTCACCCTATCCGAACGCGAAGGAGCCCGCGATGACGGACCGCATCTTCCACATGATCGCCGGCGCGCCGGCGCCGGTGGCGCCCTTCAGCCATGCCGTCGAGATCGAGGGCTGGCTTTTCGTCACCGGCCAGATGCCGACCTGGCCCGATGACGATTCCCGCCCGCTCCCCGAAGGGATCGAGGCGCAGACACGGCGCGTCATGGACAATCTCGTCCTGGTTTTGAAGGGGGCCGGCTATGCTCTCGGCGACGTCGTCTCCGCGCGCGTCTATCTCACCCAATTCGCCCGCGACTACGCGGCAATGAACGCCGTCTATGAAGGCTATTTCCCGCCGGGGCGGCTGCCGGCCCGCACCTGCGTCGGCGTCACCGGCCTCGCCCGCGGCGCCCTCGTCGAGATCGACCTCGTCGCGCGGCGCTGAGCCCCGGTGACAATTATTCCTCGCGGTAGCGTGCCTCGCGCGCGTCCCATTCGGCCTTGCCGACGAGGCGCTGGCGCTCGGCGAAATCGATGAGCCGCTCGGCGACCGCACCGAGCCCGCCATCGCGGCGCAACGCCGCCAGCACCTCGCGCAGCGCCAACATGGCGGCTTGCAGCGCCGCGTTGGCGTAGAGCACGAGGGCGAAGCCCATTTCGGCGAGGGCCTGCTGCGAGAGCAGCGGCGTCTTGCCGCCAACGACCAAGTTGACGATCTGCGGCGCCGGCAGGCGGGCGATGCGCCGCAGCTCCGCCTCCGTCGTCGGCGCCTCGACGAAGGTCGCGTCGGCGCCGGCCTCGATATAGGCGGCGGCGCGATCGAGGGCGGCACCCAGCCCCTCGACGGCGAGCGCGTCGGTGCGGGCGATGACGAGCAGATCGGCCGAGCGCCGCGCATCGACGGCCGCCTTCACCTTCGCCACCATCTCGGCCGCCGGCACCACCGCCTTGCCGGCGAAATGCCCGCAGCGCTTGGGGAAGATCTGGTCCTCGAGCTGCAGCGCGTCGGCGCCCGCTCGCTCGAGGCTGCGCACGGTGCGCGTCACATTGAGCGCGTTGCCGAAGCCCGTATCAGCATCGACGATGAGCGGCAGCGTCGAGGCCTCGGCGACGGCGCTCGTCGCGGCCGCGAGCTCGGTCGCGGTGACGAGGCCGATATCGGGCAAGCCAAAGGCGGTATTGGCGAGGCCGGCGCCCGTCAGATAGACCGCCTCGAAGCCGAGATCCTCGATGATGCGGGCAGTCAAGGCGTTGGCGGCACCGGGGACGAGCATCGCCCGCCTTTCGCCGAGCACGCGGCGCAGTCGCGCCCCTTTCGTCTCTTCGGTGCCGACCATCGAGCCCCTCTCCGAAGGCGGCCCCGCTGACCGGATGCTAAGAGGAGGCCGCTAAATTCCCGGCATGGAGAATAGCGCGGTCGGCGCTGCGCGGGCGTGGGATTTGCGATGCGCGAACGCGCCTTCGCGTCTGACCTTTTGAACCATGAAGGCACGAAGACACGAAGGTTATTCTGCACGCAGCGCAATAAGTCCGTTCTTCATCGAGCGCTCGACGCAAGAGCGAAAAGGCGCTGCGCGCCCGCTCGGAGCCTTCGTGTCTTTGCGCCTTCGTGGCCCAAATGTTCCTTCTATCAGGCCGCCCGGATCTGCTCGATGAAGCGGCGGACCTCGCCCTTCAGCATGCCGGCCTGACGGCTCAGCTCGGCCGAGGAGGTCAGGACCTGCGCCGCCGCAGCGCCCGTCGCGCTCGCCGCCTCGTTGACGCCGGCGATATTGCGCGAGACTTCCTCCGTGCCGCGCGCCGCCTCTTGCGTGTTGCGCGTGATCTCCTGCGTCGCGGCGCCCTGCTCCTCGACGGCGGAGGCGACGGTGACGGCGATCTCGTTCAAGGTGGTGATGGTGCGATCGATACCGGCGATGGCGCCCACCGCATCTTTCGTCGCCCCCTGCATCGCCGCGATCTGAGTCGAGATCTCGTCGGTCGCCTTCGCGGTCTGCGTCGCCAGCGCCTTCACTTCGGAGGCGACGACGGCAAAGCCCTTGCCGGCCTCGCCGGCGCGCGCCGCCTCGATCGTGGCGTTCAAGGCGAGGAGATTGGTCTGGCTCGCGATGTCGTTGATGAGCTTCACCACATCGCCGATCTTCTGCGCGACCTCGGAGAGGCCCCGGATCGTCGTATTCGTCCGGGCGGCCTCGTCGACGGCCTGCCCGGCGATCGTGCGCGACTGCGTCACCTGCCGCGCGATCTCGGCGATGGACGCGCTCATCTCCTCGGTCGCGGCGGCGACCGTCTGCACATTGGCCGAAGCCTGAGTCGAGGCGGCGGAGACGGCATTCGCCTGGCGGCTCGCCTCCTCCGCCGTCGTCGCCATGGTCGTTGCCGTGCTCTGCATCTCGCTGGCCGCCGAGCTCACGGTCTCGACGACGCCCATCACCGTCTTCTCGAGGTTGAGCGCCAATTCCTGCGTCTCGCTGCGGCGCTGCTCCTGCGCCGCCCGCTCGCGCCTCTCGGCTTCCTCCTGCCGCTCTCGGCTCGCGGCGATTTCGGCCATCATCGCGTTGAAGGCGGCGGCGAGGCGCCCGATCTCGTTGCGCCCGGCATAGTCGATGCGCAGCCGATAGTCGTTCGTCTCGCGCACGCGCTTGGCGATCTCTTCGAGACGGCCGAGCGGGCCGACGATGCTGCGCTGAATGAGCCAGGCGAGGGCAAGACTCAAGGCGCCGAGCGCGGCGGTCACGGCGAGGGTGAGCGTCAGAGCGCGGCGCTGGCCGGCGATGCGGGCCTCGAGCAGCTTCGTCAGCTCCACGCTGGAGGCGGTCCAGTATTTGACGACGGCGCCGGCCGCGTTGCGGTAAGGCGCCGCGACCGTGCCCGGATCGGCGGCGGCATTCTCTTTGATGAGGGCGGCCTCGACGGCGGCGGTATAAGCTTCGGCCGCGGCGGCGAGGTCATGCGCTGCCGGCGCCAGCGCCGCCTTGACCTCGGCGCCGCTATTGCCGCGATAAGCGCCGGCAAGGTCGCTCCCGAGGCCGTCGAGGCTGGCCTTGAGCTGCCCCGAGAGAATAAGGAAGCCGACCTTCTGGTCGTCGCTCAAGGTGTGATGCGCCAGCGCCGAGCGCGCGAGATCGAGAATGGCGGCGAATTGCTGAAGGATCTGTGGCGCCTTGCCGACGACGGTGTCCTGGACATAGTAGCTGTCGAGGTCGGGGTCGAGGGAAAGGTTCGAATCATCGCCGATCCGGCCGATGAGGGAGACCGCCTTGTCGACGGCATCGGCGAGCGCCGCCGGCCGCTTCTCCGCGGCCGCCGCTGTCCCCGCGGCCGTCAGCGCCGTCTCGAGGCTCTTGCGCATCTCGCCGGTCGCCATGCCTTCGCCCAACGCCGTCTCGGCCGCGCCGAGCTTCGTCGAAAACTCGGCGGCGGCGCTCCCGCTCAGCGGGCCGGCCGAAGCCGGATCGGCCGAGGCTTCGACAGCGGCCACCAAGGCCGGTCGCACGGCGGCAATGAAGGCGGTGCCGCGCAGCTCCTTTGCTGCGAAGGTGATCACCTGCTGCCGGTCGTCGACGGTGCTGTAGATGAGAAAGGCGATCGGGACCGCGAAAACGGCCAGAATGATGGCGATTTTCGCTTTGACGCTGAGATGGTTCATCATGGGATTGCCGCCGCTGATGCGCTCGCCCTGATGTAAAGACATATAGACAACTGATTGCGAATCCGTAAAAGCGGCGCAATTTTTCGCTTTATTTGCGTTGATATCGACCAATTCTTCTCGTTACAGCGATGGCACGCGCTTCCAATCTAGAATGCCCTGGCCGGTCGGTCGATGAGGCGTGACCGTCCCCGCCGGCAGCGCCGGATTGAGGCGGCGCAGCTCGGCGGCGGAGAGGCGAAGAACTCCTTCCGCCGCCGCGAGGAAGCGTTCGGCCTCGGCGGGCGCGATGAGCGCCTCGGTCAGGCGGCGGAACTTCGCGACGTAGTCGGGAAGCCGCCAGGGAGCGCGGCCATTGGGATGCGCGTCGGCGACGGCGCGCTCCGCTGCGATCTCCCTGCCATCGCGCAGCCGCACGGTGAGACGGCCGCCGAAGGCGCGGCGAGCGGGATCGGGATCGTGATACCGCCGCGTCCAGAGCGGATCCTCGACGGTGCGGATCTTGCGCCAGAGCGCCACCGTTTCCGGCCGGCGCGCGCGTTCGCGCGCATAGCTCCTCTCGTGATGCCAGGCGCCGTCTTCGAGCGCGACGGCGAGGATGTAGGGGAGCGAATGGTCGAGCGTCTCGCGCGAGGCTTCGGGATCGTATTTCTGCGGATCGGCGGCGCCGCTACCGATGACGGAATGAGTGTGGTGGCTCGTATGGGCGACAATCTCGGCGATGTTGGCGAGGGCGAGGCCTCGCCGCAGCTCGATCGCGAGATCGATGAAAGCCTGCGCCTGGTATTCGGCGGAATGCGCCTTGGTGTAGGTCTCGTGAATGGCGCGCGGCGGCTCGCCCGGAGCCGGCAGGAACACCTCATAGACGGCATCCTTGCCGTCCAGCATCCAGGCGATGACGGAATCCTCGCCTTCGTAGATCGGCGACGGGCTCGCCTCGCCGCGCATGGCGCGGTCCACCGCCTCGATGGCGAGCTTCCCAGAGAAGCCGGGCACGAAGGCCTTCCACGAGCTGATGGCGCCCTTGCGCGACTGCCGCGTCGAGAAGGCGAGGTGCACGGCCTGGTTCACCGCCTGGAAGACGACCGGCACCGGCAGATCGAGCAGGCGGCCGATGCCGACGACGGTCGCGGGGCAGAGATGCGCGACATGGTCCTTCTTGTGGCGATGGAGCGAGATCGCCTTGACGAGCGCCACATGCACCTCATAGGCGACGGCGATGGCGCGGGCGAGCGCCGCGCCGTCGCGCCCGGTCTGCTGCGCGACGGCGACGAGCGCGGCGATCGAATCGCCGGGATGGGCATAATCCGCCGCGAGGAAGGTGTCGTGGAAGTCGAGCTCGCGCACCGCCGTCGCATTGGCCCAGGCCGCCCATTCCGCGGCGACGGTGAGCGCCGGGTCGAGGCCGAAGAGGCTGGCGCCGCAGGCGCGCGGATTGGCGAGCGCCATGGCGCGTGCCGCGGCGACGGGCGGGCGGTTGATGGCGGCGAGCGCGACGCCGGCATTGTCGATGATCCGGGCCGCCACGAGCTCGGCAGTGTCCCTCTCGATCGCCGGCACCGCCGCCAGCTCGGCGAGCTTCCAGGCGAGCTGACGCTCGGGCGGCAGCGCCGCCGCCGAGGGATGGACGCGCACCTCGTGGCGGATCATGGCGCCGAGCGCGTCCGATCGGGAACGGACATCCGGACTCGGCGCGGGCGTTCCGCGCGCCGTCCCCACACTGTTCTCTTCCGTTCCGCGACTGCCGGCATGCGAGACCTCGTCGTTCCGAGGACCGCGATGTAACGCCTTGCGCCCGGCGTGACAACCGCGGCGCCGGTGCAGCAGGGCGGCGCGTGTCGCGGCCCGGCGGTCTAGCACGTTGTCGTTTCGCCCCGCTGCCGATAACCTGCCCGGCGTTCGAGCGGCGCCCTTTCGGGGGGCGGGCAGGAGGCGGGCCTTTCATGCTGCGGATCGGCGTCGATATCGGCGGGACCTTCACGGATTTCGCGCTCTGGGACGGCGACGAGCGCGGCTATGTCGCGGTCGAGGCGTTCAAGGTGCCCTCGACCCCGCCCGATTTCGCGCGCGGCGTCATGGAGGGGCTGGAGCAGCTCCTGGCGCGCGGCCGCATCAGCGCTGAGGAGCCCGCGCTCATCGTCCACGGCACCACGGTCAGCACCAACGCCGTCATCGAGCGCAGCGGCCCGCCGATCGCGCTGCTGACGACGGCGGGGTTCAAGGACATTCTCGGCCTCGCGCGGCTGCGCCTCGACAAGCCCGTCGACCTCTTCAACCGCCGCCCGCCGCCCTTGATCCCGCGCCAGCTCGTCTTCGAGATCGACGAGCGGATGCTGCGCGACGGCCGGGTCGACCGCCCGCTCGATCCGGCGCAGGCGGTGGCGGCGGCGCGGCAGGCGCGGGCGGCCGGCGCGGTCGCGATCGCCATCTGCTTTCTCCACGCCTATCGCAATCCCGCCCATGAGAAGGCCGCGGGCGAGGCGATCCGCGCCGCCCTCCCCGAGCTCGACCTCGTCCTCTCGCACGAGGTCTGGGCCCAGCAATCGGAATACGAGCGGGCGAGCGCGGCGCTTCTCAACGCCTATGCCCGCACGACGATGGCGGGCTACATCGCCCGCCTGCAGCGCTTCCTGGACGAGCGGTTGCCCAAGGCGCGGCTCTTCATCACCAAGTCGAATGGCGGCGTCATGGCGACGGCGGAGGCCGTCCGGATGCCGATCCACACGCTGCTCTCGGGTCCCGCCGCCGGCGTCACCGCGGCGCGCGCCCTCGGCCAAATGCTGGGCGAGCGCCACCTCCTCACCATGGACATGGGCGGCACCTCGACCGACATATCGATGATCCGCGACGGCGAGATCATGGTCTCGCATGACGGCAAGGTCGGCGACTTCCCGATCATGATGCCGGTGACGGCGATCGAGGCGATCGGCGCCGGCGGCGGCTCCATCGCCTGGCTCGACGGGCCGGTCTTGAAGGTGGGGCCGCGCTCGGCCGGCGCCGTGCCCGGCCCCGCCTGCTACGCCCGCGGCGGCACGCAACCCACCGTCTCCGACGCCTATCTCCTCTGCGGCTATCTCGACGAGAGCATGCCGCTCGCCGGCAGCCTCCGCCTCCACCGCGACCGCGCCGAGGCGGCGCTGGCGCCCATCGCCTCAGCGCTTCGCCGCGACGCCGTCGGCGCCGCCGAGAGCGTCGTCGCCGTCGCCACCGCCAACATGCTGGCGAACGCCCTCCCCTTCATGGCCCGCCTCGGCGTCGAGCCCGGCGAGCTCACCCTCATGATCTTCGGCGGCGCCGGCGCCATTCACGGGCCGCTGCTCGCCGACGAGATCGGCATCGGTCGCGTCGTCGTCCCGCGCGCCTCCTCCGTCTTCTGCGGCTTCGGCTGCCTCGTTTCCGACCTCCTCTACGACCTCGTCCGCACGGTGCACGGCATGGCGCTCGAGGCGGGGCTCATCGCGCGCATCTATGACGAGCTGCGGCGCGAGGGCGAGCGCTGGCTCGCCGAGCAGACGGGAGCGGAATTCGCCATCGAGCCTTCGCTCGAATACTTTGCCGATGTCCGCTACCGCGGCCAGTCCTTCGACGTCGCGACGCGGATCGATGCGGCGGCGGCAGCGGCCGGCGACATGAAGGCGATCGCCGCCGCCTTCCACGCCGAGCATCGCCGTCTCTACGGCCATGCCGAGCCCCATGCCGCGATCGAGATCCTGACCTTGCGGGCACGCATCCGCGGCCGCCTGGCGCAGCCCGCGGCAACGCCTGTCGCGCCGGGCCCGGCCCGCGCGATCGAGCCCCGCCGGCGCCGCCGCGCCCGCTTCGACGGCGCCTGGCACGAGACGGCCATCTATGCCCGCGGCGATCTGCCGATCGGCTGGCGCGGCGCCGGCCCCGCCATCGTCGAGGAGGAGACGGCGACCGTCGTCATCCCGCCGGCCTTCTCGGCCGAGATCGGCCGGTTCGGCGATCTCATTCTCGAACGGAGGCGCTGATGGACCCCGTCCGCACCGAGGTGATGAAGAACCGCTTCGCCGCCATCGCCGAGGAGGCGAGCAACGTCGCCTACCGCACGGCCTATACGACCTTCGTCAAGCAGACGCAGGACTACCAGGTCGCGCTTGCCAATCGCGAGGGCGAGTTCTTCGCCTACCCGGTGCGCCAGGGTGTCACCTCCTCGGTCTGCCAGAATCTGCGCCCGATGGTCGACGAGATCGGCATCGAGAACCTCGCGCCCGGCGACATCATCATCAGCAACGACCCGTTCTCGGGCGACGCGCTGTGCACGCACACCATGGACATTCACATGATCCGCCCGGTCTTCCGCGACGGGTCCATCATCGCCTTCGGCTGGGCCTTCATCCATGCCTCAGACATCGGCGGCGCCGTGCCGGGGAGCATCTCGCCGACGAGCAAGGAGGTCTTCCAGGAGGGCGTCCGCATCCGCCCCAACCTTCTCTACCGCAAGGGCGAGCTCAACCGGCAGCTATGGAACTTCTTCGCCGATAACAGCCGCATCCCCGACCTCATCTGGGGCGATCTCCAGGCCATGCTGTCGGGCCTCTCCCTGCTCGACCGCCGCGCCCAGGAGCTGTGCGAGCGCTACGGCACGGCCGGGTTCCTCGAAGGCGTCGCCGACGTCATCGCGCTCTCTGAGCTGAAGGCGCGGCAGGCGATCGCGCGGCTCAAGGCGGGCGAATACGTCTTCAACGACTATCTCGAGACGCATGACGGCAAGGGGCACATCTACATCCAGGCGCGGCTCCGCATCACGGGCGAGACGCTCGAAGTCGATTGCACCGGCAGCGACCCGCAAGTTCCCTTCTCGCTCAATTTCGTCACCGGCGAGCGGACGCATCCCTTCCTCTGCATGCCGATCATCAACTACGTCCTGACAACCGAGCCGACGATCCCGATGACGGGCGGCATCATCCGGCCGATGCGCACGAAGGCGCCGAAGGGCACGCTCCTCAATGCCGAGTTCCCGGCCGCGATGGGCAACCGCTGGGTCGCGGTGATGCGCCTCTACGACGCCATTCTCGGCTGCCTCAACCAGGCGGTCCCGGGCGGGCTCGCCGCCGCGGGCGCGGGTCAAGCCGGCATCATCGCCGTTGCCGCCTTCGACGAGGCGACCGGGCGCCAGCATGTCAGCGTCGTCGAGCCCTTCATCGGCGGCACCGGCGGGCGCTGCAACGGCGACGGCGTCGACGGCATCGACACGCCGGTCGGCTTCCTCAAAAGCGCGCCCATCGAAGCCGTCGAGCTCGAGACGCCCTTCGTCATCCGCCGCTTCATGATCGAGCGCGACAGCTTCGGCCCCGGCCGCCATCGCGGCGGCGGCGCCGTGCGCATCGAGATGGAGAACAAGGGCCTCGGCGCCACCGTCACCGTGCGCGGCCTCGACCGCTTCCGCTTCCAGCCCTGGGGAGCGATGGGAGGCGGCGCCGGTCACTCGGGACGCACCGTCCTCAACCCCGGGACGCCGGAGGAGCGCGAGATCGGCAAGATCGACGTGCTCGAGCTCAAAGAAGGCGATCTCCTGCGCATGATAACGCCGGCCGGCGGCGGCTTCGGCGATCCCTTCGAGCGCGAGCCAAGGCAGGTCCTGGAGGACGTGCTTGCCGGTCTCATCTCGCGCGACAGCGCGCGGGCCGATTACGGCGTCGTCATCGCCGGGGACGAGGTCGACGAGGCCGCGACGGCGCGCACCCGGGCGGCCCGGCGCAACGACAGGCTCGGCCCGGCCTTCAGCCTGGGGCCGGTGCGGAGCGCGCTCGAAGAGACATGGCCGCCCACCGCCAGCGCCACGCTCGCCGACACCGTCATGCGGGCTCCGCTCGGGCTGCGGCCCTATATCATCGAGACGCTGCGGCAACGTCTTGGCCGCAGCGGCCAAAAAATCACGGTCGCGGCAGTGCAGAGCGCGGCGGAGGCGCTCTTTCGCGAGCGGCGTCTCGTGTAACCAGAGAGACGCGCCCTATCCCCCCTCTTCCGAAAACAGGAGAGGGGGTTGCGAAGCCCTCGCACGCGGGAGAGGGATTGCGAACTTGCGGCACGAGCGAGCGCCCGTCCCGAGCGCAGCTATGAGCGACGCATATCCATGCGTCCGAGACCCTCGGCCAGAATGGCCGTGACGAGGGTATTCAAGCTGACCCCTTCCTGATCGGCGCGACGCACGAGCGCTGCATGCATCTTCATTGCCGAGACTCTAGCATCTGATCGACCAATTTCACCAAGAGCCGAATATAGATCGCCTTGATCGGCTTTCTGGCCGGCACCGAGAGAGGGTCAAGCCCCGGAAAGCTCAACACCACATGGCTCGTTCCGGGTTGCCGATAATCCAGTCCTACGCGGTCCGCGACGGCTTTCAGATCGCCGATATGGAACCATATTTCGAGCGGGCGAGCCTTGGCCCGTGCTGAGAACGCTATTCGCCGCCGAGAAACTCCTTCGTCCAGCGCGCGTAATCCGCATCGCGCGTCAGGCGCTTCATCAGATGAGTCGAGGCGATGCCGCGGAGGTCCTTCGGCGCCGTGCCGGACCGCAGCGCCTTCAGGGTCTCATAGACCGCGTTCACGGCTGCGGCGAAGGGCTGGTGGCCCTGGAGGCAGAGGCGGACGCGGTGCGCGGCGAGGGCGGCGGGATCGGCGAGCTCCGGCGGGATGCCCCCGAGAATGATCGGCAGAGTGACGGCGCCGGCGATGGCGGCGAGCTGCGCCGGCGTGCGGACACCGAGGAAGAAGAGCGCGTCGACCCCGGCGCGCTCATAGGCGATGCCGCGGGCGATCGCGTCTTCGATGCCGGCCTGCTGCAGTGCGCTCGTCCGCCCGACGATGACAAGATCGGGGTCCTGCCGGGCCGCGAGAGCCGCGCGCATCTTGCCGACGCCCTCTTCCAGCGAGACGAGCGCCGTCTCGCCGGCACCGAAGCGGCGCGGCAGCAGCGTGTCCTCGATCGTCAGCGCCGCGACGCCGGCGGACTCCAGCTCTTCGACGGTGCGCATCACGTTGAGGGCGTTGCCGTGGCCGTGATCGGCATCGACGAGGAGCGGCAGCGTTCCGGCCCGTGCGATCCGGTAGGCCTGGCCTGCGAACTCGCTCGAGGTGAGGAGGATGAGGTCGGGCGCGCCGAGGACGGTGAGCGAGGCGACCGAGCCTGCGAACATGCCGGCTTCGAAGCCGAGCTCCTCGGCGATCCGCGCCGAGATCGGATCGAAGACGGAGGCGGGATGGATGCAGCGCGCGCCGCTCAGGATGGCGCGAAAGCGCTGCCGCCGCGGCGTCCAGTTCATGTCGATCGCCTCACCGCGGCACCTCCGGTCCGACGGTGAGGCGCTGCATGACGCGGCGCTGCCCGTGATAGTCGTTGATGGCGTAGTGCTGGACGCAGCGATTGTCCCAGATGGCGAGCGTGCCGGGCCGCCAGGCGACGCGGCAGGTGAATTCCGGCTGCACGGCGTGATCGGCGAGCCAGTCGATGAGCGGCAGGCTCTCCTCCTCGGTCATGCCCTCGAAGCGGATGGTGTGCGAGCGGTTGA
>JAJPHB010000008.1 GCA_021325525.1 Alphaproteobacteria bacterium
CCGTTGCCCAGGGGCCCTTTGATGCATGGGAGATGTCGATCAACCTACCGGGAGAGTGATGCCCGTATGCCCACACCACTTGCTCGAGTTGATGGATCACATCCGGGTCGTCAACTGCATCCAGCGGCACCATCGCACCCGTAATTACGTTCTGGCCCATAGCACGAGATTTAATGTGCCGTTCTTCCTCGCTTTTGAAAGCTTGATAGACTGCCGGGTGGACCGGCCCATAAGTCCAGGCCTCGAAGGCGGCCTTGACCAGCGGCTTCCCGGTTCGGATGAGAAAATGACCATGAGCGAAATACAAAAGTTTTTGTAGCGCGAGATTGCTCACGCCGAGTTTCCTCCGGTCCGCAATGTCCAGGAGCAGATTCGCTACGACACGTGGGTCATATGGCGGCTGCGGCATTATCGCATCTAACTCGTTTTCAATTGCGTCCCACCTATTTGCGAATCGTCGCTAAGCACAGTGCCACATCTCTCGCTCCAGAACAAACATAGAACATTGCGCGTCCTGCTCAGGCGACCGCGATGTCTGTCTGCGCGAAATCGTCGCCCTTAAACAGGAGCGGTGCGTCGAGGAGCCGGGCGCAGGCGTATGCGAAGCAATCGCCGAGGTTGAGGGCCGCCGGATGGCGCCCTCTGCCGAAGTGACCGAATGCCGCTACTGCTTCCCGCCCGATCTGGGCAGTGATGGGGATGATTTCGATACGCGCCTCGGCAAGGAAGCGGTCGAGCACCGGGGCGGCATCGGCAGGCGCGATCTTGCCGATCCGCGCCAAGCCGAGGATCGCCTCATAGACCGCTATCGGTGAGGTCCGCACGGCCTTCGCCTGACCTAAGCGTGCCGCAAGAGCCGCCGCTTCTGGCTCGCGCGCCACGATCGCGATCATCGCCGAGGCATCGACGAACATCAGGGCTCGCCCGAGAGGTCGTCGAAGAACGCCTTGTCCGCGGGCAATCCACCGGGCCGCGAGAGTGCGGCGAAGCGATCCTGGATCGGCTTCAACCGCTCGATCAGCGGAATACGCTCTCGCTCCCGCTCATACTCATGCTCGACGGCTTCGCGGATGGTCTCCGTCAGTGTCTTTCCCTTGATCTTGGCGAGCCGCCGAACGGCGCGATCTGTGGTTTCGTCTCTGACGTGAAAGGCCATGATGACCACACTTTCGTATACACGTCTACACTAATACATCTACACAGCCTTTCTCGTCAAGCTGCCGTCCGGCTTTTTGCCCGACCTGTCGGCACCGGGCATACTCGCGCGTCCTCGGGGAGGAAGGAGGCCTGACCGCATGCGCTACGCCATTCTCTGCTATCACGAGGAGGACGTCGTCTGGTCCTGGACGAAGGAGGAGGAAGCGGCCGTCATGGACCGCCTCCGCGCCGTGCGCGAGCGGCTGACGAAGGCGGGAAAGATGGGGCCGTCGCTGCGGCTCATGCCGACGACGGCGGCGACGACCCTGCGCAAGAGCCAGGAGCCGCCGCTCGTCATCGACGGCCCCTTCGCCGAGACGAAGGAGCAGCTCCTCGGCTTCTACATCGTCGATGCCGCTGATCTCGAAGACGCGCTCGGTATCGCGCGCGAGCTCGCGGCAGCCAATCCGGGCGGCGCCTACGAGATCCGTCCCGTGGCGCTCTTCAACCCCGATGAGCGGCCGGGCGCGCCGGCGTGACCGACCCCGCCTGGATCGACGCCGCGCTCGTCGCCGCCCGGCCGCGGGCGCTGGCGGCGCTGCTCCGCTATTTCCGCGATCTCGACACCGCCGAGGAGGCGTTCCAGGAGGCATCGCTCCGGGCGCTTGCGAGCTGGCCGCGCAACGGGCCGCCGCGCGATCCCGTGGCCTGGCTCATCCTCGTCGGCCGCAACGCGGCGCTCGACGGCCTGCGGCGGCGCGAGCGCCATGAGGCGCTGCCGGCGGAAGAGACGATCTCCGACATCGAGGACGCCGAGGCGCCGCTGACGGAGCGGCTCGACGGCGCGCATTACCGCGACGACGTGCTGCGCCTCCTCTTCATCTGCTGCCATCCCGAGCTGCCGGCGACGCAGCAGATCGCGCTCGCGCTCCGCATCGTCTCCGGCCTCTCGGTGGCGCAGATCGCCCGCGCCTTCCTCGTCGGCGAGGCGGCGATGGAGCAGCGCATCACCCGCGCGAAGGCGAAGATCGCCCGCGCCGACATTCCCTTCGAGGCGCCGGGCGCGGTCGAGCGCGCCGAGCGTCTCGCCGCCGTCGCCGCTATGATCTACCTCGTCTTCAACGAAGGCTATTCGGCGGCGAGCGATTCGGCCCGCGCCGAGCTCTGCGCCGAGGCGATCCGCTTGGCCCGGCTGCTCCTGCGCCTCTTCCCGGCGGAGCCCGAGATGATGGGGCTGACGGCGCTCATGCTGCTCCAGCATGCGCGCGCGGCGGCGCGCTTCGATGCCGCGGGCGAGATCGTGCTCTTGGAGGAGCAAGACCGCGGCCTGTGGGACGGCAAGCTCATCGCCGAGGGGCTGGCGCTCATCGACAAGGCGATGCGCCACCGCCGCCCCGGCCCCTACCAGATCCAGGCGGCGATCGCCGCGCTCCACGCGCGCGCCGCGCGCGCCGAGGAGACGGATTGGGCCGAGATCGACGCGCTCTACGCCGCGCTGGAGCGCCTCCAGCCGTCGCCGGTCGTGACGCTGAACCGTGCCGTCGCCGTCGCAAAGCTGCGCGGCGCCGAAGCGGGGCTGCGGATGATCGAGCCGCTGGCGCCGCGGCTTTCCGGCTATTTCCACTTCCACGGCGCAAGAGGCGCCTTCCTCCTCCAGCTCGGCCGCAAGAGCGAGGCGCGCGCCGCCTTCGATCAGGCGATCGCCCTCGCCAATACCCCGGCCGAGGCGGCGCATATCCGGCAGCACCTCGACCGCCTCATCGGCGAAAGCGCGGCGGCGCCGCGGCGCGAGGAGGGATAGGTTGACCCGGCTGAGCCGGGCATCGAAAGTGGCGGCCCCGCCCGAAGGGCGGCCGATGCCTCGCGAAGGAGCAGGGCGTGGACGGGACTGTCGCCGCGGCAATGCCGGTCATCGAGGTCGAGGCGCTGGAGAAGCGCTATGGCGAGGTCCATGCGGTGCGCGGCGTCAGCTTCTCCATCCCGGCCGGGAGTTGCACCGGCCTTCTCGGGCCCAACGGCGCCGGCAAGACCACCATCATGCGCATGATCATGGCGCTGGTTCAGCCGACCGCGGGCGCGCTTCGCCTCTTCGGCAAGCCGCCCTCGGCGCTGGGGCGCAGCATGCGCGAGCGCGTCGGGCTGGTGCCGCAGGAGGACAATCTCGATCCCGACCTCTCGGTGCGGCAGAACCTCGAAGTCTATGGCCGCTATTTCGGCCTTCCCGCCCGCACGATCGCCGAGCGCGTGCCGCGCCTCCTCGCCTTCATGCAGCTTGCCGAGCGCGGCGGCGCCAAGGTCATGCAGCTCTCGGGCGGCATGAAGCGGCGCCTGACCATCGCCCGCGCCCTCATCGCCGATCCCGAGCTCATCATTCTCGACGAGCCGACGACCGGCCTCGACCCGCAAGCGCGCGTCCTCATCTGGCGCCGTCTCCTCGATCTGAAGCGCGAGGGCAAGACGCTGCTGCTGACGACGCATTACATGGACGAGGCGCAGCGCCTCTCCGACCGCATCATCATCATCGATGGCGGCCGCATCCTCGATGAAGGCGCGCCCAAGGACCTCATCGCCCGGCATGTCCGCGGCCATGTCGTCGAGGTCGCGAAGCCCCTCCCCCGCGGCTTCAGCGAGGATGGGCTCGAGCGCAACGACATCGGCGATGCCGTGCTCTATTACGCGAACGACCCCGCCGAGGTGACGCGGCGCCTGCCGGCGGATGCCGCCTATCTGCGGCGCGAGGCCAATCTCGAAGACGTCTTCCTGCGCCTCACCGGGCACAGCCTCAGGCAAGGAGAATGAGGATGAGCGCGCGCGCGAGCCTCCCCGCCGTCAACCGCTACAGCCAAGCCGTGTGGCGGCGGAACGCGCTCGTCTGGCGCCGCCTCATCGGTCCGTCGCTGACGACCAACGTGCTCGACCCGCTCATCTTCCTCTTCGCCTTCGGCTACGGCCTCGGTGCCGTCATCGACCGCGTCGGCGGCATGAGCTATCTCGCCTTCGTCGTGCCCGGGATGATGTGCTACGCCGCGATGTTCGCCGCCAGCTTCGAATCGACGATCAGCACCTATGCCCGATTCAGCCTGCAGCGCACCTGGGACGCCATCCTGGCGACGCCGGTGAGCCTCACCGAGCTGATGCTGGGCGAGATGTCCTGGGCGGCGACGAAGGGCGTCTTCTCGGCGTCCTGCGTCATCGTCGTGGGCTCGCTCTGGGGCGGCGTCGCGAGCCCGGTCGGCGTCCTCCTCGCCCTGCCGGCGCTGGCGCTCGGCGCGATCTGCTTCGCCTGCTGCGGCCTCGCCGTGACGGCGCAGGCCAAGAGCTGGGACATCTTCGCCTATTTCTTCACCTTCTGGGTGACGCCGATGTTCATGTTCTCCGGCACCTTCTTCGAGGTCGGGCGCTTCCCCTGGTTCGTGCAGGCGATCGCCTGGGTGCTGCCGATGACGCATCTCATCGCCGTCGTGCGGCCGCTGACCGCCGGCGTGGCGGTGGACCCGCTCGCGGCGGCGGGGCATCTCCTTTACGTGGCGGCCCTCGCCGCCGCCGCCTTCTCCCTCGCGCGCTGGCGCTTCGGCGCCCGCCTCTTCGGCTGAGGCGCGGGTCGGCCGATCGACGCCGCTCGCTACTGCGGCACCTCGCCCAGCACGGTGCAGCGGCGGATGACGCGCGGCTCGCGCGCCGTGTCGTACGCCTCGGCCTTGTGCAGGAGGCAGCGATTGTCCCAGACCATGAAGTCGCGCGGCCGCCAGCGATGCGTATAGGTGCGGGCCAGGGCGACGATGCGGTCGTTGAGCGCGTCGATGAAGGCGCGGCCCTCGGCGTAGCCCATTCCGACGATGCTCTCGGCATGGTCGCCGAGAAAGACGCATTTGCGTCCCGTCTCGGGATGCGTGCGGATGATGGGGTGGTCGACGGGCGGCACCGCCGCGCGCTGCGCCGCCGTCATCGGCTCCTCGCCGTGCCGGCGATTGCGCGAGAAGTCGAGATTGTGGATGGCGCGGAGGCCGGCGAGGCGCGCCTGCTCGGCGGGGCCGAGCGCCTCGTAAGCCGAATACATGTCGGCGAATCCCGTGCCGCCGCCCTGCGCGGGGATGCGCTCGGCATAGAGCATCGTCGCCTGCCCGGTGACCCGCCGCCACGAGCCGTCGGTGTGCCAGGCCATGGTGCCGCGGTCGGGATGCTTGCCGCTCGGCCGGCCCTCGGCGTCGAGGTTGGAGAGGGTGTAGAGCTCGGGATGCCGGCTCGCATGGTACTGGTTCATGACATGGACCTGCACCTCGCCGAAGCGGCGGGCGAAGGCGACTTGCGCGGCCTCCGGCAGGTCCTGGTCGCGGAAGAGCAGCAATTGGTGCCGCAGGAACGCCGCATAGACGGCGGGGAAGAGCGCGTCGTCGACGGCAGCCACCTGGAGCTCGAGCACCTCGGCGCCGAGACCGCCCTCGAAGGGCCGCAGACGCAGCGCCGCCTCGGGCGCCGCGGCCGCCGGGTCGCGCAACTGCTGCATCGCGCCCTCCTCTTCGCTGCCTCCTCGCGAGCGGAGGCTAGGACAACCGTGGGACCCCGTCAAATCGCCGTCCCGCGGTTGACAGGCAGGCGCCTTCCGCCTTCATCTTGGTGCGACGGAGGATCTCGATGAAAGCCACTCTGAACGGCCGCGTCCTCGCCGAAAGCGCCGACACGATCGCCTGCGGCGGCTATGACTATTTCCCGAGCGCGGCGGTACGCCTCGACTGGCTCGAAAAGGCGGCGAAGACGGAGAGCGACCGCGCCTGCCCGCACGGCGTCCAATTCTACGACATCGTGATCGACGGCGGGCGCCATCCGCGCGCCGCCTGGTCCTACGAGGCCCCGCGCCCCGAGATGCGCCATGTCGGCGGGCGCTTCGGCTTCTGGCAGGAGGTCGAGGTCGGCTGAGCGAGAGGCGGGGACGCCGCCTCTCGCCCCTTCCGGTCAGTCGAGCGGCGCCTTGCCGGGCGCCGTCGTCTTCGCCGGCTCCGATATGTCGCGATCGGGCGCCGCCGCCGGCCCCGGCTCCGCCGCCGGCGCCACATCCGCCGGCTTGTTGCCGGCCGCCGCGCGGTCGACGTCGACCTTGGTCTCGCGCAGCTTGTCGCGCACCGTCTCGACGCGCTCCGTCGCGTCCTTGCGGATGACGACATCCTCGCCGCGGCGCACGACCTTGCCGACGACCGGCTCTTCGCGGCGCTCGGTCACCTCGACTTCCTTCTCCTCGAAGGCGCCCTCGCCCGCGGGCCGATCGCTGCCGGGCGCGCGGCGCTCGATCGTCACCCGCTCGTCGCGCAGCGACACCTGCTCCTCGACGGGGCGCTCGACGACATAGCTGCGGATGCGGTAGCTCCGGCCGCCGGTGGTCTCGCGCTTGCCGACCTGCAGCTCCTCATGCGCGGTCGGGATCACGGTTTCCGTGCCGGGCGCAGCGGCGGCAGGGACGGAGCCGGCCGGGCCCGCCACGCCCTCTCGGCCGAATCCTGCCGTCGCCTCGTCGCCGATATCGATCGGGTCGAAGCGCTCGAGGAGGGCGACGATGCGCTCGAACTCGGCATCGCCGCCGGCGGCGCGGACATAGAGCAGAGTCTTGCCGCCTTCATAGACATAGGAGTGATAGCGCTGCTTTTCCGCCTCCGGGACGTCGGTGCCGAAGAGCCAGTCGAAGAAGCCGCGCGGTTGCCGCGGCTCGGCGAGGGTGGTCGTTGCCGCCGCCGGCGCGCCGTCGCCCGCGCCGACGACGCGCACCTCCTCGGCCGCGAGGCCGGACCGCTGCAGCTCGTCCCGCGCCCGTTCGGCCTCAGCGCGTTGATCGAACAGCGCCACGATTGTTTGTTGCATGATTATCTCCGCTTACCCAATGACAACGGCCGGGTCCTCCGACCTTGCAAAGGGAAACGCGGCGGATCGGTCATCCTCTTTCGGTTCGGCGACAATATTGCTCGCACATGAGTGCAGCTTTATACGCGTGAAATCTTCGCGTGCTTTCGGATTTCCCAGCTCTTCCCTTGTTCCTACGCGCCACGGAACTTCGCCGACCTCTTTTCGAGAAAGGCGGCGACGCCTTCGCGGAAATCGGCGGTGCCGGCCGCGATCTTCTGCATGTCGCGTTCGAGGTCGAGCTGCTGGTCGAGGCTGTTGCCATGGCTCGCATCGAGCATCGTCTTGATGAGGGCGAGGGCGCGTGTCGGCTGCGCGGCGAGCCGCGCCGCGAGCGCCCGCGCCTCCGTCATCAGCACCGCGTCATCGACGACGCGCCAGATGAGGCCCCAGCGCGCCGCCTCCTCGGCCGGGACGGCGTCGCCGAGCAGCATCAACGCCGCCGCCCGCGCCCGGCCGACGAGGCGCGGCAGGAAGAAGCTGCCGCCCGTATCCGGAACGAGCCCGATCCGGCAGAAGGCCTGCAGAAAGCTCGCCGAGCGCGCCGCCAGCACGATGTCGCAGGCGAGCGCGAGGTTGGCGCCGGCGCCGGCGGCAACGCCGTTGACGGCGCAAACGACCGGCTTCTGCATCCGCCGCAAGCGGCGGACCAGCGGGTTGTACCAGGCTTCGATGGCGCCGCCGCCGTCGAAGGGGCGGCCATCCGCCATGGCGAGGGCGCGCGCTTGAAGATCCTGCCCGGCGCAGAAGCCGCGCCCGGCGCCGGTCAGGAGCACGGCGCGGACGCCGTCATCGGCCGCCGCGGCGTCGAGCGCCGCCGCCAATTGCTGGTGCAGCTCGGTGGTGAAGGCGTTGAGCTTTTCGGGGCGGTTCAGCGTCAGCACGCTGACCGCTTGCGCCCGCTCGATCAGGACGAGTTCCGCCACCGCCGCCTCCCCGCTGGTTTTCGCGGGGAAGCCTTCCCTATGAGCGGACTCCGGTCAAGGCTGGCCCGCCGCTGGCGCAGGCGCGCAAGACCCGCAGGCCTCGGAGATGCGCGGCCGCTGGGCGCCGTCAGCTATTCGCGAGCGCGCGCGCGAGCTGGCTCACCGCCTCCTGGTGGCGCTCGTTGGTGATGTCGGCGAAATTGCGGGCAATCTCCAGCATCATGCGCTCGCGCTGCGTCACCTGGCGCGTGCCTTCCTCGCCGATCCCCTCGTAGAAATACCCGACGGGAACGCTAAGCACGCGGCCGATCTCGTAGAGGCGCCCGGCCGAGACGCGGTTGATGCCGCGCTCGTATTTATGCGCCTGCTGATATGTGACGCCGATGAGCTCGGCGAGCTGCTGCTGGGTGAGGCCCAGCATGATCCGCCGTTCCCGGATGCGGGCGCCGACATGATCGTCGATTGCCGCCGTCGACCGTCCTCGCTTTGGCTTCGCCATCGTTTCACCTGCCTTGACCGTTCATCGCGGCCCGCCCGGTGCCGCAATCAGATGTTTCGATCGCATGGTTAACAGACGCAAAGCGCGGGAATTCCACCGGAGCACTTCAACGGTGAGCAGAATCACGCAGCACGGAAGGCGGGCCCCCGTCCGCACCGTTCCGAGCTGCCGTGGCGACGAAACACCGGCGGCGAGAAAACGTTCCCTCGCCGCTGGCCGCGCGCGAAGGGGCGCGGCCGGCGGCGCCCTTGCGCTCAGGCGCCCGCCTTCCGCGCCCGCCAATCGGCGTAGGCGATGCGCGGCATCGAGAAGGGATCGCTGAGGCGGATGTAGCCGCTGCCGGCAAGGCGCCCCACCAGCTTCATCTTGGCGGTCTCGATGCGGCAGCGCTCGTCGACGAGGCCGTCGCGCACATGGCAGTAGACGACCTCGCCCAAAATGATGGAGCGCTTGCCGCCGCCGCCGAGGCGCAGCTCCTGCAGCAGGCGGCATTCGAGGCTGACCGGCGACTGCGCGACGCGCGGCGGCGCCACCACGGCGGACGGCGCCGCGGCAAGCCCCGCCTCGGCCAGCTCGTCCGTTCCCTCGGGAAAGTCGATGGCGCAGATGTTCATCGCCTCGGCGATCGCCTCGTCGACGAGGTTGACGACGAACTCCGCCGTCTCGCGCATGTTGCGCACCGTGTCCTTGGGGGCGCCGCTGTGGCGCTGCTCGACGCCGAGCGTCACCACCGCCGGGTCGTGGCTCAGCACGTTGAAGAAGCTGAAGGGCGCGGCGTTGACGATCCCCTCCCGATCGACCGTCGTGACGAGCGCGATCGGCCGCGGCACGACGGCGCCGATCAGCAATTTATAGCGGTCGGCCGGAGGCAGGGTGCGGAAGTCGAATTGCATGGAGGGCTCGCATCGGTGGCGTCGCGGCCATGAACGCAAGGCCTCCCGCCATCCGTCAAGGGCTTTGCCGGGCCGCGGCCGCAACTCGTCGGAGACGGCATGGTTAACGGCCCGGCGCGGCGGCATTCCCCCCTCACCCGGGCAAAAACCGCCGATTTTCGCCGGATTCGACCGCAAATCACCGCGTTAACTTTAATTAAGACTATTGCCTCCCGACGGGTCGTGTCATCATCCGGACGGGGGGAGTGCGGCTAGGCAAGGATCATTTTTATGTCTCTCCTCGATGCATCGGCGAGCGGCGTCTATGTGATCTCGGCGACGCCCTTCACCGACAGCGGGGCGCTGGACTGGCCCTCGACCGACCGCCTCGTCGACCATTACTGCGCGAGCGGCGTCGCTGGCATCACCGTGCTCGGCGTCATGGGCGAGGCGCCGAAACTGTCGCGCGAGGAATCGGAGGCCTTCGTCGCGCGCGTCCTCAAGCGGGCGACGGTGCCGGTCGTCGTCGGGGTGAGCCAGCCGGGCTTGCGCCTTCTCGGGGACTTCGCCCGCCGCGTCATGGATCTCGGCGCCGCCGGCGTCATGGTGGCGGCGGCCGCGGGGCTGCGCACCGACGAGCAGGCCTACGCCTATTTCGCCGCCGTCGCGGCCGAGCTCGGCGACGCCGTGCCGGTCGTGCTGCAGGACTACCCGCCGCTCAACGGCGTCTTCCTCTCCGCCACCCTCATCGACCGCCTCTTCAGCGAATTCCCGAGCTTCGTGATGCTGAAGCACGAAGACGTGCCGGGGCTGCGCAAGCTGTCGCAGCTCCGCGCCGCCGAGGCGCGCGGCGCGCGGCGCCGCATCTCCATCCTCGTCGGCACCGGCGCTCTTTACCTGCCGCAGGAGCTGGCCCGCGGCGCCGACGGCGCGATGAGCGGCTTCGCCTTCCCCGAGATGCTGGTCGAGGTCTGCCGCCGCTTCCGCGCCGGCGACCGCGACGGCGCCGAGGATCTCTTCGATGCCTATCTGCCGGCGATCCGCCACGAGCAGCAGCCGGGCATCGGCCTCGCCCTCCGCAAGGAGACGCTGCGCCGGCGCGGCCTCATCGCGAGCGCGCGGACGCGGGCGCCGGGCCCCAGCCTCGATGCCGAGGACCATGCCGAGCTGACGCGCATGCTCGACCGCCTGGAGCGGGCACGGCGGCGCTTGGACGAGCCGGCGCCGGCACAGTTGCGGCGCGTCTCCGGATAGCAGAAAATCGCGACGGATCAGAATCACACAAGCACAACTGGCAGAAATATTTAGAATTCGTGTTGTAGTTGCGAAGAAAATTCATAAAATCCGCCATCCATTATTTCGACCGGGTTTGCGGATGAACGAGCAGCAACTTTAGGTTTCGGGGAATCGTTATGACGTTCCGCATATTGTCTCTCGATGGGGGTGGCACCTGGTCCCTCATCCAAATCCTGACGCTGATCGATCTTTATCGGAGCGGCGGCGCCCTGTTGTCGGGCCACCACGTGCTGCGCGACTTCGACCTCGTCGCCGCCAATTCCGGCGGCAGCCTCGTCCTCGGCGGCTTGCTCAAGGATCTGCCGCTCGGCGACGTCGCGAAATACTTCGACGATCCGGCGACGCGCCGCGCCGTCTTCGCCCCGGGCGCCGGCGCCCGCGGCGCCAAGGCGCGCCTGCGCCGCGCCGCCGCCGGCGTCGGGCCGCGCCACGCGGCGGCGCGCAAGCTCGCCGCCCTGCGCCAGCTTCTCAACAGCGAAGCGGGCGAGCCGGGGCTCGGCGACATCACGCTCGACGCCCTGACGGCGCGGGCGCGCCTGCCGACGCAGATCATGATCACCGCCTTCGACTACGATCGCCGCAGCGAGGTCATCTTCCGCTCCAACCTGCAGAGCCGGGCCGCCGGCTTCGGCACGCCGGCGATCGCGACACTCGCTGAGGCGATCCATGCCTCGACGACGGCGCCCGTCGATTATTTCGACGGGCCGGCGACGGTCTCGCGCGGCCGGCGGTGCTGGGACGGCGCCCTTGCCGGCGACCACAACCCGGTGCTGGCGGCGATCGCCGAGGCGCTCGCCAACGGCGTCCCGCGCGAGGCCATCGAGGTGCTGAGCATCGGCAGCGGCAGCGTCGTCCTGCCGCCGGCGAGCGGCAGCGAGGATGCCGCCGCGGCGAAGCTGGTGCAGGTCAGGCAGGCGCACGACCCGGCCGGCGATCTGCGCACCCTCGCCGAGGTGCTGATCGACGACCCGCCCGACCGCGCCAGCTTCCTCGCGCATCTCGCCTTGGGGCAGGCCGTCCCCGAGGAGCCGGGGCGCGCCGTCGGCGACGGCACCCTCGTCCGCCTCAACCCGCTCGTCCAGCCCATTCGCGCCGCCGGCGGCTGGGTCCGTCCCGCCGGCCTCATCGAGGCCGAGGACGCGAGCGATGAGTTCCTGCGCCTGCGCAACGCCGCCGCCGACACCGTCGCCGACGGCGATATCGCGCTCATCCGCAAGTTCTGCCTGCTCTGGCACAATGACGCGGTGCCGAACCAGCCGATCCGCGCTAATGCCGACACGCTCGAATGCGAAATCGGCCAGCGCTGGTACAGCGAGGCGAAGGGCCGCTGGGCGGCGCTCGTCGAGGCGCGGCCGCGGGCGGCGGCGGCACCGAGCCCGGCGGCGCCCGCCGGCCAAGCGCCGCCGCCCGCCAGCGGGCCGCGCAGCGCGCCGCCGCCGCGCCTCACCAGCCCCAAGCTGAATTGACGGCGGCAAGCGGCCGCTACAACGAGCGCTTGAATCGCGGAGCCTTGCTGCAATTCGATTGACAGCGCCCGGCGCGGCACCCGATCTTCGCCCGATGGCGCGGCGGCGCCGCCGCGCCGCGCCAAGAAGAGAAGAAGGGGGCCGGAGCCCATGACGGTCATCGACGTCCACACGCACATGTTGAGCGAGGAGTGGATCTCGCTCATCTCGGAGCATGGCGGCCCGCGCTACGCGGTGCGGCCCAGCAAGGACGGGCCGCGCGCCGTCATGTGGGACGGCGCCCCCTTCATGACGCCGCAGGAAGGCCATCTCGACTACGAGCTGCGCATCAAGAAGATGAACGAGGCCAAGGTCGATCTCGCCATCCTCACCTTGACCTGCCCCAACGTCTATTGGGGCGGGCCGGAGATCAGCCTCAAGGCGGCGCAGGTGATGAACGACGACATGGCGCGGGCGCAGACGCAATGGCCGGACCGCATCCGCTGGATGGCCTCGCTCCCCTGGCAATACCCGGAGAAGGCGGTGGCCGAGCTCGACCGCGCCTGCGCCAAGGGCGCCGTCGGCGTCATCGTCCTCGCCAATGTCTACGGCGAATCGCTGACGGACGCGAAATTCGCGCCGATCTGGCAGGCGATCGACCGGCGCGGCCTTCCCGTCCTCATGCACCCGACGGCGCCGCCCGGCCTCCCCGAGCTCGACATGCGCGTCTACAACCTCATCGCCTCGGTCGGCTTCATGTTCGACACGACGCTCGCCGTGGCGCGCATGATCTTCGACGGCTTCTTCGACACCTACCCCAATCTGAAGCTCATCGCGAGCCATGCCGGCGGCACCCTCCCCTACCTCGTCGGCCGCTTCGACCAGTGCTTCGACAAGATGAATGCCTGCCGCGTCAAGATCGCGCGCAAGCCCGCCGAATATCTCCGCCACATCTATTACGACGCCGTCACATACCGGCAGGAGGCGCTCGATCTCTGCGTCGCCGTCGGCGGCGCCGACAAGGTCATGTACGGCTCCGACTACCCGCACAATATCGGCGACATGACGGGCTGCCTCGCGCGCGTCAACGCCCTGCCCGAGAGGACGGCGGCGGCGGTGCGCAGCGCCAACGCCCAGCGCATCTTCAAATTGTAGCAGCCGCGCGCGACGAGCCCTCCCCGCCCCCGGGGCGGAGAGGAGCGTTGCCGCGCGTGAACGAAATTTCACCTTGCGGCAATCTCGGCGCAACCCACCTACCCGACATGATGGGCGACCGAGCCGGGGCTCGGCCGCCAGTCGGGAGAACCCACGATGCGCATCGCCGACGTCCTCCACCACAAGGGCCGTCTCGTCCATAAGGCGCGGACGACCGACGCCGTCGCCGCCGCGGTGCAGAAGCTGTCGGACAACAATATCGGCGCGCTCCTCGTCTATGACCGCTGGGGCAAATACGCCGGCATCTTCAGCGAGCGCCACCTCATGCACGGCATCGAGCGCTTCGGCGCGGCGGCGCTCGAACTGCCCGTCGGGGAGCTCATGGTCCCCGACCGCATCACCTGCCATCCGGGCGACCTCGTCGGCAAGGTGATGGGCCTCATGACCGTGCACCGCATCCGCCACATGCCGGTCGAGGAAGCGGGCAAGATCGTCGGCATCGTCAGCATCGGCGATCTCGTGCGCGCCGTCATCGAGGAGAAGGAGCTCGAAGTCGAGGTGCTGCGCGACATGGCGCGCGCGCATTAGGGCAGAGCGCGCGGCATTCGCCGCTGCGTCATCGCGAGGAGCGGAGCGACGCGGCTGCGTCATCGCGAGGAGCGGAGCGACGCGGCGATCCAGAATGCAGCCGGCACGAAGCTCGATGGCGGCGCTCCGCTCGCCATGACGGCTAATGCCGGAATACATTGATACCGCCGGCGACGTGAACCCTCCCCTCGCCGCCGGCAACCATCGGGCGGCGCGGCGCGTTCTCGCTCGGGAAGGCATTGCGCCGTTCGGCGACCTTTCCGTGCGCCAGGATCGCGTCGCTCCCGCGGCGATGTCGCTGCGAGGCAGAGCGGAGCCGCCCGTGAAGCGGATGGCACAGCACCACGACATCGTCGCCATCGGCACCTCCGCCGGCGGCTTCCATACTCTCCAGAGCTTGCTGCGCGGCCTGCCCGCCGAGCTGCCGGCGGCGGTCTTCATCGTCATGCATGTGGGCAGCACGAGCCACCTCGCCCAGCTCCTCGACCAGGCCGGGCCGCTGCGCGTCAAGGAGGCGGAATGCGGCGAGCCGATCGTGCCGGGGCGCGTCTATGTCGCCGGACCCGGGCGCCACCTGCTGCTTCATGACGGGCACATCCTGCTGCGGCGCGGCCCGCGCGAGAACATGGCGCGGCCCGCCATCGACCCGCTCTTCCGCTCGGCGGCGTGCAGCTTCGGCGCGCGCGTCGTCGGCGTCGTGCTGTCGGGCGCGCTCAATGACGGCACGGCGGGGCTCATGGCGGTGAAGCGCTGCGGCGGCGTCGCGGTCGTCCAGGACCCCGCGGACGCGGCGGTGCCGAGCATGCCGCAGAGCGCCCTGCGCCACGTCGAGGTCGACCATTGCGTGCCGATCGCCGCGATGCCCGATCTTCTTGCCCGCCTCGCCGCCGAGCCGGCGGGGAAGACGCCGGAGATACCGCTCGAGATCAGGATCGAGGCGGCGATCGCCGCGCAGGAGCTTTCCGACATGAGCCAGAACGACCGGCTGGGCAAGCCGTCCCGCTTCGGCTGCCCCGAATGCCGCGGCACCTTGTGGGAGATTGCCGATGGCGGTACGCTTCGCTATCGTTGCCACGTCGGCCACGCCTACAGCGGCGAGGCGCTCCTCGCGGCGCAAGCCAGCGACGTCCACAAGCTGCTGCGGACGCTGCTGCGCTCGCATCAGGAGCGGGCGGAGCTGGCACGACGGGTGGCGGCGGCCGAGCCGCCCGACTCCAATCTCGCGGCGCTGATGTCGGCGCGGGCGCGCGAATACGACCGGGACGCGGAGCTGATGCAGCAGCTGCTCCGCGAGAGGAACAGCGTGCCGAGGGGAGGCGCTCGCGCGGCGGACATAGCGGATGACGGCCAGCAGGAAGAGGCGATCGGCTGAGCGGCCGCCGCTGGACAGCCGCTCGGCTCTCGTCCCGGTCGTCGGCATCGGCGGCTCGGCCGGCGCGGTCCCGGCGCTGAAGGCCGTCTTCTCCAGCGCTCCCGCCGATTCCGGCCTCTCTTTCGTCGTCGTCCAGCATCTCGACCCCGACCACCGGACCGCGCTGCCGGAGCTTCTGGGCCACGCAACGGCAATGCCGGCGCGGCTGATCGAGGACGGCGGCGCGGCCCAGCCGAACCACATCCATATCCTGCCGCCGAACGCGACCCTGACAATCAAGGACGGGCGCCTCCGCCTCGAGCCCCCCGCCTTGCCGCGCGGCCAGCGCACGCCCATCGACGATTTCCTCACCTCGCTCGCGGCCGATCGCGGCGAGAACGCCGCCTGCGTCATCCTGTCGGGGACGGGAAGCGACGGCACGCTGGGCCTCAGGGCGATCAAGGAGAGCGGCGGGCTCACCCTGGCGCAGGCGGGCGCCGAATATGACGGCATGATGCGCAGCGCCGTCAGCACCGGCCTCGTCGACTTCGTGCTTCCAGCCGAGGAGATGGCGGCGAAGCTCGTCGATTATTTCAGCCCGCTGCACGCGGAGGCGCGGCGGAAGAAGCGCGACGGGCTGAGCCAGGACACGGCCGCCTATCTCGGCCCGCTCTGCGCCGTGCTGCGCGCCCGCACCGGGCACGATTTCAGCGGCTACAAGTACAAGACGATCATCCGCCGCGTACTGCGGCGCATGCAGGTGCTGAAGATCGACGAGATGCCGGCCTATCTCGAACGCCTGCGCGCCGATGTCCGCGAGGTCGACCTCCTGTTCCAGGATCTCCTCATCGGCGTCACCAACTTCTTCCGCGACCCGGCGGTCTTCGCCGCCCTCGAACACGACATCGTGCCGCGGCTCTTCGAGGGGCGCGGCGCTGACGATGCGATCCGCGTGTGGGTCCCGGGCTGCGCCACCGGCGAGGAAGCCTACTCGATCGCCATCCTGCTGCGCGAGCGCATGCCGAGATCGCATGCGGGACCGAAGCTGCAAATCTTCGCCACCGACATCGACGAGCAGGCGCTGGAGATCGCCCGCGCCGGGCGCTATCCGGCGGCGATCGCCAAGGACGTGCCCGGCCCGCTTCTCGAGCGCTATTTCCTGCGCGAGGACGGGACATACCGGGTGGCGAGCGAGCTGCGCGAAGTCTGCCTCTTCTCGGCGCATAATCTGCTGCGCGACGCGCCCTTCTCGAAGCTCGACCTCATCTCCTGCCGCAACCTCTTGATCTATCTCGGCGCCGATCTGCAGAGCCGGCTGGTTCCGCTGTTCCTTTACGCGCTGCGCGATTCCGGCTACCTGCTGCTCGGCACCTCGGAGAACGTCGCCCGCCATTCGCGCCTCTTCGCCACCGCCGACAAGGCGCATCACATCTTCCAGCGGCGGCCGCAGGCCGACCGCCGCCTGCCCGAGTTCCCGCTCACCTCGCCCAATCCGGCGCGCCGCAAGCCGGCGCCGGCCGCCCGCCCGGCCGCCTCCACGAGCGATCTTCAGAGCCTGGCCGACCGGCAGCTTCTGGAGCGCTACGCCCCGGCTTGCGTCGTCATCAACGAAGAGGGCGAGCTGCTGCATGTGTCGGGGCGGACGGGCAAATATCTGGAGCTGCCGCCGGGCCTGCCCAGCAACAACATCTTTGGCCTCGCCCGGCGCGGCCTGCGCCTCGAGCTGCGCGCCGCCTTGCACCGCGCGGCGAGGACCGGAGAATCCGTCACTCAGCGGAACCTCGCGGTCGGCACCAATGGCGGCCGCCAGACGCTCGATATTATCGTACAGCCGCTGCGCCGCGGCGAGCCGGCCGAAACTCTCTACATGGTCGTCTTCCGCGATGTGGGCGAGGCGAAATCCGCGTCCGTGGCGCGGGCGGGCGAGCCTTCGGAGGATGCCGAGGACTCCAATCTCCGCGCCCTAGAGACGGAGCTGGCGGCGACCAAGGAGCGCCTGCAAACCGCGACCGAGGAGCTCGAATCCTCGAACGAGGAGCTGAAATCCGGCAATGAGGAGCTGTCCTCGATCAACGAGGAGCTGCAATCCGCGAACGAGGAGCTGGAGACCTCGAAGGAAGAGCTGCAGTCTATCAATGAGGAGCTGCAGACCGTCAACGCCGAGCTGAAGATGCGGGTCGAGGAGCTGAGCCGCGCCAACAGCGACATCGCGAACCTCCTCGCAAGCACGCAGATCGCCGCCGTCTTCCTCGATCACCGGCTCGCCATCAAGAGCTTCACCCCGGCGGCGAAGGAAGTGTTCCGCCTGGTCGAGAGCGATGTCGGCCGGCCGATCTCGCATGTGCGCTCGCGCCTGCGCCTCGATACGGTCGAGGGGGAGGCCGAGCGCGTCCTGCGGACGCTCGGCACGATCGAGAAGCAGGTCGAGAGCGCCGATACCGACGCCCGCTTCATCATGCGCATGATGCCCTATCGCACGGTCGACAACGTCATCGCCGGCGTCGTCATCACCTTCATCGACGTGACGCGCATCACCGCCGCCGAGGCGCGCATCAACACGCTGACGCGCGACCTCCGCGACCGGCTGGAGACGCTGCTCGACCTGCTCCCGGTCGGCATCTTCATCACCGAGGACAGTGCCGCCCGCCGCATCCGCGTCAACCGCTACGGCGCCCGTCTCCTCGGCGAGGAGGACGAGCGCGAGGGACCGCGCGCGGTGTCGGCGCTGGGCCGCCTCATCGTCGACGGCCGTGAGCTGCCGGTCGAGGAGCGGCCCTTGCAGCGCGCCGCGCGCACCGGCAAGACCCCGGCCGCGGTCGAAGGCCGCTTGCTCCGCGCCGATGGCGGCGCCGTCGAGGTGATGATCCTGGCGACGCCGCTCTTCGACGGGGGCGGCCAGCCGCGCGGCGCCATCGCCGCCATCATCGACATCTCCGAGCGCAAGCGCGCCGAGGCGGCGCGAGAGCGGCTGATGCACGAGCTGCAGCATCGGGTGAAGAACATCCTCGCCACCGTCGCCTCGCTGGCGAGCCGCATGCTGAAGGACCACCCGTCCATCGAGGATTTTTCCGCGGCCTTCCTCGCCAGGATCATGGCCATGGGCCGGATGCACGAGCTGCTCTCGACCCATGAATGGGAGGGCGTCGATATCCGCGCGCTGACCGCGACGGCGCTGGCGCCCTATGTGAATGGCGAGGAGAACAACACGATGCTGAGCGGGCCGGCGGTGAGGCTGGGGCCGAACGCGGCGGAGACCTTCGGGATGGCGCTGCATGAGCTGGCCACCAACGCCGCCAAATACGGCGCGCTGTCGGTGCCGGACGGCCGGGTCGAGGTGGTCTGGCAGGTCCAGAATTCGGGAGACGGGAAACGGCTGGCGCTCACCTGGACCGAGCGCGGCGGCCCGCCCATCGGGCACGGGCGAAGGGAGGGATTCGGCACCGGCTTCGTTCGCCGCAGCGTCGAATACGAGCTCGAAGGCCGGGTCAGCCTCAGCTTCGAGCCCAGCGGCTTCCGCAGCACGATCGAGTTCCCGTTGCGCGAGGGCGGGGCGCCGCCCGCGGGAGGATCGGGTGACGGCGGCGATGCCCGATGAGACGGGCGTGACCGCTGTCAGCGGCCTGCGCATCCTCGTCGTCGAGGACACCCTGCTCGTCGCCGAGGTGATCTGCGCGCAGCTGGAAGGCGCGGGCTCGATCGTCATCGGCCCGGCGGCGCGCTTGCCGCAGGCGCTCGCCCTGGCGCGCGCGGAGGAATTGGACGGCGCCGTGCTGGACGTGAACCTCAACGGCACCATGAGCTTTCCGCTGGCGGCGCTGCTGGAGGAGCGGCAGGTGCCCTTCATCTTCCTCACCGGCTACGATAACGGCAGCGTCGTGCCGCCCGAATACCGGCACGTCCCGCGGATCGCCAAGCCCTGGCATTACGCCACGTTTTTGGCGACGGTGGCCGCGTGCTTCCGCCGGGCGGGGTGAGGATTTCCGATCCCGCCACCGCCCCGGCGTAAGCACCGGGCAGGCAAGGCCCGTGCCCGCGGCGGCACCGCCCCCACCTCACCTTACCTCTCCGCCTCGGCGGGGCGGAGAGGGGCGGCATTGGCCAGGAATGTCGTCCTCAGACGCCCAGATACCGCTGCCGCAGCTCGCCGGCGGAGGCCAGGGCAGCCGAATTGCCCTGCCAGACGACGCGGCCCTTCTCGATGATGATGTGACGGTCGGCGAGGCGGCTCAGCGCCGCGATATTCTTGTCGATGACGAGGATGGCCTGCCCGCCCGCCTTCAGCGCTTGGAGGCAGCGCCAGATCTCGGCGCGGACGAGGGGCGCCAAGCCCTCGGTCGCCTCGTCGAGAATGAGAAGGCGCGGATTGGTCATGAGGGCGCGGCCGATCGCCAGCATCTGCTGCTCGCCGCCGGAGAGCTGGCCGCCGTAATGCCCGGCGCGCGCGGCGAGGCTCGGAAAGAGGGCGAGGACGCGCTCGTAGTGCCAGGGCGCCGCGCCGCCGCGCCCACTGGCCGCCGTCGCGACGAGGTTCTCGCGCACGGTGAGGTTGGCGAAGATGCGCCGCCCCTCGGGCACGAGGCCGAGGCCGCGCCGCGCGATGCGGTGAGCGGGAAGGCCGTGAATCGCCTCGCCCGCGAAGCGGATGCTGCCGGCGCGGATCGGCGTCAGCCCGAGGATCGACTTCACGACCGTCGTCTTGCCCATGCCGTTGCGGCCGAGGAGGCTCACGACCTCGCCGGCGCCGACGGCGAGGTCGATGCCGAAGAGCACCTGGCTCCGCCCGTAGGCGGTCTCGAGCCCGCGCACTTCGAGCATCAGCCCACCTCCTCGCCGAGATAGGCGGCGCGCACCGCCGGGTCGGCGCGGATCGCGTCGGGCGCGCCGGTCGCGATGCAGCGCCCGTAGACGAGGACGCTGACGCGGTCGGCGAGGGCGAAGACGGCGTCCATGTCGTGCTCGACGAGGAGAATCGCGCAGCGCCGCTTGAGGCGGCCGAGCAGCGCCACCATGCGCGCCGATTCCTCCGGCCCCATGCCGGCCATCGGCTCGTCGAGGAGGAGAAGGCGCGGCTCCGTCGCCAGCGCCATCGCGAGTTCGAGCTGCCGCTGCTCGCCATGCGCGAGGATGCCGGCGGGCACGGCGGCGCGGCCGGCGAGCCCGACCGCATCGAGAAATGCGCGGGCCGGCGCCCGCAGGCTCTCCTCGCGCCGCGCCGGACGCCAGAAGCGGAAGCTGTGGCCGCTCCGCGCCTGCACGGCGAGCGCGACATTGTCGAGCGCGGTGAAATCGGGGCAAATCGAGGTGATCTGGAAGGAGCGGGCGAGGCCGCGGCGGGCGCGCTCGGCCATGCCGAGCCGCGTCACATCGGCGCCGGCGAAGCGGATGCGGCCGGAGGTCGGCATGAGCTCGCCCGCGAGCTGCGCCACGAGCGTCGTCTTGCCGGCGCCGTTGGGGCCGATGACGGCGTGGAGCTCGCCCTCTTCGACGCTGAGCGAGAGGCCGTCCGTCGCGGCGATGCCGCCGAAGCGCTTGACGAGGCCGTCCGCCGCGAGCAGCGCCTCAGCCACCTGCCGCCTCCGGCCGGGCGACGAGCCCCCAGAGGCCGCGCCGCGCGAAAAGGACGAGGAGAATGAGGAGCGGCCCGAAGATGATCGCCCAATGCTCGGTCCAGCCGCCCAGCACCAGCTCCAGCAGCAGATATGCGGCGGCGCCGAGGATCGGACCCAGGAGCGTCCCCATGCCGCCCAGCACCACCATGACGATGAGCTCGCCCGAGCGCTGCCAGCTCATATCGGCCGGGCTCACATAATCCTGGCTGTTGGCAAGGAGCGCGCCGGCGAGCCCGGCGAGCGCGCCCGCGATGACGAAGCAGCAGAGGCGGTAGCGGAAGGTCGGAAAGCCGAGCGCCCGCATCCGCCGCTCGTTCTGGCGGCAGCCGCGGATGACCATGCCGAAGCGGGAGCGGACGAGGCGGTGGCAGAAGCCGAGGGCGGCCATGAGAAGGGCGAGGACGAGATAGTAGAAGACCCTCTTGTCGCCGAGATCGAACGCGCCGAAGCGCGAGCGGGCCGGCATCTGCAAGCCGTCCTCGCCGCCGTATTTCTGCAGCGCGATGAAGAAGAAATAGAGCATCTGCGCGAAAGCGAGGGTGATCATGATGAATTGGACGCCGCTGCTGCGCAGCGAGACGAGGCCGATGACGAGCGCCGCCAGCGCCGCCGCCGCCATGGCGAGCGGCCAGACGATGAAGGCGTTATCGGAGCCCGGAAGGACGACGGGCCAGAGGAGCAGCGGCTCGGCATTGGCGGCGTGGACGGCGAGGATTCCCGTGACATAGGCGCCGATGCCGAGGAACGCCGCATGGCCGAAGCTGACCATCCCGCCATAGCCGAGAATGAGGTCGAGGCTGATGGCGGCGAGCGCCATGACGAGGACGCGGGTCGCGAAGCGGAGATAGAAGGGCTGGTCCAGGAGCTGCGCCAGGATCGGCACGGCGAGGAGCGCGAGGGCGGCGAGGAGGAGGGCGAGCCGCGCCGGCGCGAGGCGCGGGATGACGGAACGCCGCGCCGTCTGGGCGGCGCCCGCCGGCAGCTCAGCCATGGGCGGGGAAGAGGCCGCGCGGGCGCCAGAAGAGAATCGCCGCCATCAGGACATAGATGCCGATCTGCGCCAGCGCCGGCGGCAGCAGGACGCGGCCGAAGGTGTCGATGATGCCGACGAGGAGGGCGGCGATGAAGGCGCCGCGCACCGAGCCGATGCCGCCGATGACGATGACGACGAGGGTCAGGATGAGGACCTCGTCGCCCATCCCGACCTGCACCGCAAGCAGCGGCCCCGCCATGACGCCGGCAAAGCCGGCGAGCGCCGCGCCGAGACCGAAGACGAGGGTGAAGAGGCGCGCGATGTCGACGCCGAGCGCCCCCACCATCGCCCGGTCGGCGGCGCCGGCGCGGATCAGCATGCCGAGCCGCGTCTTGGCGATGAGGAGATAGAGGAGAAGCGCAATGGCGATGCCGGCGAGGATGATGGCGAGGCGGAAGGCGGGATAGGGAAAGCCGGGCGGCAGCTCGACCGTGCCGGCGAGCGAAGCGGGCAGCGCCATGCGCAGCGGCACCGGCCCCCAGACGATGCGGACCGCCTCGTTGAGGAAGAGGATGAGGCCGAAGGTGCAGAGCACCTGGTCGAGATGGTCGCGCTCGTAGAGCCGGCGCAACGCCACGATCTCGATGGCGATCCCGACGAGCGCCGAGAGCGGGACGGCGAGGAGGAGCGCCAGAAGGAAGGAGCCTGTCCATTGCTGGAGGGCCGCGGCGAAATAGGCGCCCAGCATGTAAAGCGAGCCATGCGCGAGATTGATGAGGTTCATGATGCCGAAGACGAGGGTGAGCCCCGCCGCCATCAGGAACAGCATGGTGCCGAGCTGAATGCCGTTGAGCGCCTGCTCGAGGAGGAGGGAGAGGGTCACGGCGTTCCCGCGCGCCTTAACCGCTCCTCTCCGCCCCGGGGGGCGGAGAGGTCAGGGTGAGGCGGGGGATTCCACGGCGATTGCCGAGCAAGCGGCGAGGCCCCTCACCCCCGCGTCTCCCCCACTTCGTGGCGGAGAGGGGCTCGTTGCGCGTCGGGCGACAGGTGCGAATGCCGTCGCCGCCGGGCGGAGCGGAGACGATCACGACCACCAGCTCCGCGCGCCCCATGCCTAATTCTTCGGCGCGCCGAAGAGGCCGCGGAGGATGTCGGCCGGCTTCGGCGTCGAGCCGGACGGCGCCGGCGATCCTTGCGGCGGCGGCGCATTCGGCGCGATGCCCTTCAGGGCGCCCTCGATTCCCTTGAGCGCTTGCCCCGGATTCTTCAGCAGCGCCTCCGGCTGCGGCCGGTATTTGAGGTCGCTCCACGGGCCGGTGACGGCGATCGGCACGGTGAGGCCGGCGGCGTCGGCCTTGATGAGATAATCGACGGTGCGCTGCGGCAGGTCGACCGTGCCGGCGCCGGTCGCGCTCAGCAAGGGCGCCTTCAGCAGCAGGTCCTTGTTGTCGAGAATGCCCTTGGTGATCGTGAAGGTGCCGGTGAGGTTCGAGAATTCCGTCTGCTCGTTCGCCTGCGCGCCGGCATTCAGCAGCGTGTTGGCGAGGTTCTTGACGAGGGCGCCGATATTGATGCCCTTGACCGCGCCGTCGGCGAAGCGGATCGAGCCCTTGCCGCCGAGAGCCGCGATGAGCTCGCGCTCGCTCTTGCCCTGCGACTGGAGCGTGACCTCGGCATTGGCGCTGCCCTTGACGCGGTCGAAATCCATGGCGTCCTTGAGGAGCGGCTCCGCCTCGACCTTGTCCAGGGTGAAGGCGGCATCGAGAGCCGGCACCGGCCCGGCGCCGTCGAGCTTCAAGCTGCCTTTGCCGCCGCCGCCGTAGAGCTGCATCTTCGAGAGATCCAGCGCGAGCTTCGCGTCCTTGAGGTGAAGCGCGAGCGCGCTGGCGCCGATCTTGATCTTGTGGAACTGGATGCCGCCGGCGCTGAGGGCGAAATCGGCGTCGGCGACGCTCAGGCCCGAGACGTCGATGGGCGCATCGCTCCAGCCGCCCGCCGCCGATGTCGGCGCCGGCTTCCCCGCAGGGGCGCCGCCGGCGGCGGGCGCGGCCGGCTTCGGCGCCGGCGCGGCGGCGTTTTGCGGGCTCGCGCCCGGCGCCGCGGCCGGCTGCTCGGGCGGCAGATACGGGTTGAGATCGAGCCGGTCGATATCGAGCATGCCCTTCAGCGCCGGCCGCGGACCCGCCGTGTCGACGGCGAGATCGCCTTTCGCCTTCATGGCGTCGAGCGCGATCTGGGCGTCCTTGAACGACGTCCGGCTGCCGGCATGCTCGAAAGTGCCGCTGATCTTGAGCGGCCCCATCCCGCCGCTCGTCGGCGGCAGCTTCGTTCCGGTCCAGGCGGCGAGCTCTTTCAGCGACGGAACGTCGAGCGTCGTCGCGCCGGCGAGCTGCATCTGCGGGCGCTGCGCAAGGGTGCCCTTGAAGTCGAACTTGACCGGATTGGCGGCGAGAGCAAGGGCGACGGCGCTGGCCTCGCCGGCGAGCAAGGCGCCGGGCTTGGCAAGATCGAGAGTGAGGTCGATCTTCTGCCCGTTCCAGCGCGCATCGGCGGTCGCCTGCATCGGGCTTTTCAGATCCTTGAGCGACAGCTTGGCGTTGATGGCGTCGATCTGCTGCTTCTGCCCGGTGCGCGCGTCGCTGTAGCTCAGCGTGCCGTTGACGAGGCGGATGTCGCCGAGCTGGATGTCGGAGAGCGACGGGCCGCCGGCAGGCTGCGGCGCGACGGCCGCGGCGGGCGGCTTCGGCGCGCCGCTCTTGGGCGGCGCCGAGGGCGGCTGCGGCGCGGGCGTCGCCGGCGAGGCGGCGGCGAATTGCCAATTCGCCCGCCCGTCCTTGTCGACGGCGAGCGCGATCCTGGGATCGACGAGGACGAAGCTGTCGACTTCGAGCCGGCCCTTCAGCAGGGCGAAGAGATTGGCGCGGAGCTGCAGCTTGCCGAGCGTCATCATCTCGCCCGCCATGCCCGGCGGGTTGCCGAGGCTCACATCGGCGACTTCGAGGGTGGTGCGCGGCAGAAACGAGAGGTCGATGGGTCCGTTGATGGCGAATTTGCGGCCCGTCGCCTGCTCGACCCTGGCGATGATGCGGCCCTTATAGGCCGAGACCGGGACGAGGAAGGGCGCGGCGATCGCCAGCGCGACGATCACGACGAGCACAGCGAGGACGATCATCAGCGCCTTCTTCACGAGGACTCCTCCGCCACTCCCGGCCGCCCCCCAGCAGCGCCATCCTACCTCAGACGGCATCGCCGCCATATCGGCCAATTCGCCGTCCGCCGGGTACGCCAAATCGAGGGCTTGCGGCTCGCGCAGAGCGCGCATACGGCAAACGCAGGGCTCCCTCTACGAAAATACGCTCGTCCCGTGGAATTGAACGCTAGTATGAGCGTTTCTTGACGTAGTTGCGTCGTGCTTCGATCGCGGCGACGGCGCTTCCTCCCCTCCGACCGGGGTCACGCCGAACCGGCGAACCCGTAGAGCTGCTGGTATCCCATGACCGAAAACTCGATGCCCGCCCCGCAGATCGCGCGCCTGATCGCGCGCATTCTCGGCGCGCGGTCGACGCCGACCGAAGAAGTGCCGGTCGTCGTCTCCAGGCTCCGCGACGCGTTCGCCCGCCTCGGCCAGGACGAGGCGGCCGCGCCCGCCGGCGAAACCCCGGCGGCGCGCGCCCTGCGCGAGCTCGCGGTAGCCGTCGATGGCAGCGAAGCCGCGGCGAAGCCGGCGCCGCGCCGGTCGGCGGGAAGGCCGCGACGCCGCGCGGGGAGCGAGGAGGTCGCGGCAGAGCCCACGGCTCCGCCCCCCGCCGCCCCGCGCCTGATGCGGCGGGCCGAGGTGGCGCCGGCGGAGCCGGAGATTCCGGAGGTCCTGCAATCGCCGCCCGAAGCCCGCCGGCGCGGCGTCGTGCGCTGGTTCGATGCGCGCGCCGGCCGCGGCATGCTGCGCGTGCCGGGCTTCGCCGAGGACGTTCCCCTCGAAGCCGATGCCTTGCGGCAAGCCGGCTTGTCGCGCCTCTATAAGGGCCAGGAGATCGAGGCGACGATCATTGCCGGCGAAGGCGGCCAGCCGCGGCTCGTCGGCCTCGCCCTGCCCGGGCGGGTCGCCGCCACGGGACCGCTCGCCAAGGCCGGAATGATGCGCCGGCACGCCAAGCCCGTCGTCGTCGAGATGAAGCGCGACGGGCTGCGCCGCGCCGCGGCGCGCATCGAGGCCGAGCACCTGCTCGGCCATCGCCAGAACCGCCCCCTGGGCGCGGATTAGGCCCGCCTCGCCTCAGCCGCGCGGCACGGCGGCGCGTACCGCCGCGATGACGCGGTCGACCTCGTCGTCGCCGAGCTGAGGGTACATCGGCAGGCTGAGGACCTCGCCGGCCGCCGCTTCGGTCGCCGCCAGGCCCGACGGCGCCGTGGCGATGCGGCCCAGATAGGCCGGCTGGAGATGGACCGGCACCGGATAATGGATGTTGGTGCCGATCCCCGCCGCCGCCAGGGCGGAACGGAGGGCATCGCGCCCGGCGCTGCGCAGCACGTATTGATGAAAGACGTGCCGGCGCCGCGGATCGCGCCGCGGCGCCGTCGCGGCGAGCCCGGCAAGCTCCGCATCATAGCGGTCGGCGATCGCGATCCGCCGCGCGTTGTCGGCTTCGAGCCGCGCGAGCTTCACGCGCAGAATAGCCGCCTGCAGCTCGTCGAGCCGCGAATTGACGCCGGCGCGCTCGCTGACATAGCGCCGCTCGCGCCAGCCATATTCGCGAAGCGCGCGCAGCTCGGCGGCGAGCGCGTCGTCCGAGGTCGTCACCATGCCGCCATCGCCGAGCGCGCCTAGATTCTTCGTCGGGTAGAAGCTGAAGGTCGCCATCACGCCGAAGCTGCCGGCCGGCCGGCCCTCGAAGCGCGCGCCATGCGCCTGGGCGCAATCCTCGATGAGCGGCACGCGGTAGCGCGCGGCGAGCGCCGCCAGTGCCGCGAGATCGGCCGGCTGGCCGTAGAGATGCACCGGAACGATGGCAGCGATCGGCGGGAGGCGGGCGGGCGGCGCCGCGAGGACTCGCGCGAGCGCCGCCGGATCCATGGTGTAGCTCGCGGGATCGATGTCGAGGAGCAGCGGTTCCGCGCCGACCATCTCGATGGCGGCGACGGTCGCCACCGCCGTATGCGCGACGGTGGCGACGGCCTTGCCGGGACCGATGCCGAGCGCGCGGAGGGCGAGGACCAGCGCGTCGGTGCCGTTGCCGACGCCGATGCCGTGGCGGCAACCCATGGCCGCGGCGAACTCGCTCTCGAAGGCGGCGCTCTCGCTGCCGAGAATGTAGCGGCCGCCTTCGAGCACGCGGGCGATGGCGGCGTCGATCTCGGCGCGCTGCGCCAGATAGGCGGCGCGCGGATCGTTCTGCGGGAGCTCGCGTGACGCCATGACCTGCCTCAAACGTAATCCTGAAGATGCTCGCGGAAAAAGGCGAGCGAGCGGGCGAGGCCGTCGGCAAGGCTCGTCCGCGGCCGCCAGCCGGTCGCCCGCCGCAAGAGACGGTCGTCGGCGCAGTAATCGCCGATATCGATGCGGCGCCGCGCCTCGGGAAAGTCACGAATGACGAAGCTGCCGCCGCCATTTGCCGCGATCAGCATCTCGGCGAGCGCGGAGAGGCTGACGGGGCCGTCGCCGCCGACATTGGCGGCCCTCCCGCAGAGCGCCGGCGACAGGGCGGCGTGGAGGAAGGCGTCAACCGCATCCTCGACATAGGTGAGATCGCGCGTCTGCGCGCCGCCCCACACCTCGAAGCTGCGCCCTTCGAGGAGGGCGCGCAGCCAGACGCCGAGGAAGGTCTGCCGCGCATCCTTGATCCGCATCCGCGGCCCATAAGTATTGGTGAGGCGGAGCGCCGTGCAGCGCATGCCGTAGACGCGGTGATAGAGGAGGTGGAAGGCTTCGCCCGCGGCCTTGGCGATGCCATTGACGTCGGGCGGCCTCACCGGATGCGCCTCGTCGACCGGCAGGTAGTCGGGACGCCCGTAAATCTGCCGGGTCGAGGCGAAGACGATGCCGATCTCGGGGTTGACGGCGCGGCAGAGCTCGAGAAGCTGGAGCTGCGCCCGGCAATTGATGTCGAGGTCGGGCAGCGGCTCCTCCATAGAGCCCTGATGGCTGGTCTGCGCCGCGAGGTTGAAGAGGTAATGGCGTCCTTCGAGGTGCGGCCGCAGCGCCTTGGCGCAGCGAACATCGGCCTCGACAACGGCGATGCGGCCTTCGGCGCCGGCGAGGTTGGCGGCATTGGCGCCGGAGCCGGGAAGGCGATTGTCGAGGACGAGCACCTCGGCGCCGAGCGCGGCGAGGCGGCGCGCCAGGTTGGAGCCGATGAAACCGAGTCCGCCGGTCACGAGAACGCGCGCCGCGGCGTAGGCCGCAAAAGGCTCCGCCGCCGCTCCGCTCGCGCCTTCGATGCTCTTCGGCTCCGCCGTCATTCCGTGCTCACCCCGAAGGCGCGACCTTTGCAGAAGCCGGTCGCGGCGGCAACCAAATGCCGCTGCGGCCCGGCGCCGCGCTAGGGAGTCCGGGCCGGCGCCGCGGCGCGCGCCGGACGCGGCGGCAGGAGAACCGCAGCGGCGGCGGCGATGATGAGGGCGAGGCCCAGGAGGTCGGCGGCGCTCGGCCGCTCGCCGAGGAACGCCATCGCTCCCGAGACGCCGACCGCCGGCACGATCAGCATGCCGAGGCTGGCGATGCCGGCCGGAATACGCGCCACGATCTCGAACCAGAGAAAGTAGGCAAAGGCCTGCGCCAGCAGGATGTGGTAGGCGAGCGCCAGCATCGTCGCGCCGCCGAGCGGCCGCGGGACCGGCACACCCTCGAAGGCGAGCATGCCGAGCGCCGCGAAGAGAGCCCCGATGAGGAGCTGCCAGGCGGCGATGGCGAGCGGCGGCGCGGCGACGGGAAAACGCTTCGTCACGATCGTGCCGGCGGCCCAGCTCATGCCGCCGAGAAGCGCCCAGAGAAGGCCGAGCGAGAGCTGGCCGGCGCGCAGCAGCGGCAGGCCCAGGGAGGCGAGGCCGGCGATTCCGAGCGCGAGCCCGGCAAGGCGCCGCCGGTCGAGCGGCTCGCCGAGGACGAGGCGCGCGAAGAGCGTCGCCCAGATCGGCATGGTGAAGGTGACGATCGCCGAGCGGGAGGTGGGCGCGGCGAGCTGGGCGAAGGCGAGGAGGATGTTGAAGGCGCCGATGGTGAGGATGCCGGCGGCGGCGAGGCGCGGCCAATGCGCGCGGGGGACGAGGAGCGAACCGCCGCGGAGAAGCACGATCGCCGCGAGGATGGCGCCGCCCAGCAGCGTGCCCGTCATGCGCAGCGTCCAGGGCGCGATCTCGCCGAGGCAGATCTTGACGGCGGGCCAGTTGAGGCCCCAGAGGACGCCGAGCAGCGGAACGAGGGCAACATAGCCGGCCTGGCTGCGGCCGGCGCGCACCGGCCCGCCGCTCGCTGCCCCACTCATTTGCGCCCCATGCTCAGCCCGCGCCGGTCACGACTCCGGGCCGAGCCTAGCGGACGGCAGCAGCTCCGACCAGTATGGCGATCGTGCTTGCGGCGCCGGCGCCGCGCTCAGCGCGGGCGCCGCGTCGCCGCCGTGCCGCCGGCGACGCGGAGGCCGAAGAGGTTCTGGCGCCAGGAGGCCGAGGACTCGTCGGCGGCCGCGCTCTCCTCCGTGCCGGCTTGCGGCTGCTCCGGCGCGGGCTCGGCGAGGCGCGCGCGCATCTCCGTGACCTCGGCTTCGAGGCTGCGCGCATATTCCATCACCTCGGCGATGCGCGAGCGCACATCCCCGGCGGCATCGCCTTCAGTGGCGCTCGTCTCGGTCGCAGGGGCGGCCGCCAGCTTCGCCTCGAGCTCGGCAACGCGGGCGCGCAATCTGCGCAGCTCGGCGAGGGCGGCATCGCCCTGCTCGCTCGCCGCCGCGACGACGCTCGCAGCCGCCTCCTCGCCCACCGCCTCGGCGAGGCGGAGGCGAAGCTCGTGGATGACGAGGCTCGCGCTGTTCCGCCCGGCTTCGAGCTCGGCGGCGAGGGCCGCGTTCTGCTGCTGCAGCGCGGCGATCTCGTCGGCGCGGCTCGTCCGCTCGGCATTGAGCCGCGTCTCGAGCTGATTGGCGCGCGCGATCTCCATGGTAGCGGTCGCCGTGGCGCCCGCGGCCTGCTTCTCGGCTGCGATCGCCCGCGCCTCGATCTTGCGGCGCTGCTCGTCGCGGGCGTCGAGCTGCCGCCGCGCCCGGTCGCGCTCGTCGGCAAGCTGCGCCTCGAAGCGCCGGCGGTCGATGGCAAAGCTGTCGCGCGCCGCCTGCGCATCGCGCTCGATCGCCGCCAGCGTCGCCTTCAGCCCCTCGACGGTCTTGGCGTGCTGCACGGCCTCGCGCTGGCGCATCGCCTCGATGTCGGAGAGCGCCTGGCGGAGCTGCGCCTTCTCGGCGGCGGCGACCGATTTGATGTTCTCGATGTCGCGGCGCAGGGCCGTGATGATGCGGTCGCGGTCCTCGCTCGCCTCGGCATGGCGCGCGCGCAGCTCGTCGATGTCGCCGAGCAGCGTCGTCACCCGGCCTTCGAGCGACAGCCTCTGGCGCGTCGCCGCCGAGCTCGCGACCTTGGCCTCGGCGGCGAGGCGCGCATTCGCCTCCTCGAGCTCGTCGATGCGCTTCTGCAGCTTGCCGCATTCGAGGGCGACGGCGGCGTTGAGGCGCTTCTTCTCGGCGGCGATGTCGGCGTCGCGCTCGCGCAGGCGCGCTTCGAGGCGGGCGATCGTCCGCGTCGCCTCGGTGCTCTGCTGGTCGAGGCGCGAGCGCATGCTGGCGACGTGGCGGTCGGCCGAATCGAGGTGCTCGGTGAGAGTCTTGATGCGCTGCCGCAACTCGGTGCACTCGCCGACATCGGCGGCGCGCAAGGTGTCGAGCTCGGCGCTCACCGCCGAGAGGCGAAGCTCCAGCTCGGAATTCTGGGTCGTGAGGGCGGCGTTCTTGGTGCGAAGCTGCTCGACCGTGCCTTCGAGGACGGCGATCTCGGCACTGCGGCTCGCGACGCCGAGCAGGGTCTCGCTCAGGACCTGCTGGCGAATGTAGTCGGAAATGGTCTGCCCCGCTGCTTCGGCGCGCTGGCCCAGCATCCGCTGCTCGCTCGCGCTGAGGCGCACCTGCTGGCTGATCAGCCTGCCCTCGGGCGCCTCGTCCGGCGCCGAAAGAGAGTTCGACGCCCCATGCGATTCCTGCGACAGCGCGGCGGATTCCGACATATTCACCCTCCTCGTTGGGACCGGCGCGGCGCCATCGTGACGACGATCGCGCCGGAGCGCCTGCCCGAGCGGGTTCAATATCGCGGCAGTTTCTTGCCAAATGGTTGATGGTTACCAAAAGGATTACGAGCCCTTGGCCGTGGCGCTTCCGAGGTGGGTTGCGCGCCGCGCCCATCCACGCCGAGGCGCTACTCGATCGGTTGCGGCTTGCGCTCGATCTTGTAAAGCGAGAATTCGTCGCCCTGGTAGAGCGGCGTCAGCAGATCCGGGAGCGGGTTCTCCGGGCGCGGCTGATACATGATGTAGAGATAATCGAACTTCTGCGGCCAGCCTGCCCAGTATTCGCCCGCGGGCGGGTCGGGGTCGGGATGGCGCGCTTCGGCCACGAGGCGGCGCTGCACCGGGAGCGGCGTCTCGTTCACGTCCGAGAATTGCAGATAGGCACGATTGACGTGGAGGATCTGCTTCCCCGGATGGGTGAAGGCGGTGGGCACCATGCTCGACCGTTCGATCATGGCAAGGCAGGGCGCGTGGAAGAGGAAGTGCCGGAAGGTGTAGCGCAGCTCCGGAGACTCGATCTGGCCGACGAGGATGCGGCTGCCCGGCGCTATGTCGCGGAAGGAGTCCTCGACCTGCGCGTAGAGATGGTCGAACCAGCGCCAATAATAGTCGACGACGGCAAAGCGCAAGAGGGCGACGCCGACGACAACGGCGACGAAGGCGGCGCGCGCCGCCGGCGCCGACAGCTCCCAGCGCGTCATGCCGATGAGCACGAAAAAGATGGCGATCGGCAGCCGCCGGTCGGCCGCCCAGGAGCCGAAGAGCACGTCCGGCATCGCGAGATAGACCGGCACCGAGACGGCGAGGAGGTACCAGCCGAGCGGATGGACGAGGAGGACGCGCCGGCGCCAGGCGAGGAGGGCGGCGGCGGCGAGGCCGAGCCCGATCGCGAGGTCGAGCGGATTGTTGAAATTCTTGATGATGTAGAAGAGGCCGAAGAACTTCGCCTCGGCCGTCCATTTGACGTCGAGCGAATAGCCGGCGGTCGGGCTCGCCAGGAGCAGCGCCGGCACGATGAGGAAAGGCAGCGCGAAGGCCGCGACATCGCCGCCGAGCCGCCGGCCGCCGGCGGGCGCCGTGCGCAGCCGCCAGGCCTCGTGCGCGAGGACGGCGAGGCCATAGACGCCGAGCGCGAAGAGATGGCAGGCGAAAAGGACGAGGACGAAGACGAAGGAGACGAGGCCGCGCAGCAGCGGATGGCTGCGGCGCAGCGCGATCCACGCGGCGATGCCCCAGAGAGCGAGGCCGGCGCCGAGGAGGTAATTGAGAAAGCCGTAGAAGAAGATGAAGTTGTAGACGAAGAGGAAGGCGACGAGCGGGCCGAGGCCGATGCGCCGCCAGAGCGCGGCGTGGATGGCGAAGGCGCCCGACAGCCACAGCGCCATGCACGCGAAGACGAAGAGCTTGCCGACGAGATAGACGCTCATATGGCGGATGAAGATCGGCAGCAGGATGTCTACGCCGAGATTGGGGATGATCTTCCAATGGACGCTGTAGAAGCGCGTGAGGTACGGGTCCTGGCCGAGCACCGCCATGGTGTGGAGGCGGCCGAGGTGATTCGCGAAGTCGATGAGGGCGGGAATGCGGACCGAGAAGACCGGCACCGCCGCCGCGGCCAGCAGGGCGATGAACAGAAGGACGGCAAGGCGCGACTGGCGGAGGCTCGGGGCGGCGCTGCCGGACGCAAGGTCGAGCGGGGCTTCGCGCGCGATACTTGCTTCGGTCATCGAGCCACCCCGCGATCGCCCGTGCCGGCCGGCATCCATCCGACCGGGGCAGAGGCGTCAGAGCCAATCCCAGCACCGGTCTAAACGAAAGGGTTGCGGCGCGGTTCCGGGCGCGAGCGCGGCGCTTGCCCGGCAGGCGGGTTGTGCCGGATAGTCGCGCGCCCGCAAACGAGATGCCTGCCGATGAAGACTGCCGCGACGCATGCCCCCTTCGAGGCCCGCAAGGACGGGTTCACCATCAGCACCGATCCCGCGCGCCTCGACCGCGACCTCGTCTTCCGCTTCCTCCATGAGGAGAGCTATTGGTCGGCCGGGATCACGCGCAGCTTCTTCGAGCGCGCGCTCGATGCCGGCGTCAATTTCGGACTCTACGAGCCGGGCGGCGCGCAGATCGGCTTCGCGCGCGTCGCCACCGATTTCGCGACTTTGGCGCACCTCGCCGATGTCTTCGTTCTGCCCGGCCACAGAGGGCAGGGGCTCGGCCGCTGGCTGGTCGCGACCGTGCTCGCCCATCCGCGGCTGCAGGGCCTCCGCCGCTGGACGCTGACGACCGACGACGCGCACGCGCTCTATTCAGAATTCGGCTTCGTCGCCGCCGACCCGGCGACGCAGATGCAGCGCCTCGATGCGGACGCGCACAAGCGCGAGGTGTGAGGGCGCCAAGATCGAGGCAATTCAGAGGCGGAGACAGCCCCTCACCCAGCGTCGGGTAAGGCTCGGCGTTGCCTCGCCAACCCTCTCCCCCCGCCGGGGGGAGAGGGCAGGGTGAGCAGGGGCGGCGCTCGACGCACCAATGCCGAGCTCAGGAATCCGCCGCCACCTCCTCGAGCAGCGGCGTCCAGGCGGCGGCGTTCAGAACCTCGCGTCGCGCTTCTTCCTGGTAGAGGCGCTGCGCCTCGCGCGCGGGGCCGCGGCGCGCGCCGAGGGCGAGGACGCGGACGGTGAGGACGAGGCGGCCGCGCGGCACGGTCACGACGTCGCCGACCCGCACCGCCTGATGCGCCTTCGCCGCCGGCGTGCCGCAGACGGCGACGGCGCCGGCGGCGCAGAGCTTCGCCGCCAGCGAGCGCGACTTCGCGAGGCGCGCGAACCACAGCCATTTGTCGAGGCGGAGGCTGGCGCCGGGCGGGCGGTCGATCATCGCGCGAGGCGCAGCTGCCGCAGCTTGGCGAAGGGATGGTCGTCGGCAACGCGGCGCGCCCGCTTGCGCTGCCCCGGCGCTTTCGCCGGCTTCTGTCCGGGACGGCGGCGGGCGAGGAAGGTGACGCCGCCCTCCTCGACGATGGCGCGGTAGCCGAGCGCCGGCATGAGCTGCGTCAGCTCGGCGATGCCGGCGCCGGCGAGCGCGGCGAGGTCAGGCGTCGGCGCGAAGGGCCCCTGCCGGGCGAGGCGCCGCGCCGCGGCGGCGAGGCGCTCGACGCGATCGACGCGGAGCGCCCGCGGCCCCAGCGCGGCATAGCCGATCGCCGCGTAGAACTCGGCGGAGGCGCCGGCCTCGCGCGGCAGCGAGACGCGCCCCGGGGGCGGCGCCGGGGCCGGCAGCGCCGCGCCATGCGCAACCGACCAGAGCAGCGCCCGCAGCGCCACCGCATCCGGCTTCAAGAGCCGATCGAGATAGACGTAGTCCGTGCCGAGGCGGATGCCGAGCCGGGCCAGCGCCTGGCGATCCCCTTTGCCGAGGGCCGCGCGCTGCGCCGCCACGGCGGCGGCAGGGACGCTGCCGAGCGCCTCCGTCAATTGGAAGACGAGGCCGCGCGCCGGACCCGACAGCTCGGCCTCGCGGGCGCGGAAGAGCGGCTTCAGGCGCCGCCGGATCTCCGCGCGCAGGAAGTGGGCGAGGCGACGCCGCACCATGTCGCGGAGATCGCCTTCGAGGAACTCGCCGGGGAGCGGCTCGGCGCGCGGCGTCAGCACGCCGTCGCCGGCGGCAAGGCGCCCGACCTTGCCGCCCGCCCAGGCGATCGAGCCGTCGGCATCGAGGCGAAACTCGCCGTCGCCCGCGCCGGCAAGGCGCCGCGCCCGCGCCGCGATCTCGCCGCGCAGCACGCGGTTGGCGGCGGCGAGCAGGCGCCGCGCCTCCTCGCCTCCGGCGCTCGCATCGGGAACGAAGCGGAAGCCGTCGAGGCGGCCGACGAACTGCCCTTCGACGAGGACCTCGCCCGTGCCGCGGATGGCGGCGAGGAGCTCGCGGTCGCTGGCGAGGTGCCGCGCCAGCACCGCCGAGCGGCGGTCGACGAAGCGCTGCGTCAGGCGGTCGTGGAGCGCGTCGGAGAGGCGGTCCTCGATGGCGCGCGCCCGCTCCTGCCAGCCCGCGGCATCGGCGAGCCAGTCGCCGCGATGGGCGATGTAGGTCCAGGTGCGGATATGGGCGATGCGCGCCATCAGCGTGTCGAGATCGCCGTCGCCGCGGTCGAGCCGCTCGACCTGGCGCGCGACCCAATCGGTCGGCAGGCGCTCGGCGGGGCCCATGAGGTGGCGATAGATCTGCGCCAGGAGCCGCGCATGCGTGTCGCTCATCACCTTGCGGAAATCCGGAATCTGGCAGACTTCCCAGAGGAGGCGCACGGCGGCGGGATGGCGGGCGAGGCGGGCGATCTCGGCCATGCGCGCCAGCGCCTGCAAGGCCAGGTGATCGTCTGCCTCGCGCGCCTGCACGAGCCCCGGAAGCTCGGGCCGCGCCTCGAGGCTGCGCAGCAGCGCTCCCGCCGAATCGAAGGAAAGGCGAGCGTTGCGCCAGAAGAGGCGGTCGAGCGGGTCGAAGCGGTGGTTCTCGACGGCCTCGACGATCTCGGGCTCGAGCGGCTCCTGCTCCGCCGTGACGCCGAAGGTGCCGTCGCTCATATGGCGCCCGGCGCGGCCGGCGATCTGCGCGATCTCGGCCGGGGTGAGGCGGCGCGGGCCGCGCCCGTCGAACTTCGCGGTCCGCGCGAAGGCGACGTGGTCCACATCCATGTTGAGGCCCATGCCGATGGCGTCGGTCGCGACGAGGTAGTCGACCTCGCCCGCCTGGAAGAGGCCGACCTGGGCGTTGCGGGCGCGCGGGCTGAGCGCGCCCAGCACGACGGCGGTGCCGCCGCGCTGCCGCCGCACCAGCTCGGCCAAGCGGAAGACGTCGGCGACGGCGAAGGCGACGACGGCGCTCCGCGGCGGCAGGCGCGTCACCTTGCGCTGGCCGGTATAGGCCAGGGTCGAAAAGCGCGGGCGCGAGACGAACTCCGCCTCCGGCACGAGGCGGCGCAGCAGCGGCTTGATGGTGTCGGCGCCGAGGAACATCGTCTCGGCGAGGCCGCGGGCATGAAGGAGGCGCGCGGTGAAGACATGGCCGCGCTCGGGATCGGCGCAGAGCTGGATCTCGTCGACAGCGAGGAAATCGACGGGCCGGTCGAGCGGCATCGATTCGGTCGTGCAGACGAAATAGGCCGGGTTGGGCGGGACGATCTTCTCTTCGCCGGTGACAAGGGCGACCGCGCGCGCTCCCTTCAGCTTGACGATGCGGTCGTAATTCTCGCGGGCGATGAGGCGGAGCGGGAAGCCGATCATGCCGCTCTGGTGGCCGAGCATCCGCTCGATCGCGAGATGGGTCTTGCCGGTATTGGTCGGCCCCAGCACCGCGAGGATGCGGGGGGCCGAAGAGAAAACGCCCATTCCTGAAGAATCGGGGCAAGCGCGGCCGAGTGCAAGGCGGAAGATCGGATTTGACCTCGTATCGCGGTGCGGAAGGCCCCTGCTCCTGCCGTCACTTGCCGGCGGAATGCAGGCGGGACGCGGATCGCCGGGCGAACCACCAAGGTCATCAAGGACATCAAGGAGACCGAGCATGCCGGCCGTCATCACACCCTCTCCCGCTCCCCTCGTCTCTCCAAGCGGGAGAGGGTTCATTGGCACGGTCGGCGGGCGAGCATTCTTCCGCGGCGCCGAGACAGAATGTCGCGACGGTGGTTGTCATGGCGGCCGATGCGCCTAGATTCAAAACGATCGGCGCGTCCTCTGAAGCGATCGGGATCGGGCACCGCAGCGCGCGGCGCCGGGATGAACGGCAAAACGATCAACAACAACGATCCACCGCGCCGTGAGGGCGGCACCGTGGGGAGGAACCGAGATGACGCTCGAGGAATTCGAGGCCGAGGCGGAGCGTCTCGGCTTCCGCAAGAAGGAAGAGGAGTTCGTGCCGCATTTCGAGCATGCGGCGAGCGGGCGCCGCGTCGACTACATCGCCGCGCCGGGGAATTGCCACATCATCGATTGCGAGCGCACCCTCGCGGCGCTGCGCGCGGCGCTGGAGCCGGGCGGCGCGGCGGTGAAGCGCGGCGCGCCGGCGGCGCCGCGCAATGCCGAGGACTGGATGAACGCCTGCGGCGTCAGCTTCCGCAAGGCGCCGGCGGCGCTCGGCTGGTCGCTGCGGCGGCTGCAGGAGGAAGCCCTGTCGCGCATCGTCGGGCGAAGCGTCGTCGTCAGCGAGGCGACGGCGAAGGGCGAGGCGGTCGAGGTCCCCTCGCCGGTGCCGGGACACGGCAAATCCTGGCTCGTCCTGCACCCGGCCGACGCCGAGGTCATCGTCAAGAGAGCGGCGGCGCCGGGGAAGCCTTCCGAGCCCGAATAGGGCGTTTGCGAAACCTGTGCAGCGTATTTGGCGTCGCTCTCACCACAGTACCGCGACGCCGTAGCGGCGAAACACCGGGTCGATGCTCACGACCTCGAGGTGCTCGATTTCGGCCTGAGCGATCAGCATGCGGTCGAACGGGTCCTTGTGCGGCCCGCGCAAGCGACCCGCTGCCAGCGCGTGGTCGAGAGAGATGGGGAGAATGGTGAAGTGAGCTTCCTTGATCTGTGCCGGGAGATGATTTGCGACGTTCTTCGCCTCGGGCAGTTTGCCGAGCCGGTGCTTCGTCGCAATTTCCCAGGCCGAAGCACTGCTGACGAAGACCTCGTTCCCCGGATCGACGATCGCATCGCGTGCGCGCTCCGAGAGAGGGCCGCCCTTCAACAAAGCCCAGATCAAGGCGTGCGTATCGAGCAGCAGCCTCATTCTTCCCAGGCAGCCAGCTCGTCCTCAGGTAGTGGCTCGAAGAACGCGTCCGTCAAGCGCCCTTCGACGAAGCCCAGCCGCCGCGGCTCCTTCGCCGGCATCGGAACGAGGCGCGCCACGGGCTTGCCCGACCTCGCGATGACCACCTCTTCGCCCGCGGCGACGCGCTGAAGAAGACGCGAGAGATGCGTCTTCGCCTCGTGGATGTTGACGACGGTCATCCGGCCTTGCCCAAGCTGACTAAGTCATCGGACTTAGTTCATAGCAGCTTCACCGCGGAACGGCAATCCGCCGCGGCGCGAGCGCCGCGGAAAACCGGCCCTTCCCCTTGCGCCGCCTCCGCCCTTTGCACATATCTGCGCCAGTTTTCGACCATGGGGAATCAGCACAACAATGTCGGCCGAGAAACGGAGCTTTCAGGCGGAGGTGAGCCGCCTCTTGGACATCGTCGCGCATTCGCTCTACAGCGAGAAGGAGATCTTCCTGCGCGAGCTCATCTCGAACGCCTCCGACGCCTGCGACCGGCTGCGCTACGCGGCGCTGACGCAGCCTGAGCTCGCGGGCGACGACACCAATTACCGCGTCGTGCTGTCGAGCGACAAGAAGGCGCGGCAGCTCACCGTCGCCGATAACGGCATCGGCATGAACCATGACGAGCTGGTCGAGAATCTGGGCACCATCGCCCGCTCCGGCACCGCCGCCTTCATGCAGAACCTCTCGGGCGACCAGCGCAAAGACATGGCGCTCATCGGCCAGTTCGGCGTCGGCTTCTACTCCGCCTTCATGGTCGCCGAGAAAGTCGAGGTGCTGTCGCGCAAGGCGGGCGAGACGGCCGCCTGGCGCTGGGTCTCGGAAGGCAAGGGCGAGTTCACGGTCGAGCCCGCCGAGAAGGAAGGGCGGGGCACCGAGATCACCCTTCACCTCCGCCCCGAGGAGGACGAGTTCCTCGAACGCTTCCGCCTGCAGCAGATCGTCCGCAAATATTCCGACCACATCGCCCTGCCGATCGCCTTCCGCGAGAGCGGCAAGGAGGAGACGCTCAACACGGCGCGGGCGCTGTGGACGCGGCCGCGCTCCGAGATCACGGCGGAGCAGTACAAGGAATTTTATCACCACGTCGCGCACAGCTTCGACGAGCCGTGGCTGACGCTGCACAACAGGGCCGAAGGCAAGATCGAGTACACGAACCTCCTCTTCATTCCCGGGGCCAAGCCCTTCGACCTCTTCGACCCGCAGCGCAAGCACCGCGTCAAGCTCTATGTCCGCCGCGTCTTCATCACCGATGACTGCCCTGAGCTGCTGCCCGCCTATCTGCGCTTCCTGCGCGGCATCGTCGATTCCGAGGACCTGCCGCTCAACGTCAGCCGCGAGATGCTGCAGAACAATCCCATCCTGGCGCGGATGCGCGGGCAGCTGACGAAGCGCGTCTTGGGCGAGCTCGCGAAGAAGGCGGGCGAATCCGCCGAGGAATATGCGAAATTCTGGGAGAATTTCGGCGCCGTCCTCAAAGAAGGGCTCTACGAGGATCACGAGCAGCAGGAGGCGCTGCTGCCGCTCATGCGCTTCCGCTCGACGGCGAGCGACGGCCTCGTCTCCTTCGAGGATTATCTCGGCCGCATGAAGGCGGGCCAGGACGCCATCTACTACATCACCGGCGACAGCCTCGAGGCGGTGAAGAAGAGCCCGCAGCTCGAAGGCTTCCGCGCGCGCGGCGTCGAAGTGCTGCTGCTCTCCGACCCCATCGACGAGTTCTGGGTCCTGGCGGTCGGCAAGGTGAAGGACAAGGCGCTGAAATCGGTGACGCGCGGCGGCGCCGACCTCTCCAAGATCGCGCCCGCCGAGGGCGAGGCGGCCGCCGCCGAGGGCGACGACAAGAAGGCGCCCGCCAACATCGCCAGCCTCATCGCCATCTTCAAACTGGCGCTCGGCGAGGCGGTGAAGGACATCCGCACCTCCGACCGCCTCACCGACAGCGCCGTCTGCCTCGTCGCCGACGAGGGCGACCGCGACATGCATCTGGAGCGCCTCCTGAAGGCGCACCGCCAGATCGACACCACCGCCAAGCGCATCCTCGAAATCAATCCGCGGCACGCGCTGGTGAAACGCCTCGCCGCCCTCATCGGCCAGGACGGCGCCAGCGATCAGCTCGGCGACTTCGCCTGGCTCCTTCTCGACCAGGCGCGCATCCTCGAAGGCGAAGCCCTGCCCGACCCCTCCGCCTTCGCGCGGCGCATGTCGGTGCTGCTGGAGAAGGGGCTGCCGGCAGCGGCGTAGCTCCCCGGGCGTGGCGGGGCGATCGGGAGCAGGGTCGGGGGCGTCCTGCCTCAGCTCTTCCCCGGATAGCGCAGCATGCGGGCGGCGAGGATGGGGCCGGCGCCGTCCTCGCCCTGGACGAGGATGGCGCAGCCGCCATCGCCCGGCCCCGACTTCTCGAGATCGACGCTGAACTCGAGCGGCGCGCCCGTCCAGCTACCGATTTCGCGCAGCGTCCGCACGACCTGGTAATCGGTGAGGGTGCGGCCCTCGTTCTCGCCGCGCTTCACGGCGGTCCGGTGCTCGCGGTCGAATTTGACGAGCCACACCGTCGCCTTTGCCGCCGGCGGCGTCGCCGCGCCGCCGATCTTGACGGCGACGACCTCGTCATCCCCCATCGTCAAGGTGATGGGCGGGCCGGCGGGCGGCGCCTTCTCCGCCGCCGCGATCAGCTCCTCGACGCTGTGGCGGTCGGATCCCACCTCGTGATAGGCGCCGTTCACCACCATCTCGGGCGTATAGACATAGCGCTGGTTCAGCGTCCGCGCGTAGTCCTTCTGCCGCGCGGTCATCTGCTTCGAGGCGAAGGGGTCGGTCCAGCCGATATAGTTCCAGTAATCGACATGGTATGCCAAGGCGATGACGTCGTCGCGCCCGTTGAGCTCGCCCAAATACTCGTCGGCGGGCGGGCAGGAGGAGCAGCCCTGCGAGGTGAAGAGCTCGACGACGACGGGCCCCGCGGCCCGCGCCGGCACGGCGGCCGCGGCGAGAGCGGCGATGACGAGAGCGAGCGCGCCGAGCAGCGCCATGCCGTGTCCCGATCCGACGCGCATCACCTGCCGACCTGTTTCCGCAGCGATGGATGGTAACCCCGGCGCGCCGCGGCGGCCAGTCACGTGTTCTCACGGCGCAGTGATGGCGATGGCGCCCCGCAGCGGCGCGGGACGCCTCACGCCGCCTTCAGCATGTTGCGCAGCACATATTGCAGGATGCCGCCGTGGCGGAAGTATTCGAGCTCGTCGAGCGTGTCGATGCGGCAGAGGAGCTTCACCTCCTCCGTGCGGCCGTCGGCGCGGTGGATGCGGCAGGCGAGATCGGCGCGCGGCTTCAGCCCCGAGGCGGCGCCGATGATGTCGTAGCGCTCGCTGCCGTCGAGCTTCAGGCTCTGCCGGTTGGCCCCGTCCTTGAACTGCAGCGGCAGCACGCCCATGCCGACGAGATTCGAGCGGTGGATGCGCTCGAAGCTCTCGCAGATGACCGCCTTGACGCCGAGGAGGAGCGTGCCCTTGGCCGCCCAGTCGCGCGAGGAGCCGGTGCCGTATTCCTTGCCGGCGATGATGACGAGCGGCACGCCCTCCTTCTGGTAGAGCATCGCCGCGTCGTAGATGGGCATGACGGCGCCGTCGGGCAGGTGCTTCGTCATGCCGCCCTCGACGCCCGGCACCATCTCGTTGCGGATGCGGATGTTGGCGAAGGTGCCGCGCATCATCACCTGGTGGTTGCCGCGCCGCGAGCCGTAGGAGTTGAACTCGGCGGGGCGCACCTGGAACTCCATCAGGTACGAGCCCGCGGGGCTGTCCTTCTTGATGCTGCCGGCGGGCGAGATGTGGTCGGTCGTGATGCTGTCGCCCAGGATCGCGAGCGGGCGGGCGCCGTGGATGTCCTGCAGCGGCGCCGGCTCCTTCGGCATGTTCTCGAAATAGGGCGGGTGGGCGATGTATGTGGAGGCCGGGTGCCAGTGGAAGGTCATGCCGCCTTCGGTCGTGATCCGCCGCCACTCCTCCGGCCCCTGAAAGACATTGCCGTAGCGGCTGCGGAACATCTCGGGCGTGACCGAGCTGCCGACGACGCTCTCGATCTCCTTGTTGGAGGGCCAGATGTCGCGGAGATAGACGGGCTTGCCGTCGCTGCCCTGGCCGAGCGGCTCGGCGGCGAGGTCGATCTTCATCGAGCCCGCGATCGCATAGGCGACGACGAGCGGCGGCGACGCCAAATAATTGGCGCGCACATAGGGATTGATGCGGCCCTCGAAATTGCGGTTGCCGGAGAGCACCGCCGCGACCACGAGGTCGCCCTCCTCGACCGCCTCGGCGATGGGATCGGGGAGCGGCCCCGAATTGCCGATGCAGGTCGTGCAGCCATAGCCGACGAGGTTGAAGCCGAGCTTGTCCAGATCCTGCTGGAGGCCGGCCTTCGCGTAATAGTCGCTGACGACCTGGCTGCCCGGGGCGAGCGAGGTCTTGACCCAGGGCTTGACGGCGAGCCCGCGCTTGACGGCGTTGCGCGCGAGGAGCCCCGCCGCCAGCATGACGCTGGGATTGGAGGTGTTGGTGCAGCTCGTGATGGCGGCGATGACGACATCGCCGTCTTTGAGGTCGTAATTCGTCCCCTTGACCTTGACGGCGCGGTTCAGCTTGGCGGGGTCGCTCGTCCCGGCGAGCTTCGGCAGCTCGGCGGCGAAGGAGGCGGGCACGCCCGCGAGCGCAACGCGGTCCTGCGGCCGGCGCGGCCCCGCGAGCGACGGTTCGACCGTGCCGAGATCGAGCTCCAGCGTGTCGGTGAAGACGGGGTCGGGCGTCCCGTCCTCGCGCCACATCCCCTGCGCCTTCGCATAAGCCTCGACGAGCTTGACGCGCTGCGGGTCGCGGCCGGAGAGCGCGAGGTAGCGGATCGTCACGGCGTCGATCGGAAAGAATCCGCAGGTGGCGCCGTATTCGGGCGCCATGTTGCCGATCGTCGCGCGGTCGGCGAGGGCGAGCGCGCCCACCCCCGGCCCGTAGAACTCGACAAAGCGGCCGACGGCACCCTTCTTGCGCAGCATCTGCGTCACTGTGAGGACGAGATCCGTCGCCGTCGCGCCTTCGCGCAGCGAGCCCTTCAGCTTGAAGCCGATGACCTCGGGCAGCACCATCGAGATGGGCTGGCCCAGCATCGCCGCCTCCGCCTCGATGCCGCCGACGCCCCAGCCGAGGACGGCGAGGCCGTTCACCATGGTCGTGTGGCTGTCGGTGCCGACGAGCGTGTCGGGATAGGCCACCTCCTTGCCGCCCTCGGCCGTCGTCCACACGACTTGCGCCAAATATTCGAGATTGACCTGATGGCAGATGCCGGTGCCGGGCGGGACGACGCGGAAATTGTCGAAGGCATCCTGGCCCCAGCGCAGGAAGGAGTAGCGTTCGCCATTGCGCTGGAACTCGGCGGCGACATTCGCCTTGAAGGCGCCGGGGCTGGCGAAGTGGTCGACCATGACCGAGTGGTCGATGACGAGGTCGACGGGCGAAAGCGGATTGATCTTCTTCGGATCCCCGCCGAGCTTCGCCATGGCCTCGCGCATCGCCGCCAGATCGACGACGGCGGGAACGCCGGTGAAATCCTGCATGAGGACGCGCGCCGGCCGGAAGGCGATCTCGCGCTCGGAGCGCCGGGTCTTCAGCCACGCGGCGACCGCCTTGATGTCGTCGACGACGACGGTCCGGCCGTTCTCGAGCCGCACCAGGTTTTCGAGCAGCACCTTCATCGAGAAGGGCAGGCGCGAGATGTCGCCGAGCCCCGCCGCCGCGGCCGCCGCCTCGAGGCTGAAATAATCGTAGCTCTTGCCGCCGACGGTGAGGGTGCGGCGCGCTTTGAGGCTGTCATGGCCGGTCACGGACACGGGGCGTCTCCATCGGGCGAGGGGCGGGCGCAGCGCTGCTGCGGTGTCACGAGCCTAGCTGCTACAACCTCTCCCGGGGGAGATCAAGCGACAGCCGCGCGCCCGCGGTTCTCAGAAGACGAGGCGGCCCTCGGGCGCGGCGCGCAGCGCGGCGGCGATGACGCGCAAGCCGCGCGCGAGGCTCGCGCGATCGGGCGCAGCGCCGAGGCAGATGCGCAGGCCCGAGATCAGGCGCGGATCGACGATCGGCGCATCCGTCGGCGTCACCGCGACACCCTCGCGCAAGGCCCGTCCGGCGACGCGCTCGGCTTCGAGTTCGGGAAGATCGAGCCAGAGATGAAGCGACGCCGAGGCGTCGGGCGGCGGCGCACAGCCCAGAATATCGCCGGCGAGGCGTCGCCGCGCCGCAGCTTCCTGCCGCGTCTCGGCGAGGATGGCATCGGCGGTGCCGTCCTCGATCCACGCCGCGGCGATGGCAGGGCCGAAAGCCGGGGCCGCGATCGCCGTCGCCTGCACGGAGCGGGCGAGCCGCTCGCGCATCGCGGCATCGCCGCGCGGCAGGAGGAGGAAGCCGGTGCGGAGGCCCGGCATGACCGTCTTCGAGAGGCTGCTCACATAGAAGCTGCGCTCCGGCAGCAGCGCGGCGAGCGGCGGCGGAGCGTCCGGCTGCGCGAGCGCGCCGCAGATGTCGTCCTCGACGATCCACAGCGCGTGGCGCGCCGCCAGCGCGGCGATCGCCTCGCGGCGCGGCCGGCTCATGCTGCGCGCCGTCGGATTTTGCAGGCTCGGCAGAGTGTAGAGCACGGCGCCCGGCCGCGCCGCCTCTTCGAGCGCGTCGGGACGAAGCCCCTCCGCGTCCATGGCGATCCCGCGCAGCCGGTATCCGGCGTGTTGCGCCAGAGACTTGACGCCGTGATATGTCGCCGCCTCGACAAGGATCGTGTCGCCGGGCCGGGCGAGCGCCGCGAGAGCGAGGCTCATCGCGTGCTGCGCCCCCATCGTCAGCATCAGATCCCGCCAATCCGCCCCGGGACATCCGTGCCGGTCCAGCCAGGCGGCGCCGGCGCGGCGATGCCGCTCATTGCCGAGCGGCGGCGGATACTGCGCGAGCCCGGCGAGATCGCGACCGCGACGAAGCCGGGCGAGCGCCGCCTCGAGCCGCGCCGCCGTCGCCGCGCTGGCCGGCGGCAGGTTGAGCGCGAGATCGACGGGCTCGCCCTCACGGCGGCTCTCCTCCCGCACGCCGGCAACGAAGGTCCCGCGTCCCACATGGCTCGCGACGAGGCCGCGGCGCTCCGCCTCGGCATAGACCTTGGTCACCGTCCCGACGCTGATGCCGAGGCGATAGGCGAGGTCGCGATGAGTGGGCAAGCGGGCGCCGGGCGCCAGCGCGCCCGAACCGATATCGCGCGCCAGCGCGTCCAGCAGCCGCCGCTGCAGCGAGGCAGGCGGCGCCGCCGGTTCCTCGATTTGCGGCAACCAATTGCGATGCATTGTATTATAGTACAATATTCGTTTTGACCCTGCCACAATTGTGTGACAATCCTCATGAGGAGGAGGAAATGCCATGCGCCGAACCTATCGCTATGCGACGCTCGACGTCTTCACCGAGACGCCCTTCGGCGGCAACCCGCTCGCCGTCTTCCCCGATGCGCGCGGCCTCGCGACGGCGCAGATGCAGGCGCTCGCCGCGGAGTTCAATTACTCCGAGACGACCTTCGTGCTGCCGCCGGCCGCGCCGGATCATACGGCGCAGGTGCGCATCTTCACGCCGAGATGGGAGCTGCCCTTCGCCGGCCATCCCAATGTCGGCACCGCCGTCTGCCTGGCGCGGCTCGGCGCGGTGCACGGGCGCCAGGTCGCGGGCGACACGCTGCTCTTCGAGGAAGGCGCCGGCCTCGTCGCCGTCGCCGTCGAACGGGCGGCGGGGGAAGCGGTGGGCGCGACGCTGACCGCGCCGGCGCCGCTCTCGATCGGCGGCGAGGTGCCGGTCGAGACGGTCGCGGCCGCGCTCTCGCTGCCGGCGGAGGCGATCCTGACGCGGCGCCACCCTCCGGTCTTCGCGTCGGTCGGCCTCCCCTTCCTCATGATCGAGCTCGCCGACCGCGCCGCCCTCGAACGCGCCAAGGCGAATGTCGCGGCGATCGCCGAGGCGACGGAACGCTACGGCGCGGGCGCGGCCCGGCTCAGCCTTCACCTCTATACGCGGCGCGGGGCGGATACCGGCAGCGAGGGCAGCGTCGATCTCCGCGCCCGCATGTTCTCGCCGCTGGGCGGCGTTCCCGAGGATCCGGCGACGGGAAGCGCCAATGCGGCGCTGACCGGCTTTCTCGCCGCGCTGGCGCCCGAGCCGGACCTCGATTATTCCGTGCGCATCGCCCAGGGCGTCGAGATGGGCCGCCCGAGCCGCCTCCTCGGCCGCGCCCGCAAGCGCGGCGGGACGGTCGAGCGAGTCGAGATCGGCGGCCGCTGCGTCCCCATGATGGCGGGCGAGGTGACGCTGGAGGCCGCGGGCTAGAGCATAGCGCCTCTCCCCTTGGGCTTGGGGAGAGGCGTTCAGGAGGAACCTTGCCGCGGCGCGGTTTCGCGTGCAGAGTAGCTTCCGGCCGGCGCATGTCCGACAGAAGACGGCGCGGCGTCTGGGAGGTGCAGCTTGCTCGCCGATCGAACGGCCCCGCTGGGCCTTCAAGCGTTGTCTCGCGCGCTCGCCCGATGAGCGTCGCGCTCGACACCTTCCCGAAGCTGCTCCTCGACCACGCCCGGCGGCGCGGCGGGCGCCCCGCCAATCGCGAGAAGGATTACGGCATCTGGCAGAGCTGGAGCTGGGCCGCGGTGGCGCGCGAGGTCGGCGACCTCGCCTGCGGCCTCGCCGCCATGGGCTTCCGGCGCGGCGACAAGCTGGCGATCATCGGCGACAACCGGCCGCGGCTCTATTGGGCGATGACGGCGGCGCAGGCGCTGGGCGGCGTGCCGGTGCCGATCTACCAGGACGCGGTCGCCGAGGAGACGGCCTTCGTCCTCGCCCATGCCGAGGCACGCTTCGCCATCGCCGAGGATCAGGAGCAGGTCGACAAGCTGCTCGCCGCCAAGGACCGCGTGCCCAGCCTCGAAGCCATCGTCTACAGCGACCCGCGGGGCCTCCGCCACTACCGGCAGCCCTTCCTCTTCAGCTATGCCGCGGTCCAGGAGAAGGGCCGCGAGCTCGCGGCGGCAAAGCCGGGCTTCCTCGAAGCCGAGATCGCCAAGGGCAAGGGCGCCGACACGGCGATCATCGTCTACACCTCGGGCACGACGGGGCAGCCCAAGGGCGTCGTCCTCAGCTTCGACAACGTCATCGTGACGGCGCGCAACGCCGCCGAGCGCGAAGGCCTTTCCGAAACGGACGAGGTGCTGGCCTACCTCCCCATGGCCTGGGTCGGCGACCATATCTTCTCCTTCGCCCAATCCTATTGCGTCGGCTTCTGCGTCTCCTGCCCCGAATCGGCGGCAACCGTGATGCTCGATCTGCGCGAGCTGGGGCCCACCTATTTCTTCGCGCCGCCCCGCATCTACGAGAATATCCTGACGCAGGTCATGATCCGCATGGAGGATGCGGGCTGGCTGAAGCGGCGGCTCTTCCACGCCTTCATGAATGTGGCGCGGCGCGTCGGCGCGCGGCTTCTCGACGGCCAGAAGGTCGGCCTCCTCGACCGCGCCTGCTATGCGCTCGGCCAGCTCCTCGTCTACGGGCCGCTGCGCAACGCGCTGGGCTTCAGCCGCATCCGCCTCGCCTATACGGCGGGCGAGGCGATCGGCCCCGACATCTTCACCTTTTACCGCTCGCTCGGCATCAATGTGAAGCAGCTCTACGGCATGACCGAATGCTCGGTCTTCCTCTGCATCCAGCCCGACGGCGAGGTGCGGCCGGACACGGTGGGGACGCCGGCGACGGGAGTCGAGATCAAGATCGACGAGAGCGGCGAGGTGCTCTACCGCGGCCCCGGCGTCTTCCAGGGCTATTTCAAGAATCCCGAGGCGACGGCCGCGGCGAAGCGCGCCGATGGCTGGGTCCATTCGGGCGATGCCGGGTTCTTCGCCGAGGGCGGCCACCTCAAGATCATCGACCGCGCCAAGGATGTGGGGCGCCTTGCCGACGGCACGCTTTTCGCGCCGAAATACATCGAGAACAAGCTGAAATTCTTCCCCTACATCAAGGAGGCGGTGGCCTTCGGCAACGGCCGCGACAGCGTCGCCGCCATTCTCAACATCGACCTCGCCGCGGTCGGCAATTGGGCGGAGCGGCGCGGCATCGCCTATGCGAGCTACCAGGAACTCGCCGCCAACGAGGCGGTGGGCGAGCTCCTGCGCGGCTGCGTCGAGCAGGTCAATCGCGACCTCGCCGCCGAACCCGCGCTCGCCGGCTCGCAGATCCGGCGCTTCCTCGTGCTCCACAAGGAGCTCGATGCCGATGACGGCGAGCTGACGCGGACGCGCAAGGTGCGCCGCGGCTTCATCGCCGAGCGCTACCGGGTGCTCGTCGAGGCACTCTATTCGACGGCGCCCAGCGTCCGCATCGAGACCGAAGTGCGCTTCGAGGACGGGCGCAAGGGTCAGATCCGCGCCGAGCTCGCGATCCGCGAGGCGGCGTGCCTGCCGCTCGCGCGCGAAGCGCCGCCGCTGCGCAAGGCGAGCTGAGGGGCGGGCAGGCACGCTTGAACGACGAAGACACGAAGACACGAAGCCTGCGGCCTTATCCGTCGACTCACCGCTGCGCGGTGGCGCAGGATAAGGGTCGTCTTATTGCCGCAGCCCGAGGTCACCCTCGTCCTGGGCCGGCTCGAAGAGCCGAGTCGAAGGACAGGGCGGCACGCTCTTGATCGCCATGCAGAACGGCAAGACGCTCGGCGAGCCTCTTCTGGAGGCACGGGAGATCAGCCTCAGCTTCGGCGGCGTCAAGGCGCTGAGGGGGGTGAGCCTTGCCATCCGCCGCCATGAGATCCTCGCCATCATCGGGCCGAACGGCGCCGGCAAGACCTCGATGCTGAACGTCGTCAACGGCTTCTACCACCCGCAGCAGGGCACCATCACCTTCAAGGGGGAGACGCGCCGCGCCATGCGGCCGCACCAGGCGGCGGCGCAAGGGATCGCCCGCACCTTTCAGAACGTCGCGCTCTTCAAGGGCATGACGACGCTCGACAACATCATGACGGGGCGGCTGCTGCGCATGAAGAGGGGCCTCTTGTGGCAGGCGCTCTATTGGGGCCCCGCCGAGCGCGAGGAGCTCGCCCACCGCGAGGCGGTCGAGAAGATCATCGATTTCCTCGAAATCCAGGCGATCCGCAAGATTCCCGTCGGGCGCCTCCCCTACGGGCTGCAAAAGCGCGTCGAGCTCGGCCGCGCCCTCGCCATGGAGCCGGAGCTCCTGCTCCTCGACGAGCCGATGGCCGGGATGAATGTCGAGGAAAAAGAGGACATGTGCCGCTTCATTCTCGACGTCAATGACGAGTTCGGCACGACGATCGCCCTGATCGAGCACGATATGGGCGTCGTCATGGACATCTCCGACCGCGTCGCCGTGCTCGATTACGGCCGCAAGATCGCCGACGGCCCGCCCGATGCCGTGCGCGCCGACCAGGCGGTCATCGACGCCTATCTGGGGGTAAGCCATGGGTGAGAGGGTTCTTCGGCTCTTCAACGTTCTTCCCCCTCTCCCCGTCGGGGAGAGGGTCGGGGTGAGGGGGACGCGCCGCGGCCCAGGTGCTTTCGATATGGCGCGCGAGAGAGCCACCCCCTCACCCTCCCATCGCTGTGCGATGGGCCCCTCCCTCTCCCCGACGGGGAGAGGGGCTCACGAGAGCTGACGCGATGGAGCTCCTGCACGCCCTTGTCATCGACCCGATCGGCGCCATCGCCGACAATCCCGAATTCCTGCTCGAAGTCGTCATCGGCGGGCTCTTGACCGGCGTCATGTATTCGCTCGTCGCCCTGGGCTTCGTCCTCATCTACAAGGCCTCAGGCATCTTCAATTTCGCGCAGGGCGTCATGGTGCTGTTCGCGGCGCTCTGCTTCGTCGGCCAGCTCCAGCTCGGCATGCCGCTCGTCATGGCGCTGCTCTCGACCGTCGCCATCATGATCGCCCTCGCTTTCGTCATCGAGCGCGTCGTGCTGCGGCCGCTCGTCAATCAGGAACCGATCATCCTGTTCATGGCGACGATCGGCATCACCTTCTTCCTCACCGGCCTCGGCCAGCTCGTCTGGGGCGGCGACGTCAAGACGCTCGACATCGGGCTGCCGAAGGACCCGCTCATCATCGGCGGCGTCCTCGTCAACGAGTTCGACCTGACCGCCGCCGCCGTCGCCGGCCTCCTCGTCGCCGGCCTCGCCCTCTTCTTCCAGAAGACGAGCATCGGGCGCGCGCTCCGCGCCGTCGCCGACGACCATCAAGCGGCGCTCAGCGTCGGCATCCCGCTGAAGACGATCTGGGTCATCGTCTGGTCGGTGGCCGGCATCGTCGGCCTCGTCGCCGGCATCATGTGGGGAACCAATCTCGGCGTGCAGTTCTCGCTGGCGCTCGTCGCCCTCAAGGCGCTACCGGTCCTCATCCTCGGCGGCTTCACCTCGATCCCCGGCGCCATCGTCGGCGGCCTCATCGTCGGCGCCGGCGAGAAGGTCGCCGAAGTGTTCTGGGGACCCGCCTTCGGCGGCGCCATCGAGGATTGGTTCGCCTATGTGCTGGCGCTCGTCTTCCTGCTGTTCCGGCCGCAGGGCCTGTTCGGCGAGCGCATCATCGAGCGCGTCTAGGGGCGAGGCGATGCTCTACCGCGAGGCCGGGCAGTTCAAGACGAGCTACGCCGCCGACCAAGCGATCTTCACGATCCCGCAGGACCGCGCCGCCTTCTGGATCCTCCTCGCCCTCGGCTTCATCGCCATTCCGCTCGTCGCCTCGGAATATGTGCTGCTGACCATCATGATCCCGTTCCTCGTCTTCGCGCTGGCCGCGATCGGGCTCAACATCCTCACCGGCTATGCGGGCCAGCTTTCGCTCGGCACGGGCGGCTTCATGGCGGTCGGCGCCTTCACCGCCTACAAGCTGACGACGGCGCTTCCCGGCCTCGACATCGTCTTCGTCTTCCTGCTCTCGGGGCTCGTCGCCGCCGCCGTCGGCATCGTCTTCGGCCTGCCCTCGCTGCGCATCAAGGGCTTCTACCTCGCCGTCGCGACGCTGGCGGCGCAGTTCTTCCTCATCTGGCTCTTCAACAAGCTGCCCTGGTTCAGCAATTATAGCCCGTCGGGCGTCATCGGCGCGCCGCCGCGCGCCGCCCTCGGCCTCGTTACCGTGACCGGCGCCGAAGCCTCGCCCGTCGCCAAATACCTTTTCACCCTCGCCTTCGTCGCCATCCTGGCGCTCGCCGCCAAGAACCTCGTCCGCGGCCGCTTCGGCCGCTCCTGGATGGCGATCCGCGACATGGACATCGCCGCCGAGATCATCGGCATCCGGCCCTTGAATGCCAAGCTCTCCGCCTTCGCCGTCAGCTCCTTCTATGTCGGCATCGCGGGCGCGCTCTGGGCCTTCATCTATACGGGCGGCGTCGAGGCGCTCGCCTTCGACATCGACCGCTCCTTCCAGATTCTGTTCATGATCATCATCGGCGGGCTCGGCAGCATCCTCGGCTCCTTCCTCGGCGCCGCCTTCATCACCCTGCTGCCGATCTTGCTCGACCGCGGCGGCGAGGCGCTGGGCCTGCCGGTGCCGGTCAATGTCCTCACCAATCTCGAGGACATGATCTTCGGCGGGCTCATCATCCTCTTCCTCATCGCCGAGCCGCGCGGCCTCGCCCGGCTCTGGCAGATCGGCAAGGAGAAGCTGCGGCTCTGGCCGTTCCCGCATTGAGGAGGAAAGGCGGCGCCGCGAGGAGCGCGCTTTGCGCCGCCGCCGCAGAGTGATAGGGTTCGCACAAGGCGCGGCAAGCGCCGCACCGGCCGGCAAAGGGCCGGAGATTTCGGGAGGTCTCGCATGACATTCATCAAATCCGCAATCTGCGCGCTCGCCGGCGCGACCGCGCTGTGCGGCGGCTTCGCGGCCGCGGCATGGGCGCAGAACGAGCAGTTCATTCCGCGCCTCGTCTATCGCACCGGGCCCTATGCGCCGAACGGCATTCCCTTCGCCGACGGCTATGCCGATTACCTCGACATGCTGAACGCGCGCGACGGCGGCGTCGACGGCGTCAAGCTCGTCTATGAGGAATGCGAGGACGGCTACAACAACGACAAGGGCGTTGAATGCTATGAACGGCTGAAGGGCAAGGGGCCGACCGGCGCCGCCCTCGTCGATCCGCTCTCGACCGGCATCACCTACGCCCTCATCGAGCGCGCCACCGCCGACAAGGTCCCGATCGTCTCGATGGGCTACGGGCGGGCCGATGCGAGCTACGGGCCCGTCTTCCCCTATGTCTTCACCTATCCCGTCACCTATTGGGAAGGCGCCGACGCCATCATCACCTATATCGCGCAGCAGGAAGGCGGCGTCGCCAAGCTGAAGGGCAAGAAGATCGGCCTCATCTATCACGACAGCGCCTATGGCAAGGAGCCGATCGCGACGCTGGAGAAGCTGGCGCAGCTCGACGGCTTCACCTTCGAGAAATTCCCCGTCTCGCCGCCCGGCATCGACCAGAAGGCGACCTGGCTGCAGATCCGCCAGAAGCGCCCCAACTGGATGCTGATGTGGGGCTGGGGCGTCATGAACTCGACGGCGATCAAGGAGGCCGCGGCGGTGGGCTATCCGATGGACCATTTCATCGGCATCTGGTGGTCCGGAGCCGAGCCCGACGTCGCTCCCGCCGGCAAGGCCGGAATCGGCTACAAGGCCGCCGTCTTCCACGGCACCGGCACCGATTTCGGCGTCATCCGCGACATCAAGCACTACCTCTATGACAAGGGGCAGGGAAAGACCAAGGTCGACAAGATCGGCGAGGTGCTCTATGTGCGCGGCGTCATCAACGCGCTCTACGACATGGAGGCCCTCCACACCGCCCATAAGAAATTCGGCAACAAGCCGCTCACCGGCGAGCAGGTGCGCTGGGGCCTCGAGAATCTCGACCTCACCGCGGCGCGCATCACCGAGCTCGGCGCCGAGGGGCTGATCGCGCCGATGAAGATCAGCTGCGAGAACCATGGCGGGCACGGCCTCGTCCGCATGCAGCAATGGGACGGCGCGCATTGGAAATACGCCTCGGACTGGATCGAGCCGCACCATGATCTGCTCGATCCCATGTACAAGGCATCGGCGCTCGCCTATGCCAAGGAGAAGAACATCACGCCGCGCGATTGCTCAAAGACGCAATCCTGAGGCGCGACGGGGGCGCCTTGGCCGTTCTCGCCGGCACTGACGGCGCCGCCCGCCCCGATGCGGGCGGCGCTCTCCTCTCCGTCAACAACATCGAAGTCATCTACGACCACGTCATCCTGGTGCTGAAAGGCGTCTCGCTCGCGGTCCCCGAGGGGCGGATCGTGGCGCTGCTCGGCGCCAACGGCGCCGGGAAGACGACGACCTTGAAGGCGATCTCGAACCTGCTCCGCGCCGAGCGCGGCGAGGTGACGAAGGGCGCCATTCTCTATCGCGGCGAGCGCGTCGAACGGCTGTCGCCTAACGACCTCGTGCGCCGCGGCGTCATCCAGGTCATGGAGGGGCGCCATTGCTTCGCCCATCTCACGGTCGAGGAGAACCTCTTGACCGGCGCCTTCACGCGCCGCGGCGGCGCCGAGATTCGCCGCGACCTCGACCTCGTCTATCGCTATTTTCCGCGCCTCGAGCAGCGCCGGAAGAGCCTCGCCGGCTATATATCGGGGGGCGAGCAGCAGATGGTGGCGATCGGCCGCGCGCTGATGGCGCGGCCGCGGATGATCCTGCTCGACGAGCCCTCGATGGGCCTGGCGCCGCAGATCGTCGAGGAGATCTTCGAGATCGTCCGCCGCCTCAACCGCGCGGAAGGGGTGAGCTTCCTCCTCGCCGAGCAGAACACCAATATCGCGCTCGGCTACGCCGATTACGGCTATATTCTCGAGAATGGCCGCGTCGTCCTCGACGGCGATGCCGCGAGTCTGCGCGCCAACGAGGATGTGAAGGAGTTCTATCTCGGCCTCTCCGCCAGCGGCCGCAAGAGCTATCGCGAGGTGAAGCACTACAAGCGCCGCAAGCGTTGGCTGGCGTGATGCGGGGGTCGAACACTTGCCCCTGCCTTCTCCCACTCCCGCGTGCGGGAGAGGGTCGGGGTGAGGGCATTCCCTCACGATCAGCCCCCCTCACCTTGCCCTCTCCCGTAAGCGGGAGAGGGTCCTTCGGCGCGTGAGGCCAGGAGGAGCATGCCCCCGGCAGATCAATATTACGATGGGCTCGAGACGCGCGATCCCGAGCAGCGCGAGCGGGCGCTCTTCGCGGCGCTGCCGGGCCAGATCGCGCAGGCGAAGGCGCGGGCGCCGGGCTGGGCGCGCATCCTCGCCGCCGTCG
>JAJPHB010000037.1 GCA_021325525.1 Alphaproteobacteria bacterium
CGGCCATGCGGGTTGGCGTTGTCGCATTGCGCGAAGTAGCCGGCCCGGCAATAGGAGCAGTAGCCGCAGGCGATCGTCGAGGGAATGACGACGCGATCGCCGATGGAGAAATTGCGCACCTCCTTGCCGAGCGCCTCGATGACGCCGACGCCTTCATGGCCGAGGATCGTCCCCGGCTTCATTCCCGGCATGGTGCCGCGCACCATGTGCAGGTCGGTGCCGCAGATGGCGCTTGCGGTGAGGCGGATGACGGCGTCCGTCGGCGCCTCGATCTTGGGTTCGGGGACGTCATCGAGGCTGATCTTGCCGACGCCGTGAAAGACCACCGCTTTCATTGCTCCTCCTCGCTGCTGTCAATGCGCGGGCAGCCAGTCCTCACCGCGGCCATTTCGGGGTTTGGCTCGGCGCGACCGTGCCGAATTGCAGCGGCGCATTCTGCTGGCTGGGCACCGGCGCCGGCGGCGAGGCCTCGCCGGGGCGGCGCTGCGCCTTGAGGCCGAATTGCGGCGCCGACGCGACTTGCTGCGGGCTCTCTCTGAGGACGAGCTTCCCGTCCTGCTTCTGCGGCAACGCCAGCTTGTCCCAGGCAACCGCGCGCGGCAGGTTGGTACCCGGCACGCCCGTACCGACCGAGACGAGCAGCAAATCGACCTTGCCGTCTTCCTTTTCGAAGACGATGTCAGCGACGGTGCCGAGCGTCTCGTCCTTGGCGCTCACCGCTTCGCGCCCGAGCAGCCCTGTCTTCACGTCGATGTCGCCGCTGCGGCTCGCCGCCTCGGCGCCGTAATTGGGCGCGGCGTTGAGGGCCTGCGGCGTGAGGTCGACGCGGTAGCCGGCGCCGACAGGGGTGTCAGGGCGAAGCTGCGTCCACGCGATCAGCACGTGCTGGTTGCCGGTGACCCGCGGGCCGCCCAGCGTCACCTCGGCCGAGACGACGCGCCCGCTGCCCGGATCGACGAGCAGATCATCGATCGTCCCCGCCGGCGCATCGGTGCTGTCGTGCAGCTCCTTGCCCATGACCTGCGTCGCGCGCAGCTGGCCCAGGGTCTCGCCCATGGCCGGCGTGCTGTTTTTGAGGCGAAGCGAGCCGCCCGTCGCGGGGTTCGTCTGCTGCGCTCACGTCGGCACCGGCAGCGCTGCAAGGGCGAAGAGCAGGAGGGTGGCTGCAGTGACGAGGGGTTTCGACGCGGACATGGCGCTGACCGGCTCCGATGCGTAATGAGGCCTCCCTTGCCTAACAGAGCCGCAGCGCCCCGGTTCCTCCCTTCGTCAGGTCCAGATCGTCAAGTGATTCCAATCCAATGCGACCGGAGATTATCAGCGTCTCTTGGCTTCATTCGGGCTCTCTTATTCGACAGGGAAGGCGATCGTCGAGAGCAGCGCCAATTCCGCCTGCCGCGAATCGAGCCGGGTATGCTGGACAACGATGGGCACGTCGGAGGAGATGAGCGAGGCGTAGGGCGTATCGCGCGGCACCGGGCGGGGCTCGCGCAGATCGTTGAAGCGCAAATGCGCGGTCCGCCGCGCCGGCACCGTCGCATGATAAGGGCCGACCGGCTCCTGATCGGTGAAATAGAGCATGATCTCGATATGCGCGTCGCGCTCGCCGGCATTGAGGATGCAGGCCGCCTCATGGCTGAGGAGCGCCGCTCCGGAGCCGGTGCTGTGCCCCGGAATATAACCCTCGGGAATCGCCCAAAGCCGCTTGCCCACCGTGTCTGCCATGCCCACCTCCGTCGTTTCGCCTCCGATCAACCGGTGCCGCCGGGGCATGGTTCCGGCAGACGAGTCGCCCGAAGATCACGCCGCGATCGGCACGCGTCGGCCGAAGGGACGCTCGGATGGCAGATTCTGTCGTTTCCGGACGTGACGCGCCCGACCGATCTTTCTAAGCTCGACACGGCTGAGGCCGCGGTTCAATTTGGAGAGCGACATGGCGGAGAAGAGGGGCGGGTCGCATCAGGGTTTGCTCGAACGCCTCGCCGCGGGCGCGGTCATCTGCGCCGAAGGCTATCTCTTCGAATTCGAGCGGCGCGGTTATCTCCAGGCCGGCGCCTTCGTGCCGGAGGTGGTGCTGGAACATCCCGAGCTCGTGGCGCAGCTTCACCGCGAGTTCGTCCATGCCGGCTCCGACGTCGTCGAGGCCTTCACCTATTACGCCCACCGCGAGAAGCTGCGGGTCATCGGCCGTGAGGCCGATCTCGAGCGGATGAACCGGAAGGCGCTCGCGATTGCCAAGGAAGTCGCCGCCGAGCACGGCTCGCTCGTCGCCGGCAACATCTGCAATACCAGCGTCTATGTGCCCGACGACCGCGCCGCGCATGACGAGGTGCGCCGGCAATTCACCGAGCAGATCGGCTGGGCGGAGGAGGCGGAGGTCGACTACATCGTCGGCGAGACCTACAGCTTCGGCGGCGAGGCGGTGCTGGCGGCCGAGACGCTCAAGAAATGCTCGAAGCGCCCGGCGGTGGTGACGCTCGCGATCCACGCGGTCGACGCGACGCGAGAGGGCTGGCCCGTCGCCGAAGCGTGCACGCGCGTCGCAGATGCCGGCGCCGATGTCGTCGGCCTCAATTGCTCGCGCGGGCCGAAGACGATGCTGCCGTTGCTGGAGGCGGTGCGCCGGGCGGTCAGCGTGCCGGTGGCGGCGCTGCCGGTGCCGTATCGGACGACGCCGAAGGAGCCGAATTTCCAGTCGCTGACCGACCCCGGCTGCGACTGCCTGCCGCGCGAGCGGCCGTTTCCGACCGGCCTCGACCCGTTCACCTGCAATCGCTGGGAAATCGCCGAGTTCGCCAAATCCGCCTATGCGATGGGGGTGCGCTATCTCGGCGTCTGCTGCGGCGCCGCGCCCCACCATATCCGCGCCATGGCCGAGGCGCTCGGCCGCAAGCCGCCGGCGAGCCGCTACAGCGAAGACATGTCGAAGCATTACGTCCTGGGCTCCGACCCGAGCTTCCGCAAGGCGAATACGGAGTACCGCGGGAGGCTGCAAGGACAGTCGTAAGGCTCTCTCTCGCTGGTGGGAGAGGGGATGCGAAACGGGGGAGGGGGAAACATGACCGAGGACCGCTTGCGCCGGGCGCGGAAATCGATCGGGCTGGGGCTTGCCGACCACAGCGCCCAGCCCGACATGGCGCGGCTGCGCGCCTATCGGATGGGCCGGTTTCAGGCGGAGCTGCGCCGCCTCGACTATGGCGGCGCCGTGCTCTTCGACCCGCTCAACATCCGCTATGCGACGGGCAGCCGGAACATGGCGGTCTGGACATTGCACAATCCGGCGCGCTACGCCTTTGTTCCGGCCGAGGGCAAGGCCATCCTCTTCGACTTCCATAATTGCGAGCATCTGGCGGACGGGCTCGAGACGATCGCGGAGGTGCGGCCCGCTCGCTCCTGGTTCTTCTTCGCCGCCGGCAGCCGCATGGCCGAGAAGGCCAAGGCCTGGGCCGACGAGATCATCGCCGTCATCCGCGAGCGCGGCGGCGGCAGCCGGCGCATCGCCTTCGACCATCTCGACCCGCTCGGCGCCCACCACATCGCCGCGAGCGGCATCGAAATCCACGACGCTCAGGAGCCGATCGAGCTGGCGCGCGCCGTCAAATCCGCCGACGAGCTCGTCTGCATCAACCATGCGATCGCCGTCTGCGAGGCCGGCATGGCGCGGATGCGGGAGGCGCTGCGGCCCGGCATCAGCGAGAACGAGCTTTTCGCGATCCTCAGCGACACCAACATGCGGATGGGCGGCGAGTGGATGGAGTGCCGGCTCCTCTCCTCGGGCGGTCGGACCAATCCGTGGTTCCAGGAGGCGAGTGACCGCATCGTGCGGCCGGGCGACCTCGTCAGCTTCGATACCGACCTCATCGGGCCCTTCGGCTACTGCGCCGATCTCTCGCGCACCTTCTTCTGCGGCCCGGGCAGGCCCTCGCCTGAGCAGCGCAAGCTGTTCGGCCTCGCGATGGAGCAGATTCACCACAATATCGAGCTGGTCAAACCGGGCATCACCCTCGCCGAATTCTCGGAGAAGGCGTGGCGCATCCCCAACGCCTACGCCGCCAACCGCTATTCCTGCGTCGCCCATGGCGTCGGTCTCGCCGATGAGTGGCCGAAGGTCGCGCATGCGCAGGACCTCGCGAGCTCCGGTTATGACGGCGTCCTGCAGGAAAACATGACCCTCTGCATCGAGAGCTATATCGGCGAAGAGGGAGGGACCGAGGGCGTGAAGCTGGAGCAGCAGGTCTTGGTGACGGCGACCGGCTACGCGCTGCTCACCAGCTTTCCCTTCGAGGAAGCGCTCGGCGGCTGACCGAATTCGCCCGGATCCGTGTCCACCTGATGGGGGGTCGCTGAAAGGGATCAAGACTCAGCGCTTGCCTTGACAACCTCGCCGCGAGGCGAGGAATGTATTAGCCAGCACGGCGCCGAGGAGGGCGTTTGAGCCGGATCGAACGGCTGATCGAGCGGACGCTTTTTGCGAGCCGATGGCTGCTCGTCCCGCTCTATTTCGGCCTCGCTCTCTTCCTTGTCGTCATCGCCCTGGCGTTCTTCCGCGAGCTCTCCCATATGGCGGCGAGCCTGCCTGCGGCCGACAGCACCGCGATCATCCTCTACGCTCTGTCGCTCATCGATCTCACCCTTGTCGCCGGGCTGCTCGTCATGGTCATGCTGAGCGGATACGAAAATTTCGTCTCGAAGCTCGAGGTGGTGGCGGCCGAAAGGAACCTTGCCTGGCTCGGCAAGCTCGATGCCGGCTCGCTCAAGCTGAAGGTGGCGGCGGCCGTGGTCGCGATCTCGTCGATCAACCTGCTGCACGCCTTCATGGATGTGGTCGATGTGCCGGACGACAAGCTGATGTGGCTCGTCATCATCCATCTGACCTTCCTCGCCTCGGCCTTTGTCCTCGCAATCATGGAGCGCTCGATGCGGGCAGCGCACTGAGCGCGCGGATCTGTCACGGAGGGAGCTCTCGATCGTTCACCCGATGCCCCGTGGAGTCCTTGGAGGAGGTTTACCGATGCGCGCCAAGCCGATGCTCGTTGCCCTGCCTCTCACTGTCCTTCTCGCCACCGGAGCCACCGCCGGTCAGGTGACATTTCAAAGCCGGTTCGGCTCGCCCTTCGTCTTCGCGCCGACCTTCTTTCCGCACCGTCATCTCCACCGCTTCCGTCGCTTTGGCTTCAACACCTTCGCGCCTTTCGACGGCACCTTCGGTTTCGTCGGCCTGCCGCTCACTGAGGGGAGCGTCGCCGCACCGGCGCCCGGTATCGTCATCATCGGCGCGCCCAGCTCTTCGCCGGCGCCGTCCATGCCCCGGCCGACGGCCGAGGAGGAGCGGCCCACCGTCGAGACGACGGCCTCGGGCGTGACGATCATCCGCGGCCCGGGCTCTCACCACCTGCCGCCCTGAGGGCGCGGCGCTCGGCCGCAGCGCTGGCGGGCGTGACAGTGCCGCGTCGTCGAGGGTAAGGTCCGGCGCGCGGCGAGCATCTGGCCGCGATCCCGAAAAAGACGCACATGCTCGCTCGCCTGCACTCGATCGCGCCCGTCCTCCTCGGCATCACCGTAGCGCAGCTGGCGCTTGGCGCCCTCGCTCCCTTGATCACCGTGTTGCTGACGGAGCGCTCGGTGGCGACGCCGACGATCGGCCTCATCACCTCGGCCTATTACCTCGGCTTTCTCGCCGGCTCGCTCAGCGCCGCGCGCATTGTCGACCGCGTCGGCCACATCCGCGCCTTCACCGTTTTCGCGGCGATAGCCGCCGATTGCGTGCTCCTGCATGCGCTGACCGCGTCAGCGCCGGTTTGGGGCGTGCTCCGCGCGGCGACGGGTTACGCCATGGCCGGCTCGTTCCTCATCGCCGAGAGCTGGCTCAATGCCAAGGCCGACAGCGCCTCGCGCGGCCGCATCTTCGGCGCCTATCTCTTCGCCACTTGGTCGGCGAGCGCGGTCGGGCCGCTCGCGCTCAACCTCGCTCACCCGGCGCAGTCCTTCCTCTTCATTCTCATCGCCATGGGCTTCGTCACCGCCCTCGTCCCGATGGCGCTGACGCAGGTGAACAATCCCGAGATCGCAGACCGGGCCCGCTTCGGCGTGCGGCGGCTCTTCGTGATCTCGCCGCTCGGCGTTGTCGCCTGTTGTGCCTCGGGGCTGGTCAACAGCGCGTTCTACGGCCTCCTCCCGGTCTATGGCGAGAGAATCGGCCTCGGCGCGGCGCGGCTCTCGCTGCTGCTGGCGACGGCGCTGGTCGGCGGCCTCGTCGCGCAATTCCCGATCGGCCTTCTCTCGGACCGCTTCGGCCGCCGCCCGGTCATGCTGGGCTCGATCGTGGCGGCGATCCTCCTCGCCGGCGGCATCGTGGCCATCGGTGCCGAGACCTTTGCCGCGCTCCTGCCGCTCGCCTTCCTTTATGCCGGCTTGACCGCTCCGCTTTACGGGCTCGGCGCCGGCCAGACCAACGACTACATCTCGGCGAAGGAATTCGTCGGGGCGAGCGGCGGCCTGCTCTTCGCCTGGGCCCTCGGCGCCAGCGCCGGGCCGACGGCGGCCGCTGCCGTGATGGGGGCCGTCGGACCCGACGGCCTCTTCCTCTATATCGGCGGCGCGCTCGCCGCCGTTGCGCTCTTCACGATCTTCCGCATGCTGCGCCGCTCCGGCCTGCCGGTCATGCTGCAAGGCGGCTTCGTGCCGGCGCCGCAGACGCCTCCCCGTATCGCCGGGCTCGATCCGCGCAGCCCCGGCAAGAGAGAGGAGCCGCGCTGAGCCGGATATGCGGAACAGGGCAGCGCCCGGCGCTGTTCGGAAAATGATGAGTTCGATCGCCGCCAGCCACGATCAGCGCACCGGGTCGTGGGCGGACCAGCGCAATCGGGGCTGAGCGTGGCCGAGACAGTTCGCGTCGAACGGGCGGCGACCGTGGCGCCGGCGCAAGGCGAGCGCGGCGCGCGCACGATCGGAGCCGCGATCCTGCGCAACGCCGTCATCGTCGCGCTGGTCCTCCTCTTCCTTTGGCTCACCGTCCAGATCGATTTCATCATTTTCGCCGGCCTGCTGCTCGGCATCTTCCTGCGCGGGCTCGCCGATCTCGTGACGCGTTGGACGCGCCTGCCGGTCGGCATCTCGCTGGCGCTCGTCGTCCTCGGCATCGTCATCATCCTTGCCGGCATCGGCTGGTTCTTCAACGCGCAGATCAACAGCCAGATCAACCAGCTCGCCGAGCGCCTCCCGGCCGCGTTCCACAGCCTGCAGCAATCCCTCGAAAAGGTTCCGTGGGTGAAGAACATCCTGGCTCACGTGAACCCGACCAATATCGTGTCCTCGGGCGGCGGCGCTGGCCGCATCGCCGGCAGCATCTTCGGCATCGCGACGACGACGATCGAAGTGGTCGTCGGCGTCATCATCTTCCTCTTCATCGGCCTCTATACGGCGGCGGAGCCCGACACCTATGCGAACGGCTTCATCCGGCTGTTTCCGATGAATCGGCGCGCGCGTGCGCGGACGATCTTGCAAGAAACGGCGGCGACGCTTTGGTACTGGATGATGGGCCGGCTCTTCTCGATGACGACGATCGGCCTCTGCACCGGGATCGGGCTGTGGATCATCGGCGTGCCGCTGCCGGCGGCGCTCGGCGCGCTCGCCGGTATCCTGACCTTCGTTCCCTATGTCGGAACGATCATCTCGGCGTTTCCGCCGGGGCTCATCGCTCTCACCACCGATCCGAAGCTGGTGATCTGGATCATCCTGCTTTACGTCGGAATCCATTCGCTCGAAGGGTACATTCTGGTGCCGCTGGTGCAGAAGAGGGCGGCGCATCTGCCGCCGGCGCTCACCCTCGCGGCGCAGGCAGTGTTGGGGGTCCTCGTCGGGTTCCTCGGGCTCGCCTTGGCGACGCCGCTCGTCGCTGCCGGTCTCGTGCTGACGCGGATGATCTATGTCGAGGACGTGCTCGGCGATCGCAGCGTCGCGGAGGCGAAGCGAGGCTGAACGCACCGGCGCGGGGCGATCAGCTCCGCATACGGAGCCCGCGCGGATCGAAGAGCGGCTCGCTGGCGATGATCGCCGGGCGGCGCGCGCCCAGGATTTCGACATCGAAGCCGGAATTGGCGCGCGCCAGCTCGGCCGGAACATAGCCGAGCGCCACGGACTTGCCGGCATGATGGGCGTAGCCGCCGGAGGTCACCCAGCCCACGGCCTTGCCGTCGTGCGATATCGGCTCGTCGCCGATGACGTCGGCGCCGGCATCGTCGACGATAAGCGTCACGAGACGCCGCTTCGGTCCTTCATCGCGCTCCTTCATAGCGGCGTCGCGGCCGATGAAGGGACCCTTGGCGAAATCGACGAAGCGGTCGAGCCCAGCCTCGACGGGTCCATAGATCGGCCGGAACTCGCGCGCCCAGGTTCCCCAGCTCTTCTCGAGGCGAAGCGCGTTCTGTGCGCGCGAGCCGAAATGGGCAAGGCCGAGATCGGCGCCGCGATCGAGGACAAGATCGTGGAGCGCGACGAGGAATTCCTGCCGGACCCAGATCTCGTAGCCGAGATCGCCGGTGAAGGTGAGGCGACCCACGAGCGCCGGGACGGTGCCGAGCTCCATGCGGCGGAAGGACAGGAAGGGGAAAGCGGCGTTGCCGACATCCTCCGGCGTCAACCGCTGCAGGAGCTCGCGCGAGCGCGGCCCGGCGATGGCAAGCCCCGCCATCTCCGCCCGGAGCGAGCGCAGCAGCACGCCGCTCTCTGGAAGCTGCGCCGCGAACCAGCGCAGATGGTATTCCTCGGCCGCGCCCGAGCCGAAGACGTAGAAGCGGTCCTCGGCGAGGCGCGCCACGGTGAAGTCGCCGATGAGCTTGCCGGCCGGGTTCAGCATCGGGCTGAGGAGAATGCGGCCGGGGCGCGGCACCCGGTTGACGAGAAGGCGCGACAGCCACGCCTCCGCGCCTGCGCCCGTCACCTCGTATTTCGCGTAGCTCGCCGTCTCGATGACCCCGACCGCCGTGCGGACGGCGCGGCATTCCGCGGCGGTGGGGCCATGCGCGTTCGACCGGGCGAAGGTGACCTCTTCCTCGGCCTTCGTTCCGGCCGGCGCGAACCACAGCGGATATTCGAGGCCGAAGCTGACGCCGAAGACGGCGCCGCGCGCCTTCAGGCGATCATAGAGCGGAGTGGTGCGCAGCGGCCGCGCCGCCGGCAGCTCTTCGTTCGGAAAGCGGATCTGGAAGCGGCGGGAGTAATTCTCGCGGACCTTGGCATTGGTATAGGCCATGGTCGTCCAGTCGCCGAAGCGCGCCACGTCCATCCCCCAGATATCGGCGCCGGGGTCGCCATGCACCATCCAGTTGGAGAGGGTGAGGCCGACGCCGCCGCCCTGGCTGAAGCCGGCCATGACGCCGCACGCGACCCAGAAATTCTTGAGGCCGCGGATCGGGCCGACCAAGGGATTGCCGTCGGGCGCGAAGGTGAAGGGGCCGTTGATCACCTTCTTGATGCCGGCGCGCTCGATTGCCGGGTAGTGCTTGAAGCCGACTTCGAGCGAGGGCGCGATGCGGTCGAGGTCGGGCGGCAAAAGCTCATGCGTGAAGTTCCACGGCGTCTCTTTCGGCGACCACGGCACGCCGGCGCGCTCATAGGTACCCATGAGCATGCCCTTGCCTTCCTGGCGCATGTAGATTTCGCCTTCGAAATCGACGGCGTGGAGCATCTCCTTGCCCTCGCTCTCGTTGAAGGCGACGACTTCCGGGATCTCCTCGGTGATGAGGTACTGGTGCTCCATAGCGAGGATCGGCAATTCGAGGCCGACCATGCGGCCGACTTCGCGCGCCCAGAGGCCGCCGGCATTGACGACGTGCTCGGCGTGGAGATTGCCCTTCTCGGTGATGACGTCCCAGCTTCCGTCCGGCCGCGGCTTCAAATCGGTGACGCGGGTGAAGCGGTAGATCTCGGCGCCCTGCACCCGCGCTGCCTTGGCATAAGCGTGGGTGACGCCGGAGGGGTCGACATGACCCTCGATGGGATCGTAGAGCGCGCCGACGAAATGCCGCTTGTCAAGGATGGGGAAGAGCTTCGCCGCCTCGTCGATCGAGATGAGCTCGGTCTGCATGCCGAGATAGCGCCCGCGCGCCTGGACGAGACGCAGCCAGTCCATCCGCTCCTTCGAGCCCGCGAGCATGACGCCGGCGGTGATATGGATGCCGGTCGACTGCCCGGAAATCTCTTCGATCTCCTTGTAGAGGTTGATCGTGTATTGCTGAAGCTTGGCGACGTTGGGATCGCCGTTGATCGTGTGCATCCCGCCGGCCGCATGCCAGGTCGAGCCCGAGGTTAGCTCGTCGCGTTCGATGAGGACGACGTCGCGCCAGCCCGCCTTCGTCAAATGAAAGAGAACGCTGGCGCCGACAACGCCGCCGCCGATGACGGCGACCTGGACATGCGATTTCATCCTGTCTCCCCGCGCGCGAACCCGGCGCGACGGCGCCGTTCCTGCGATATTCGCCGATACTCGCGCGCGCTCCGCGCCGAGATCAAGCCGATATGCGACAGATTTTGTCCTCGTGCCGGATCGCGGCCATGGCGATCGGGGGCGGCGCGCGGCGTTCATCTGGCGATATCGCCGCTCGACAGCGGAGCCGCCGATGATGCCGCTACGATCTCAGCTCCTGGCCGCGCTCATGCTCGCACCCATCCTCTCGCCGGCGCTCGCCGCCGGCGTGCCGCCGGCCGAGCGTTCGGCGCCGATTCCGCCGGTCGATTCCGGTCCGCCCATCGCCGTCGTGCCGGCCAGCGATCTTGCCGGCCGCCCAGTCCTGGATCGGCGCGGCGAGAGGGCGGGGCGGCTTGCCCACATCCTGGTCGATCCCGCGACCGGCCGCATCCGCTACGCCATGATCGGCGACGTTCCGAGCGGCAGTTTCGCATCGGGCGACGCCGTTCCGGTCGTTCCGTGGGCGCGGCTCGGCCCGATCCCGCAGGCGCACGCCTTCCGCCTCGATCTCGACCGCAGCGCCTTGCTCGAAGCGCCGCGCATCCACGGTTTCGCCTCGGCCATCCGCCCGGAGGTGGCAGCCCAGATCCTGGATTTCGCCGCCGCCTCCGGCGGCAGCGAGCCGCCGCCGACCTTGCAGCGCGATCTGCCGCCGCCGCCCGATGCGCTGCGCCTGCCCTCCAACCCGGCGACGCCGGAGACCGTCGGGCCGCCGGTTCTCGTCTCCGCCAACGCGCTGGCCGGCGTCAGTGTCGCGACGCAGGACGGCCGGCCGCTGGGCGAGATCGCGGAAGTCCTGCTCGACACCGCGTCTCGGCAGGTGGCCTATGTGCTCGTCGCCGAGGGCGGATTGCGCGCGCCCAAGGCGTGGTTGCCGGTGCCAGTTCAGATCCTCGTACCCAGCCCGCGGGGCTACAGCCTCGCGGTCGAGACCTTCTGGCTGCGGCAAGTGCCGCCCTTGCAGCGGCCCGAACCGCCGAGCCGCATCGGCAGCGCTTGGCTCGCCGCGCTCTACCGGAATTACGGAATCGAGCCTTACTGGCGTCCGGGCTGATTAGAACCCCGTGGTCGAGAAGGCGGGGGCGTTGATCTCGCCGAGGCCTTTGAAGACGATCGTGAAAACGAGCGAGACGCCGGATTTGACGTCGCGGTTGGTGACGCCGGACTGCGAAAGCGAAGTGACGAAGGCCAGGCATTCATCCTGGTATGTCGCCACGATGCTCGAGGAAACCGTGCCCGGATTGGCGACGAGGTTGCGTGTTGTCGCCAGGCCCAGATTCCAATAGCGCGACAGCTCCGCGGCGGCGCTGACGGTGATCTGCTGGCGATTGTTCGTGTCGGTGCTGAGGAGGTCGGGCGGCAGCTTGATGTAGCTGAGCGAGAGGCGCAGCGCTTCCGGCCCGCCGGCGACCGTGACCTCCTGGCGGAGCGGCCGAAAATCGTCCTTGTCGAGGCGAAAGCGGTAGCTCGCATCGAAATAGCCCGTCGGCGACACGGCGATGCGGCCGACGAAATCGGAGAGCTTGCCCGAAGCGCCGGAATTCGCGGGAAACCCGCCCTCGTTCTGGAAGCGGCGGCTCTGCCCGACCAGCAGGCTCGAACTGCCGCCGTGATCGCCGTAGATCGCCGCGTGCAGACCGTAGTCGACGCGCTCGCCGCCATCGACGCGGTCGAGGCCGGGAAAGCGGTTGCCGACGAAGAGGTCGGTATCGTCGAAATCGAAGGCGGCGCTGTCTTCGTTGGGGATGGTCGCCGGATTGCCGCCGCGCGGCGCGGCGAAGACAGCGGCGATGGGCTCGATGAGCTGCTGATAGTTCTCGCCGCGCCGCACCCAGGGATACTGCCATTTGAGGCCGAGCTGCGGGAAGACGCGCCCAGCGAGAGGATCCTGTGCGCGCTCGCCCGGCGCAAGCTGCAGGTCGGTGGAATAATATCCGTCGCCCCGCGCCGTCGCCGTGAAGGTGTAGAGATCGCCGATCGGCCCCTCAAAAGGGCGCGTCCAGCCCGTACCGAGCGACAGGCGATGGCTGCCGGTGCCGCGCGAGCGGTTGAGGTCGAGGAAGTTCGCATCGAAATTGAGGCGGCCGCCATACTCGTCTGGCTGGCCGAGCCAATCATAGCGCGCGACGGGCAGGATGATGGGTTGGCTGCTGTCGCTTACCCCCTGCCGCAGCGGCTGAAAGGAATAGCCGTCTATGCCGAGGAAGCTGCGCTGGTGGAAGGCTTCGGCGTAGAGGCGGCTCGTCAGGAAATTATCCGGTCCGCCAAAATGGAAGCGCTGGAGATAGGTCTGGTCAGTCGAGCGCGCGATGTCGAAACCGGTGCGCCAGACCGGGTCGAGATCCCAGCGGCCGGAGGCGAAGATATGGCCGCGAACCGTGCCTTGCGCGTCATTTTCCGGCCGCTGCCCGTTGTTGACGCTGCCGGCGAGGTGGAGCGTGCCGTCCGAGAAGCGCTGGCGGTAATCGCCGGCGACGACTTGGCCGGCATCGGTGGTGAAGATCGGCGTGAAGGTGGCGTCGCGGTCGGGCGCGATCGCCCAGTAGAAGGGCGTTGCGACATGGACGCCGAGATTGCCGCCGAAGCCGATGCTGGGCGGCAGGAGGCCGCTGCGGCGCTTCACCGAAGGATCGGGATGGGCGAGATAGGGCGTATAGAGCACCGGGAAACCGCCCAGCTCGAGCACGGCATCGCGGTATTCGATCGTCTGCGTCTCCTTGTCGTGGACGATCTCCTCGGCCCGGATCTGCCAGAGCGGCGGACGCGTCGGATCGGAACGGCAGAGATCGCAGGGCGAATAGACGCCGCGCCGGATCTCGATGCGCTCGCCGGCGATGCGGCGCCCGGTGTTTCCGGCAAGCCGCGAGCGGTCGCTGAGCAGGATGCGGATGTCCTTGATGAAGCCGTCCTCGAAATGGTTCTCGAGCTCGACGAAGTCGGCGAACAGGATCTCGCCCGTCGGCTCCAGCAGGCTGACATGACCCGAAGCCGTGAGCGTGTCGGTGTTGCGGTTATAGGTGACGGTGTCGGCGAGGAGCGTGCGCATGCCCTCGCTGATCTGCACATGTCCCTTGGCAACGATGAGGCCGAGCACCTCATCGGTCTCCACCTCGTCGGCCGAGAAGAGGATCGGCGCCGAAGGGCGGGCCGACCGCCGCCCATGCTCGCCCGGTGGCGCCTGCGCCTTCGGCGGCGGCGTTTGCGCCGACGCCGGCAAGGGGCCGGCGGCCAGCGTCAGCGTGAGCGCCGCCAGCGCCAGCACGCCGGCCGCGTGAAGCCCCCCGCGCATATTCGCTCAGCCGTCCTCGAGATGAAGAAGCAGGGTGAGGCCAAGGAGCATCGCGACGCCCGTCGGAGTCCAGGCCGCGAGCCCGACCGGGATCGTGGCCGAAAGGCCGAGGGCGAAGACGATGTTGGACAGAAAGAACAACAGGAAGGCGGTGACGACGCCGCCGACGATCATCAGCGTCGCGCCGCCGCGGCGCTGCATGCGCAGGCTGAAGGTGGCGGCGATGAGGACCATGGCGCAGAGGAGGAAGGGCCGTGCCAGCAGCGCGTAAAAATAGAGGCGGTGGCGCTGCGTCGCAAATCCCGACACTTCGAGCAGGTGGATGAAGCCCGGCAGCTCCCAAAAGGACATCGTCTCGGGCGAGGCGAAGCTGTCCTGGATCTTGCGCGGCGTCAGCAGCGTCGGCAATTCGAGATGCTTGAACGGCTCTTGCTCTCCGTTCTGCTGCCAGCGCGTGCCCGCGCTGATGTCCCAGTGCCCCGGCGCGAGGCGCGCCTGCTCCGCATCGACGCGGCCGGCGAACTGGTCGATGCGGGTGCCCGACCGCTCGACGCTGCGGAAGAAGAGGATCGTCACTTTCTCGAGCACGACATCGCCCTGGCCGGAGCGCTCGGCATGCAGCATGCGCTCATTCCCGTTCTCGTCCGTTTCGCGCAGCCACAAGCCGGAGCGCGACAGCGCGAACTGGTCGTTGGAGTTGCGCAGCAGCCGGCTCTCCATGTTTTCGAAGAGCGCCTGGGTCGTCGAGGCGATCGGGTTGAATACCGTGACCGCGAAGACGCCGATGACGAGCGCGAACATAACGGGCGGCGTCAGAAACTGCCAGACCGATATGCCGGCGGCCCGGGCCACCACGAGCTCGTTGGTCCGCGTCAGCCGCCAGAAGGCGAGCATGGTCCCGAAGAGAATGCCGAAGGGCAAAACCTCCTGGGCCATGTGCGGCAGCTTGAGCGCCGCCATCTCGAGCAGCATGCCGAGGCTCGCTTGCGGATGGGTGCCGCCGCGCCGGATGAGCTCGAGATAGTCGAGGAGAAAGGTGATCGTCACCATAATCGCGAAGACGGCGCCGCACCACGTCAGGAACTGACGAGCGAGGTAGGCGGACAATGTCTTGGCGATGGGCATAGCGGCGATCTGCGTCACATGGCCGGCGCCGCGGATCGCGGGGCGCGGGCCGGCTGCCGGCGCGGATCGCGGAACAGCAGCAGCCCGCCGACGATCACCGGCAGCAGGGCGTCGACGTAAAGCAGGGGAATCGCCGCTGGCGTCCGGTTGGCGAGGTTGCGCAGGCCGAGATCGGCGGTTTGGAAGAGGAAAGCGACGGCGACGGCGAGGAGAATGCGCCGCGCCTGGCCGCGGCGGTTGAACTCGCCGCAGAGAAGCGCCGTCAGAGCGATAAAGCTGAAGGAAAAAGCGGTAAGCGGGGTGACGAGGCGCTGATTGGCTTCGACGAGGAGGGCGCGGCGAAGCTCGGGGCTTTTCGTCGCATCGGACGCGAAGAAGAGGCCCGGAAGATAGCGCTCCTGCGGCTCGCGAACGCGCGCCTCGGGTGCGTCGTGGAAGGCGTCGAGGTCGAGGGTGTATTTGTCGAAGGAGAGGACGGAGAGCTTGCCCGTGGCGCGGTCGAGCTGCTGGCGATTGCCGTTGATCAGCAGGATGCGCGCGCCGCTGGCACCGGGGACGAAGGCGCCACGCTCGGCGACGATCGTCACCGGCTTGGCGCGGTCGCGCTCGTCCTGGACGACAAAACCCGTGAGCTCGCCATTGGGCTCGCGCGCCTCGACATAGACGGTGAGATTCTCCGAGATGGTCGTGAAGGTGCCTTCCTGGATGACGGCGGACGCGAATTTGTTGCGGATCTGGAACTGCAGATCCTTGAACGCGCGATTCGCAGCCGGCAGGAAATAGGCCGAGAGGCTGAAGAGAAGGAGCATGCCGAGCGCGCTCAGCGCCAGAGCCGGCTTGGCGAGGCCGAACTGGCTGAGGCCGGCCGCACGCATCACCACGATCTCGCTCTCGGCGATGAGCTTGTTGTAGGTGAAGAGCACGGCAATGAAGATGCCGATCGGCATCACGATCTCGATGAAGCGCGGCAGCGTCAGGACGCCGAGATAGAAGAACGTCCCGGCCGAGAGGCCGTGATTGACGATGAGGTCGACGAGCCGCAGCGACTGGGTCAGCCAGATGGCCGCGGTCAGCGCCGCAGTGATGAAGAAGGCGGTGCCGAGGCTCTGACGCAGCACATATCGAGTGAGCCGATCCATCGGCGCGGATTATAGGGGTCTCATCGGCCGCGCCTAGGCGCAAATTTGCGCGCCGGCGCTGGACCGCCCGCACACCGCCCACGAGCCGGCGATTGACTTGCGCGCGCGTTGCGTCTATCGCCGATGGCGTCGTGCGGGCGCGTCTGGCGGTCGCCGGCCAAAGGCCATCCTTCGAGGGGAATGCATGAAGATCTCATTTGCCGAGCCCGCCTTGCCGAAGACCGGCGCCGTCGTCGTCGGCGTCCTCGAAGAGAGCAAGTTGACGGAGAGCGCCGCCGATCTCGACAAGCGGACGGGCGGGAGCCTCCGCCGGGCGATTGCCGCCAGCCGCTTCACCGGTAAAAAGGATGAGCTGCTGGCCGTGCTGGCGCCGGCCAACCTGCCGCTGTCGCGCATCGTGCTCGCCGGCTTGGGTAAGGCGAGCGCCATCGATGCGATGCGGATGCAGAGCCTCGGCGGCGGGCTTGTCGCTCATCTGAACGCCGCCGGCGAGACCGAGGCCGCGGTGCTGATCGACGCCGTCGAGGGGGCGCCGCCGCCGGCCGAATGCGCGGCCAATCTCGCCTATGGAGCAAGACTGCGCTCCTACCGCTTCGACCGCTACCGGACGAAACAGAAGCCGGAGCAGAAGCCGACGATGACGCGCCTCACAGTGCTCGCGGCTGATGCCGCGGCCGCCAAGCGGTCCTATCAGCGCCTCGACAAGGTGGCGGACGGCGTCTTCTTCACCCGCGACCTCGTCTCCGAGCCCGCCAACATCATCTATCCTGAAACTCTCGCCGAGCAGGCAAAGCACCTCGAAGACGACGGCGTCGAGGTCGAGATTCTCGACGAGAAGAAGATGAAGAAGCTCGGCATGGGCGCCCTCCTCGGCGTCGCGCAGGGCAGCGCCCGGCCGCCCAGGCTCGCCATCATGCAGTGGAAGGGCGACGCCAGGTCCAAGAGCGCGGCGCCTCTCGCCTTTCTTGGCAAGGGCGTCACCTTCGATACCGGTGGCATCTCGATCAAGCCCGCCGCCGGCATGGAGGACATGAAGTGGGATATGGGCGGCGCCGGCGTCGTCATGGGCCTCATGAAGGCGCTCGCCGGGCGGAAGGCCAAGGTCAATGCCGTCGGCCTCGTCGGGCTTGTCGAGAACATGCCGTCCGGGACCGCGCAGCGGCCGGGCGACATCGTCACCTCGATGTCGGGCCAGACGATCGAGGTGCTGAACACCGACGCCGAAGGGCGCCTCGTCCTCGCCGACGTCCTCTGGTATTGCCAGGACCGCTTCAAACCGCGCTTGATGATCGATCTGGCGACGCTGACCGGCGCCATCATCGTCGCGCTCGGCCACGAGAATGCTGGGCTCTTTGCCAATGACGAGGAGCTCGCCGAGCGCCTCATCGCCGCCGGCAAGGCGGTGGGCGAGCCGCTCTGGCGCATGCCCTTGGGTGAGGCTTATGACCGCGAGATCGACAGCGACGCCGCGGATATGAAGAACATCGGCGGCGGCCGGGCCGGCGGCAGCATCACCGCGGCGCAATTCCTGCAGCGCTTCGTCAACAAGACGCCTTGGGCGCATCTCGACATCGCCGGCACGACCTGGTCGAAGAAGGATGCGCCGACCGTGCCGAAAGGCGCCACCGCCTTCGGTGTCCGCCTCCTCGACCATTTCGTCGCTCAGCATTATGAGAGCTGACGCGATCGGCGCCGCGCAAGCCCCTCCCAGAGGACAGGGCGAGGGGCTGTGACAGAAATCGGCTTCTATCACCTGACGGCGACGCCGCTCGAGCGCGCCTTGCCGAAGCTCCTCGAGCGCGGGCTCGCCGCCGGCTTCCGCATCATCGTCATGGCGGGTTCGCCCGAGCGCGTCGAGCATCTCGACGCGCTGCTCTGGACCTATGACGAGGCGAGCTTTCTGCCGCATGGGACGCGCCGCGACGGCGAAGCGGCCCGGCAGCCCGTCTGGCTCACCGATGCGGACGAGAACCCGAACGGCGCCGACATGCTGGTGCTGACCGACGGGATGAGCTCGCAGCGCCTTGCCGCGTATCGGCGCTGCCTTGATCTCTTCGACGGGGGCGACGAGGCCGCGGTCCTCGCCGCGCGCGAGCGCTGGCGCCTCGCCAAGGCGGCGGGGCACGAGCTAACCTATTGGCAGCAGACGGCAACGGGCTGGACGCAGCCGCTCCGGCGCGAGGAAGACGCGATCCGTTGAACCCCGGGGGATCGTCCGAGGACTTTCCGGTCTCGTACTTGACAGAACCGCGATCCTCCATTGAGATTTTCAACGGCACGGCGAGATCGGAGCGCACCTCCATGGGTCGTCTCAAAACGGCTGCGGGGCTCGCGTTGCTGGCCTCGGTTGCGGGCTGTTCCTCGACCCCCGCGGTGACGCCCTCGGTCGAGGGCTGGAACAACGTCGTCCAGCAATACATGGCCCGACCCGCAAACCGCGCGCTGGCAGCCAATATCGCGCCGGATTCGAACGAACCCTACCGCTACTACTGGGTTTGGAGCAGCCCGTCGCCGCAGGCTGCCGAGCGCGACGCGCTGGATCTCTGCGACCGCAGCCTCGTCAAGGACCATACGCGGCCGGGCGCCTGTTTGCTCATCGCCACCAACGGCACGTTTCATGTGAAGCGCGAGGAGCTGACGCCCGACCGCTTCCGGCCGCGCTCCTGAAGCGCCTGGTCGCGCCCCTTACGAATCGAAGATCAGCAGGGCGAGGGCGACCAGCGCCGCCCAGAGCGTCGCCGAGCACGAGAGCCAAATGACGATGATTCGCCGCGGCGAATAGGGGCGAATCTCGGAAGAAAGCGATGCGGCGGGCCCCATGGCGGATCGGTTTCCGCCTCGCCCCTTGCCAGCCATGGCGTCGCACCCAGCGCGAGCCGCTCACCGTCGCGGGAAGGTCTGCGCCGCGAAGCGGTTGAGGAAGGCCTGCGCGAGGAACCGGTTCGAGAGCTGCGCCAAATTGCTCGCCGTGATGTTCAGCGTCGCGGTCTGATTGACGTCGATGCCGTTGACGCGGTTCGAGACCATCGTGGTGATGTTGGCGCCGGTAAGCTGCTGAACGATTTGCGTCGTGTTCGGGTCGCCGAGCGTTGCCTTGAAATTGGCGGTTCCGAGGCCCGTCACCGTGAATTGCGGCTGCGTGTTGGGCGCCGTCCCGCCAGCCGCAGGAGGCGCCGCGCTGGCGAGCCGCGCCGTGGCCGCGGCGCTGGCCGTGGATGCGCTCGCGGCCGACGCGCTTGTGAGGCCGAGAGCGTTGCTCGCCGCCGAAGTGGCGAGATTCGCCGCGTCGGGTCTCGGACTCGGCGCGGTGGGTGCCGTTCCCGCGGATCCGCTCGGGACACTCACCGAAACACCGCCCGGCGACAGGGTCAGCGCCGCGAGGACGTTCGAGGCCGCAGGATTCGCCAGAGTTGGCGGCGCGGGATTGGTCGGGCTGGGCGCCGTCGGGGTCGTCACGACGGGTGGCGTCGGCGGGATGAGGTTCGGCGCTGCCGGAGCCACAACAAGGGGGGCCGTCGGGCTCGTCACATTGGGTGGCGTCGGGGGCAGCACCACCACTTGCGACGACACCGGTATGAACTGCCCATTATTGCTCAAATTCAAATTCGTGACGACGTGATCCGCGCCGGCGCCCGTGTCGAGCTGCATCCCGATCAAGAGATCGAGATTGCCCATTCCCGTGCTGACCATGATGCCGCCGCGCAGCTCGCCGAGCTCCTTCACGTCGATCTTGGCGGCGGCGAGCTGCTTCTCGTCGAAGGCGGGCGGTGGCGTCGGCGCCGCCTGCCTCGCCGTCGGCGACGGCCCGGAGCAGGAGATGAGGGTCGCCAGCGCCGTCGACGCGGTGAGGGCGTTCCGGAAAAGCCGTCCGGCCGTTCCGGGGGCCATCAGAAGGATCCTTGCGGGCGCAGGTTCAGCGTGAAGGCGCCGATGCTTTCGAGCCCGGCATTGGCGGTGCCGATGGGCGCCCGTCCTTGCGCCGCCCAATCCTTGCCAGGGTTGAAGTTCTTCTGCGCCGTCGCGACGTCGGTGCGGATGAAGAGGACGATGCCGCTCCAGATGAGCGCAAAATCCGCGCGCTTCATCGAGCGCAGGCCGCGCGCCGGATCGCCGATAAGGATGCGGTCCTTGGTGATTCCCTTGATGACGACGAAGTGCTTGTAGCCGTTGATCTCGATGAGTGTGATGCCGGGGACCTGCAGCTCGGCGATCTTGTCCAGCGTCACCTGGTAGCCGTCGGCCTGCATGCCGATCGATTCGAGATAGGTCTTCATATCGAGCAGCGAAAATCCGAATTTCCGGATGTTCGCCTGGTCGCCGACGCGCCACATCGCCTGGAAGACGTCCTCTTCGGTGTGCGGGCGGTTGTATTGGTAGGTGAGAAGGCTGGCGAGGGCGGCCGAGCCGCAGCTGAAATCGTATTCTTGGCGAATGACGCTGCGGAAGCGGAGCTGCTTGTAGCTCGTCACCGTCACATGGAACGTATCGCCGCCGGCATCGACGAGCATCCCGTCGGCTGCGGCCGGTCCCGCCGTGATGCTCAGCGCGGCGAAGGCGGAGAAGGCCAGAAGCGCGATCTTCATCAGACTGCTCCTGCGAAACGCGTTGAAGCGACGGGGTCGTTCACGAAGATCAGCGAGCTCGCGTCAGTGCGGGACGAGAATGTTCACCACCATGGCGTTGTTGAAATTGACGTTGTTGCCGGTGTTCATCAGCACCGCCGTCACCCCGCTGTTGTTCGCGACGCTGTTGTTCTGAATGGCGCCGTTGACGATTTGGCCGCCGCCTTTGACGTTGATCGTGTTGCCGGTTTGCGTCGCCGTGTTGTTGATCCCGGTGATGTTCGCGGTATTGCCGATGAGGACCGGGCTCCCGAGCGGCGTCATTCCGGCGAGCGGGTCCTCGGCGCGAGCCGTGCCGCCCACCGCCGCCGCAGCGACCAGCGTCGCCGCAACAAGACGCGCAAATGACGAAATCCTCGACATGGCGCTCACCGTTCCGACCCGTCTGCGATCGAGATTTTTGGGAAAGAGGCGGCGGGCCGTTGCCGGCCCGCCGCCACGTCACGGGTCAGTGCACGCCGACGCTGCCCGCGCCGTTGATGCTGCCGACGAGTGCGTTCACGCTGATCGAGGAGACCTGCGAGCTCGCAATGCCGGTATTCATCGCGACCGGGTTGATGCCGCTCAGGCTGCTGACGGTCGAGCCGATCCCGCCCGTGGAGAGCGAGAAGTTGGCCGAAGCGGAGCTCGACGTGTTGTTGCCCGAGGAGCTGGCCGTCTGCGTGTTCGAGGCGGAGGACGCCCCGCTCGCGCCGCCGGTGCCCGAAGCGGCGCCGCCATTGGAGCCGCTGGAGGTGCTGCTGGCGGAGGCCGAGTTGTGGCCGGTGCTGCCGCCCGTGCCCGAAGACGAGCCGCCATTGGCCGAGCCGGCCGCCCCGCCGCTCGCCGTCTGCGAGCCGCCCGTGGCGCCGCCACCATTGGCGCCGGTGTTGCTGCCGGTATTGGCGCCGCCGGTTCCGGCTGCGCCGGCACCCGCGGTGTTGGTCGTGGCACCCCCGGTGGCACCCGCGCCGGCGCCGCCCGTCGCTGTGGCCGCGCCGCCCGAGGCGCCGCCGCCCGCTCCGGTCGTGTTGGTGGTCGCCGCCGCGGTGGCGCCGCCGCCGTCGCCGGCGTGCTGTTTGACATCGCCGCCGCTGGCCGATCCGCCGGCCGCGCCGTTGCTCCCCTGGGTGCTGGCGACTGCGCCGCCGGCGCCGCCGGTGCTGCCGCCGCCATTCGCGGAGTTGCCGGCGCCGCTGCCGCCGCTGCCGCCAACGCCGCCGACGCCCCCGGTTCCGCCGGTGCCGCCAGCGCCGCCGGTGCCGCCGGTCGCACCCGAGACAGTGGCCGCGCCGCCGGCGCCGCCGGTGCCTCCGGTCCCGCCCGTGCCGCCCGCGCCGCCGGTCCCGCCATTGGCGCTCGAAGCTCCGGTCGAGCCGCCGTTGCCGCCGGTGCTGTTGCCGCCTTTGCTCTTGTTCAGCGCGACATTGGCCGCGATTCCGCCGTCGCCGCCATCGGCGTTGCCGGTGCCCTTCGCCTTGTTGTCGCCGCCGTCGCCGCCAATCGCGTTGCTGGTGCCGAGCGCGACGGCGCTGCCGCTCTTGCCGCCATGGGCGTTGCCGGTGCCCTTGTTCTTGGCGTCGCCGCCGCTGCCGCCGACCGCGATCCCGTTGGCGATCGCCTTGGCATCGCCGCCATCGCCGCCGACGCCCTTGCCGCCCTTGTTGACCTGGACGCCGCCATCGCCGCCTTCGGCGTTGCCCGAATGGCTGATCTCGCCCTCGCCGCCCGTGGTCGTGCCGCCGGCGCCGCCCGCCCCGCCGGCGCCATTAGCCGCGCCGGTCGTGACCGTGCCACCCGTCGAGGTGGTGTTGCTGCCGCCGCCATTGCCGCCGTGAGCATGGGCGTTGCCGCCGTCCCCGCTTTCGGAATGCGCGCCGCCGTGATTGTTGGCGCTGGCATCGCCGCTCGTCGGATCAAGGCTGAAATGCGAGTTGCCGATATGGACGCCGCTGACCTCGCTCGACAGCTCGGTCTTGCTCAGCATGATGAAGTTGTTCTTGGCGCCGGCGAGGGTGCCGGTATTCGTCGTCGTGTTGAAGGAGTGATTGAGGAAGTCCGACGCGTTCTGCAAAGCGTTCTTCGCGGTGTTGTTGGTGGCGTCGCCCCCGCCCGCCGCGGCGGCGCTGCTGCCGCTCGCATCGGCGTCGTTCTTGGTGTTGCTGCCGCCATTGGCGAGCTGGCCGCCATCTGACGCCTTGTTGTTGGTGCTGCCGCCGAGCGCGGTCTGCCCGCCGGTCGCGGAGGAGCCGCTGGTCGTGCTTGCGTTGACGTCGCCGCCGAATGCCGCTGGCCCGGCGCCGAATGTCGGAGAGAAGCCACTGCCGGAAAGGCTCCTGCCCTGCGCGCTGGTTCCCGCGGCGCCGTTGCCGCCGACCGTGCCGGTCGTCGCGGTCGCGTTGGAGTTGTCGTTCGCGAGGCCGGAGCCTGCGCCGGCGCTTTGCGTATCGGCCAGGGCGGCCGAGGCCATACTCACTGCGATGACCAGCGCGGAGGCTGATCCCAAAAGTGTGTATTTTGTCATGTGGAACCCCTTCAAGATGAACGTCGCTCCCTGCACTGCCTCCGCGCACTGCGGCGGGACTGGCGCAGCTCTCGCGCTCCATTGCTGGCGCGCACAGACCTCGAAGCAAGTTCCGTGCCAGAACTTTATCCTATTGATATGAAATGGAATTATTCCGCTGAATCGCGAAATCGGAACGGGCGCCGCTCCGGTTGTTTCAAGGCTGAAACGCCCTTGCGCTCAGCCCGGCGCGTGTCGTTGCCCAGCGCGGCCGGGCACGATCCTCGGAAGCTCGCGGTTTTGCTGGCTTGACGGCGCGAATCGGCTTCGCCGCTCTGATCGCCGGGCCGTCGCCAGCCTTGGGTCGGCAGGTTTCAGATGGTTAACAATCCGTCAACACGATGCACGGGGTCGGCCGCCGGCGCAGGGCCCTGACCGTCGCGTCGCTCCTGGGCGCGTCGGGTCACTTCAGGAGGTCGAAGGCGATCGGGACGCTGAGGAGGACGCGAACGTCCGGTGCATCGCGCGTCGCGCCGATCGCCACCGTAAAGTTCGCGCTCGTCGTCGGCGTGAAGGCGTAGGAGAGGCCGAGATTGAAGGAGCCGACCTGGAGCTCGTCCGAGCTCTGCTTGACGCCGTTCACCGTCGAATCGGTGCTCATCACCCAGTCATGCTCGTAGCCGAGGCTGAGCGAGACGCGGTCATTGATCCCGAAACCCATGCCGCCGTTGAAGCGCAGCACGCCGCCCGGCGTCACGTCGCCGAAGAAGTTGGAGCCCACCTGCTTATTGACCGTCGACCCGATATTGTAGGTGTAGCCGACATTGCCGAACAGCACGACGGGGTCGGTCGGGTAGAGGACGGTGAGGCTCGGCTCGACCGCCCAGAAGCCGGAGCCGGTCGAGTCCTTGAGGGCGACGCCGGCGGAGTTGAAGGGCACGTCGAAGGGGCCGGTGCCCGTATCGGATTTGACGCGCAGATTGGCGACGTAATAGGCCTCGCCCTCGCTCGGCCGGTTGATCTGGTAATGGAGGCCGAACTCAACGTCGCCGAGATCGTGGCCTTCGACATTCGTGTTGAGGGTGTTGGTATTCACTCCCGAGGATTGGCGGTCCGTCCGGTAGACATAGGGGACGCGAAGGCTCGCCTCGAGGAAATTGGTGATGCCGTAGCGCGCGTTGAGACCGGCGGTCAGCGTGTTCCGGCGGGCGTTGGTGGCATCGAGCCCGCCGATGAACACCGCGTTCACGATCTCGAGGCCCGAGAAGAAGAGCTGGTTCACCTGCGAATTGTCGTATTCGAAGGTCGGCTCGATGGTGAGGCGGCCGCGCGGGCTCAAGACGCCGCCGACATCGGCGAGCGCCGCCACTTGCGGGCGCTCCTGCGCAGGCGCCTGGCCGACGGGCTGTTGCTGCGCCTGGGCGAGAGAGGGCGCGTTTCCGGCTGCGCCCGGCTGCCCAGCCCCGCGAATCTTGCCGAGGAACGGCCCGCCCGGAAGGAGCTGCGGCCCTTGCGCCTGCATGCGCTTTTCCAGCTCCTGCAGGCGCTGCTGCTGCTGCTCCAGCAATTTCTGCTGCGCCGCGATCTCGCTGCGCATCTTGGCGAGCTGCGTTGCCAGGTCGTCATCGGCCGCGGCGGGAAGAATTACCGCGGTGCCCAGTGCGATTCCGAGCAGGCCCGATACAGCTAGTGATCTGGACATAAGCGTCCCCCCGAACGCAATACTCGAAATTATTTACCATAAGATCGGCATCGCGTCATGAACCAAAAGTAAATTCGGATCGATCTCTTGCAACCGACCGTCGATGGGCTGTCCGAAGATCGCCGCTCACGGCGAGAGCACGCGGTGTCCGTTCCGCTGCCGCGACGGCAGGGCGATCGCGTGTTTTTCGATCAAGCGATAGAGCGTCACGCGTGAGACGCCGAGGTCGATCGACGCCCTGTTGACGTTCTCGTTGTGCTTGTGCAGCGCCATCGCGATCGCTTCCCGCTCCGCCTTCGCGACCGCCGCATCGAGGGTCTCCGTTACCGCCGCCGCGATGTTTCCCGGTATATGAAGGGCGGCGACGTCGAGTTCTTTCGATTCGGCCATCACCACCGCACGGCGCAGCACCGCGATGAGCTCGCGGACGTTCCCCGGCCAGTGATAGCGCAAGATCGCTTCGATCGCCTCCGGGGTCAGGCGAAGATGCGGCCGGTCGAATTCGGCCTTGAATTTTTCGAGATAGTGCCGCGCCAGCAGAACCGCATCGCCGCCGCGCTCGCGCAGCGCCGGCAGATGCACGCTGAGAATGTTGAGGCGATAGTAGAGGTCCTGGCGGAAGCGACCTTCGGCGATCCGCTTCGGCAGGTCCACATTGGTGGCGGCGATGACGCGCGTATTGGCCGCCAGCGGCCGGGTTCCGCCGACGCGCTCGATCGTCTTGTTCTCGAGAAAGCGCAACAGGAAGCCTTGCAGATCGAGCGGCAGGTCGCCGATCTCGTCGAGCAGCAGTGAGCCGCCTTCGGCCGCCTCGATCTTGCCGATCTTCTGCTCCTTCGCATCGGTGAAGGCGCCCTTCTCGTGGCCGAAGAGCTCCGAAGCGATGAGGCTTGGCGCCATGCCGGCGCAGTTGACGGCGAGGAGCGGCCCGGCACGGAAGGGCGAATGGCTGTGGATGATGCGCGCGGCGATCTCCTTGCCCGTTCCGCTCTCGCCGGTAATGAGCACCGGCGAATTGACTTTGGCCGCCTTGCGCAGCTCCTTCAGCACAGCAAGGAAGCCGGGATCGGCGCCGACGCAATCGTTGCTGGGGTTGTGCTCGACGGAGACCGCGGGCTGCGATGATGCCGAACGGCGTTCCAGCTCGCGGAGCCCGCGGATGTGGCGGATCTGGAAGACGAGCTCGTGGGCATCGACGGGCAGAGTGCTGAAATCATAGAGAAGATGCCGCCGCACCAGCTCGAGGAAGAGTGGCGAGCGCACCTGCGACGGCTCGATGAGGGCGATCCATCGCAGATCGGGCTGCAGCTCGGCGAAGCTTTCGAGCTCGACCGCGTCGATCCGATCCGCGCTGTCGCCGTAATTGACGATGGCCGCGACAGGGGCGTGCACGCGGAGCGCCAACCGCACTTCGGCGCGCGATCCGCAATGGATGATCCGATAACCTCTGTCGGCGAGAGTCGCTCCCGGCAGGCTCGCGGCGACCGAACGGCACAACCGATAGTGCAGGATGGCTGGTTCCCGGGCCGCGTGCGACGCCATCGACTCCTCCCGACGTTACAACGTACGGTTTTCGTCCCAGCTGGCCCCCACCGGTCCGCTATGCAAATAAGATGCCACGACACGGTAGATCGTCGTGACATTTCTTGGCGGGGCAGAGGCTGGCGATAGTCGGCCCGACATCCGGAAGGCGCGCCAAGATGTTAACCTTAACGTTCAACCGATCGTGATCGGACTCGATGCGAGAGGCTCATACGCGTTCCGCGTCACTAGTATTGCGCGAGTGTAAAAAAAACCGACAGCCTTCACCCTGCAACACTTGACACATGATTAACTTATGTTGGATCGGCGCCGACGCCTTGAACGGCACAACAATCATGCGTATTTC